>NZ_PUIA01000069.1:0-300000 GCF_002967715.1 Blastopirellula marina
CCCATTCCGAACACAGCAGTTAAGCACAACCAGCCGATGATAGTGCCCACCAGTGCGAAAGTAGGTATCGCCGGATTCATTTACACTTCCAAAGCCCCGCTTAACTCAAGCGGGGCTTTTTTATTGCGCCGTGTCAAAGTACAACTGCTGCATCACTGCTTCTAGGTAAATCACTGGTTAGGGAATCCCGAAGGTACTTCTATGTCGATGGACCGCACACGCCGCTCGTTTCGTACCGGATCCAGTAACAATCCGGTCCTTATTATCTTAGGCGTGGTCGGCGCGATTACCGTGATTGCCTGCCTCGGGTGCGGCGGCTGCATGCTGGGTGTTCTCGGGTTGGGAGCATTCTCCGATGGTTCTGGGCTCTTCTTTATGGAAGAGATGGAAGTCGAGGTCCAGCGTCAACTCAAAGACCATCCCGATGTCAAACGCGAACTCGGAGAGATTGAATCCGTCAGCGCCAACATCTTCGACTCCGTCGAGGCGGATGACGAGTTCAAGTCCGATGACTTTTGGTCCTTCGACGTCAAAGGGAGCAAGGCCAGCGGTGAGATCATCGTCGAGGCACCAGGTTTGACGAACGAATCAAGTTTCACTCAGCGAATTCTGAGGACCTCCAATGGAGAGTTTGATCTGGGGCCGACTCCTGACGATTACGTTCCGCTGAGCGAGGCTCCTGACGAAGAGGATTTGGAACCCTCTTCATCGTTAGAATCGGAAGAACCGGCTAACGTTTCTGGGGTCATCGACGGGAACAACTAGTAAAGCGATCTTTGTTCCCACGTCTTTGGCTCCCTGAGGCCAGATTATCGTCATCGTATTTCGAATCCCAACCTATCCTTGAATCGATTTCTGGACTGATTTTGTCCTCGTATTCAAGGATTCGCCGCGCATGGCAACGTTTCTCGATTGGCAGATTGCCTCGTGCCCTAAATGTCATGGTGGGTTAGAGCTGCGCGGTGATACGGTCGTTTGCACTGATCCCCAGTGTCGCTCGGAGTTCCCAACTACCGAAGGGGTCCCGATCCTGGTCCGCGAAGACAACAGCATCTTCGACACCCAATCGTTCCTGAAAAAGGAAGACACGTTCTTTCGATCGATCCCCAAATGGCGTGAGTGGATCAGCCATCGGATTCCGGACGTCTCGCTGAACATCAACGCCGATCGCAATGCTCAGAAGCTTTTGGATCTGCTTAAGAGTCGTCCGGGGCGAACGCGTGTGCTTGTCGTGGGCGGTGGGGTCGTCGGAGCAGGCCTTGGCGAAGCTTTGAGAGATCTCGATATCGAATGGGTTGAAACGGATGTTTCGTGGGGTCCCCAAACTAAAGTCATTTGCGATGCCCACGATTTGCCATTTCGCGATGGCGTCTTCGATGCCGTCATCGTTCAAGCAGTGTTAGAGCATGTCGTCGATCCGACACGCTGCGTCGACGAAATTTATCGTGTGCTGAAGGATGACGGCGTCGTCTACGCTGATACGCCGTTCATTCAACAGGTACACGGTCGCCAGTACGACTTCACCCGCTTTACCCGCTTGGGGCATCGTCGGCTATTCAGACATTTTGAAGAGATCGACAGCGGCATCAGTTGCGGACCAGGCGTCGCACTGGCCTGGTCGCTGCGATATTTCATGCTGAGCTTCTTTTCTTCGCAGCGAATGCGAGGAGCAGTCAGCTTTGCCTCGCGGATTTCCTTTTTCTGGCTGAAATATTTCGACTACTATCTCGCCAAAAAGAAACAGGCCATGGACGCTGCCTCGGCATTTTTCTTTCTGGGTCGTAAAAGCCCGATCATTTTGTCCGATCGAGAACTGCTTTCCGACTACCAAGGCGGGTTCTAACCTGGCCCTACGGTATTGAACACGTCGACGACCCACCACTCGATGTAATAGTCCAGGGGATTGTCGTGGCCGAGAATGATGATCGGGTAATAAAGCCACAATACCAGGTAAAAGCCATCCCAGCCGGTCGACTCCCGTAGCCAAAATGCCAAACCGATAACAGGCCCGCTGCTCAGCACGTAAATAAATGGCACTGCCAAGATGACAACCATCCACTTTGGCCACGAAGTCGTATGCTGATGAGATTCTTTCATTGATACGCCGTGATTGAAGAAGTGCTTACTCGTTGAACCGACTCAGCATTTGCCTGAACAGTTCCATCGGTAGCCCAACCACATTGGTGAGACTTCCCTCATCGATTTCCACCCATCCGGTGCGGTCCTGGATACCAAACGCACCTGCTTTACCTTCCCATAGGCCTGAATCGAGGTACTCTTCGATCTCGTCATCGGAAAGAGGGGCCATCTTCACCGTCGTTCGATCGACATCGACCAATACTTCGTCCATCGGCCGACGCCATAGACAAATGGCCGACCAGACGAAATGATCGTGTCCCCGTAAAGCTCGTAGAATTTCTCGAGCATGTTCCCGATCGGCCGGTTTGCCGAGAGGTCGACCGTTGAGTTCTGCCAGCGTATCCCCAGCCAAAATGATTCCTTGGTCTACTCGGCTCGCCACGTCTTCGGCTTTTTCTCGGGCGATTCTTAGAACCGATTCCCGTGGCGTTTCGTCTAGACGAGGAGGAGTTTCCGCATGCGGGCTCGGAGTAATTACCGTAACATCGTAGCCCGCCTCCTTTAACAGGAGTTGCCGTCGCGGAGACTGACTGGCCAAAATGAGAGATTCAGCGAATTTCGCCATCATTGATTTACCGGAAAGTGCTGCGTTGGCTCCCTTGGAAGTTCTGTACGAAGATAACCACCTGATCGCCATCATGAAACCTCCAGGCCTCTCGACAATGGGGGTTCGCGAAGGGGAGGAAAGTGCGGTCACTCTCGTAAAAGCGTATCTCAAGCAAAAGTACGACAAACCGGGGAACGTCTACCTGGGCGTTGTGAGCCGACTCGATAGTATGGTGACCGGTGTTTTGTTATTTGCCAAAACTTCTAAGGCTGCCAAACGACTGAATGAACAATTTCGAGAACGCACCACTGAAAAGACCTACCAGGCAATTGTTTCGGGAAGCGGTGTCGTTGAAACCGGCAAGTTGACCGATTGGATCCGCAAAGACGAGAAAAATCACCGCATGATCGCTTCCCGGCATCAAACGGCTGGTGGGCAAAAAGGGGAACTGCTGGTCGAGTCCGTCGAAGAAGTCCCAACTGGCTATCATCTCACTATCAAACTTTTGACCGGCCGGAAGCATCAAATTCGCGTTCAACTGGCCAGCCGTCGAGTCCCCATTTTAGGAGACCGAAAGTACGGAAGCTCAGCTCCATTTCCAGCCGGTATCGCACTGCATGCCGCGGAATTGGTGATCGGACATCCCGTATCTAAGGAAAAGCTGACGATAACCGCCCCGATTCCAGCAATCTGGCATAACTTCCTATAAATTAAAACCTTACAGCGATCTCCGAGGTAAATAGCATAGAAACAATGTTCTGTTTTTTGGAGAATATTGATCGGCAAAGCCTCCCCAGAAACGGCTGCTGAAAGTTAAACTAATAGAGCCTCAAGCCTCTTCAATTGATCTTAACGGTGTCCAGCTCTCAGACTAAAAAATTTCGAGATTCCGCGCTAGCCAGCGGCCTCGTGACTGCCAAACAGCTCGAGGACGCCATGAAGACGCTGCGCGAAGGCTCCCTCAAGCACGAGTTCTCGGATGAGGAACTTTCTGACTACCTGATCAACTGCAAAATGCTCACGCAGTATCAGGCCGATCAGTTGTCGAAAGGTCTTACCAAGTTAACCCTCGGCCCTTATGTCATTACCGACTGGATCGGGCAGGGGGGGATGGGGCAGGTATTCAAGGCCGAACACAACTTTATGGGGCGTGAAGTCGCCATCAAAGTTTTGCCGCAGCAGCGTTCGACCCCAGAGTCGATTGGGCGGTTTCTCCGCGAAATCCGGATGCAGGCCCAGCTGGATCATGCCAACCTGGTTCGTGCCTACGATGCCGGTCAGGACGGTAACGTTCACTTCCTGGTGACTGAATACGTCCCAGGTACCGACCTCCGCCGCCTGGTCCGAGCTAAAGGGCACCTCAATCAACACCAAGGGGCGAGTATCATTTCGCAGGCCGCACGTGGCTTGGCGTATGCCCACGACAAGAAGCTGATTCACCGCGACGTAAAGCCTGGCAATATCTTGGTGACCCGTGACGGAACATCGAAGGTTTCCGACCTGGGTCTGGCCGACTTCATGAACGACAATTCCGAAGAATCCAAACTCGGAAAAATCGTCGGCACCATCGACTACCTCGCTCCTGAACAGATTCGCGATCCACATGACGTCTCGGCCAAGTGGGATATTTACTCGCTCGGCTGCACGTTCTATTACGCGTTGACGGGCAAAGTTCCTTTCCCTGGCGGAAATGTCAAAGACAAGGCACGTCGGCACTGCGAAGAACCGCCACTGCATCCGCATCGCTTTAATCCGAGCATCGATCGCGAACTGGTCGAAATCATCGCGGAAATGATGGAAAAGGACCCGCTACGCCGCATTGCATCGGCCAGCGAAGTCGTGGCCCGTCTCGAACCGTGGGCATCGGATCATCGCGCTTCGGATTTCACTGGTCAACCGATCAAGTCGGCCTGGCAGCCGCCACCGCCCGTTTACACCGGTGCCGAATCGGCTCGTTTGAACGACACCGAAGCAGGCTCGAATGTTTACGAGCTTTCCGAGAGCGGATCGGGCTCGAGCGCTGAACAAGGCAGCCAGTATTCGCAGTCGACCGTTCAAGCTTTAATGGCGGACCAGGACACGAAGACCATTCGTGACTCGCGCAAATCGGGCGCGATTCCGCCTCCTATTCCCGTGATTACGCGTTATACACGGCGCGAAAAGCAATTGATCATGGCATTGGTCTTCGGCCTGCCAGCTTCGGCGGTGTTTGGAGCGATCGTGGCCTATGTCGCCACCGTGATTAGCCAATAATTACGCCCATCAGCGCTGGGCGTTTTGAGCTTCTTCCAATTGCTTGGCAAGATTTCCTTCGACGAACAAGCTTTTGTCCTGCGCTATCAGGCGCTGGCCTTTCTCGAACAGTTCGTCGATGCGGCGTTTGATCATAGGATCGAGCTTGCTGTCCTTCAGGAACTGTCCCTTAGCCGATCGCAAATCAAACGCCAGTTCATTGACCGTCCGTTCGGATCGAAGTTGAACCAGCCACTTCTTGGCATCGTCGAGTTCGCCAAGCTCAATCTTTCGCTGCACACGCTGCGCGAGAATCTGTCGGCGTGCCATCGTATCGACAAGTTGATCGCGCCATCCCTCGACAAAGCCTTCAGCGAGTAAACGAGGACTGTCATTGGGAATACGCGCAGTAATCGCTTGGTCGTGCCCAGGCACAATCGGCAATCGGGCCAGCAGGTTACCACCGCTGCGAACGTAAAGCGTGCGAACCGCGGATTGAGGATCCTTTACGATCGGTAGGCCTCCACTGGCATCGGAAGCCCCCAGCAGCGTTGGTCCATCGGGATCTTTGGAATAGACTTCGTACCCGGCCAGGGGCATCGCTTCGGTTGACTTATCGACCAGCTTAAGCTCGGTGTCGTCGTAAGCGGGGCGCACCCCCAGAGCCAAACGCTGCGTGCGAACGTTTCGCCGGCCTGGCAGGGGCTGGGTGTAGCCAGAGATCATGGTGCCACGGATTTGCAAACCATCGTTCGCGTTGCAACTTACATAGGTCCATGGCATCACCACGATTCCGTTTTCTGGAACCAGGTTGCCCTGACGATCGTTGCGACGCAAGATCGGCTGCATCGCCTCTCCCACGCTCACATGACCAGGAATCTGGCCAGGGTAAAGTACCTCGGAGGATCCCAGGGGGGGCAGCTTACTCCAATCAACCTCGTCAACGGGCGGAGCGAATGCCACAGCCTCGCGGATGCGTTGCTCACGCGAGCGGCCTTCTTCCTCGACCAGCGTGGTTGCTTTCAGGGCCAAAGCCACATTGGGCTTCTCGACATCGGTTATTTTTGCCAGCGGCAAGAACTTGTCGTACATGAGCCGTAACGTGGCTGTCGACAATAACGAACGCTGGCGAACCGATGTGCGATGGACACTTCCCCAAGATCGCGTGAGGGTATCGAACTCGCGAAAAGCGATTGCCCAATCTCCGTCATGTTCGATAGAAATCAGCTGAATTCGATCGTACTGCTCGACCCCAATTCCAAGGCTTTTCAGGCGAGCCGTGAATGAAGTGGCAGTGACGTTACCGGTAAGCCACCGCGCAAGCGGTAGCGGAGCATGTCGAATGTCGGTCGCCAAAACTGCTCCGCTGGTCGCGTAACGCGTATCGTTGAGCGTTTGGGTAAAACGTGTGAAAAACGCGTCGTCCCAATGGCAGTCTGGCTGTGTCTCTATCCAGACCAATGTTCGATACGGAGCGATCTCCCACGGCAAGTTCTCTGCGGCTTGAGCACACGACGCCCCCCAGAGCAGTGCCAGGCACGCTCCGCAAAGCCATCGAAATGTCTTCAGTCGTAAATTCATATATGGAGAATCAATTCTTCGCGACATCCCAAGCGGGTGCGAGGTCCCAACGTTCGACCTGTTGAAACAACGTCATCGGCTGATACCCAACTCCACCGAGCGACCGTCGGTAGACGAAATAATCTTGGAGTTGAAATAACGGGAGAATCAGCAAGTCATCATGAGCCAGGCGGTGCAACGACCAGAATCGTTCACGAACATCCTGCCAGCTTCGCGATTGCCCTATCTGCCGTAAAGCCAGTTGAAAGTATTGCGTTTGATGGACGAGGGGGATGTACCGGTCGAACATCCGGGGAACGTCGACCAGCGGTTCGGCGATTTGAACTTCGACGTAAAGCAGGTCGACCTCGACGGCCGCTGGATCGGTTACCTCGGGACTTACCGTCTTTAGCTCGCAAGGAAGTCCCAAACGTTTGTAATACTGCACGATTGCCAGACAGGTTTGTCGAGAAACTTCGGAATCGGGGTGCCCAATCACCAGCTTCGACAAGGGAACCAATGCCTGATTGTTTTCCTCGGCATCTTCACGCAGCTTGATTTCGGCCAGCTTCTGCAGCGCGATGCTCATCTGTGGCTCGTAACTGCGGGGGGCGATCGACAGATCGTATCCGTACGAAACGGGATCGTCAGGACTTACCCCATTGGGTATCGGAGCACTCACCAGCCGGCATCCGTCCAGTTCCTTGCCCCCTAGAAGTCGTGACTGCAAAATCTCTTGACGATTGATTCCATACAATAGCCCACGGCGAAAGTCGCGATTCTTGAGATGGGGATTGTTCAAATTAGGAACTAAGACATGCAGTGTCGGAGCGCGATAGTGATCAAGAACAAGATCCTCTGGAGTTTCCACTGACAATCGAACGGCTGTCGCAGGGTCTAATCGGTCGACCATGTGAACGTCGCCAGCTTCCAGGGCGAGCATCGCATCAGATGTTGTCCCAAAAGGAATTAGCTGGATCTCACTGGGGGGGCGATTCGCCGCGAGGCCTGAATCCTTTTCCGGAACGAAGTATTGCCCGTCTTCTTGGACCGTTATCGGGCGGTAGGGGCCATTCGGTGGAATCGGGAACTGCGAGACGTCTCCTTTTCGTGGAACAAACCCCAGTAGCGCCTCTGGCCGAACATGGGGCAGCCTCAATCGCAGATCGACTTGCCGGATTTCACGGACGGCAATCTTTTCGATCAGGGGTGTCAGTTCCGCCAAGATTTCGTCCTGCCGCGAAGCGGGATCTTGAAGCTGGCGGGAAAGGTCAAAGCCAGTCACTGGCGTCAGTCGATCCCGCAACACAATCGACAGCTCGAACCGATCGACCGGGCGAATGACCGAACCGAACGGTGATATGTACTCGCCCCCTTCGGGACCATAGCCGACGATTTCAGTAAGGTCGCGATAGATCAGCCGTTTGTTGCGTCGACCACTCCAAGTTAAAGTCCCATGAGGTGGCATGGCATCTCCGGTGGCCAGTGTGGCGATCCGGACCTGCGGGTAGCGTCGAATCAGCTCTTCCAGTTGTTCTTTCCCCAAGGGGATCGTCGGATCGATCGCCAACGCCAGATTGGTGGCTTCCAATGCTGCTCGGTATTCCTGCTTGGCGATTTGCTGCTTGGCGCGATCGATCTGCTGCTGAGCTCGCCGGGCCAGATCCGCACGCCACTTGCGGATACTGTCGGCGAATTGGTCTCCGTAGACGCTCTCGAATCGATCGATTAATTTCCGAGCAGATTGCCACTGACGATCATCGATCTCCTTTTGCACCAGACGCAGGCCGACACTTTCAATCGACTTATCCATGCCTGATTTTTTCGGAAACTTGCGTTTCGCTTCTTCGAGCATCCCCAAAGCTTCGTCGAGTGCTCTGGCTTGAAATCGCTCTAACGCATTCTGAACGAGTAGCTCTTCAAGAAGTCGCTCGGTACCGGGGTAGCCGGCATACTCGTCGTTGAGACGCTGCAGATACCGAAAAGCCAGATCAAAGTTCTTATCGCTCAGGTTCTTTTTGGCTTCGTCGACCAGCAATTGCGGAAAGGGCTGATACGCGAGCACATCTCGCCACGCAATCTGAAACTTGCGGCCAGGCATATCGGCCAGTTCTACCGTTATATGACCACCTCGCTCGGTTCCCCCGGCACGAAATGCCGGTTCGTTGATGGACATGATGCGCAGCGGCTTGCCATCCTTCGACGATACAACCGTAACCAAATCGTACGGATCACGCTCGATCAGAGGCTTGGTCATCTCGACCGGAATCTGTTGCTCGTCGGGCTGATCACCATTTTGCGCCGTTAACGGCGCAGCGAATGCCAGCATCAGCACGAATGCCCATGCAATTCTCGCTTGTTTGGCAAAACGCATCATGGCACCATTCCTTCCAACGAAATACCATGCAGCGTCCCATCGTAGCCATGGGCCCAAAGCTGCCCGTCGAAGTACGACAGGCCGTCCGCTAGAGGTTCACCTACGTTGAACTCGGTAACCAGTTCGCCCGTCGCTTCATCGATCAGCCATACCTGACCTTGGGTAAACGAAATAGCCAACAGGTTCTTCACCGGCACCGGCCCACTGGCAATTGCCATCTCCTTCAGTGGGCACTTCCAAGCGATCGAGAAGTCATCTCGGATCGCAATGAGCCCATCCTTGGAGGTTGCACAGTAAACGCGTCCTCCCACAGAACGAGGAGGCATGACGATATCGCCGGTGACGGCGATCGGGGTTTGTTCCGCCATTTCCGGTAGCTGGAACAGGCGAACAGCGTCTTGCTCGTCTTGGCTACCAACGCCGACCAGCATCAGCCCCGCCACGGCCAATTGACCTGACAATGGTTCGGTCAGCTTCACCTCATCTACGGCAGTCAGGTGAGGTTCGGGGCTGGCCTCGACCGCCAGACGAAACAGGCGATTCCCTTGATCGCTGACGACGACCGAGGGTGTCGATCCACCGACAATCGCGGGATACGACCAGTGAATTGTTTCACCAAATGCTAGTTCCGGCTGAAATGGCTGAACATCGGCCGCCCCAGACTTGGCATCAACCACCAGGATTTGCCCGATCTTGGTGGGGATCAAGACATAGTCGTTCCACACGCGCGGGCTGGTTGCTCTGGCGGTGGCCGGAATCTCCCAGGCAACGACTCGCGTTGCCACCTTTCCACCATTGGAACGGACCACCATCGAACGGTTCTCGCCGTCAGGCGGAAAAAACAACTGATTCGAGTCATCTACCTTTTGACCATCACCGAAATGATACGGCTTGGTCGTGACTTCCAGCTTAGACTGCGGCTGGTCGAGGATTTGAACGTTGCCCATCCCCAGCTTGGGCAGTGGATAAACGGCACCACGAGTTGTAGCGACCAAAGGCGAACTTGCGTCTTTGAGCTTGAATGCCTGGCCGGCGGTTGGTGTTCCGATAGTGGTTTGCCAGATGTCTTCGAGCTTGTTGGACTTGATACGCTGGGCCTCAATGACGTAGCCGTCGGCACTGGTACTTCGCCTGGCATGAACGATCATGTCGCCTCGAATGAGAGGCCTGGCCACGAATGTGTCGCCATCGTGATCGACCATCTTTCGCACGACGGATCCCCGTGAAAGCTGCATCACGTATCGGGTCATTCGTCGATCGCACACCCACAAGTCTCCGCGGCTCACTACCGCATAGCCTAAAATGGGTTCCGAGCTATCGGCTTTGGTTGCCGCAACCAGACGCACCGGTACGTCCTTGGCGGCAGTATTAACCTCGTAAACCAGCACCTCCCCTCGATCGTTCGTTGCCACCAGCCGAGCATCGGTAATGACCGGTGCTACCAGCACCTGCCCAGCCTGTCGAACGACATCTTGGGTGACCTTCGCCCCGGTTCCCCCAGCATCGACGCTGAACAGATGCAAAAAGCTGTACTCGAGCCCGGCATTCTCGAAAAGAAACAATTGCCGCAGCGTGCCGGTTGGTTCTACCGTGATCGTGCCCACTTCGTGCCCCACAGGAATCACTTCACCGCAGATGAGGTTGTCTGGGGAAAGCACATAGACGTTCGAATGCTCCGCCACCACATAAACCCCGGCGACCTCCTCCAACATTCCCGGCGGTGCTGAGATTTCTTGGGGGAGCTGAACAGCGGCGATGACTTCGCCTGACTCGCGGGCAAGCTTCCATACCTTGCCGTTACGCTCTGCCACGAGTACGGAGTTCTCGAAAACTTTCGGGCGAAACAAAGGGCTCTCGAACTTCTGCTGCCAGAGTACATCTCCGGTTCGCTGATCGACTGCGAGTAGCGAGTTCTCCCGCGTATCGATTAATGCCGCGACCAACTTATCTCCGTCAGCAGACCATGTGATCGCCTGAGCGTTTTCGTCGAGACCGACGTATCGCCGCCACAACAGTTTGCCGGTATCGATTTCGATGGCGTACGCCGTACCATCCAGGCGAAAGACTGCCGTCTCGCTACTAGCCGACGCCGGCAAGGCTGGCTCACGCTGAACCAGGGTTACCTCCGACATCAAGTTCATGTCGCTTGGGTCTTCGGTAATCGGAGCGGGAAAGTTATCGAGTGGAATAACCTGATCAACTAGCTTCGTAGCGGCTGACGAGACGGCGGCGATCAAGCTTTCATCGGTGCGAAGTCCAGGATAAGAATCGACCAACGATCGTCGCAACTGATAGACCTGCTGAAACTTGCCCTCAGCAGTGCTTTGCTCGATCTTGGCAAGCGTCTCGTTCTTGGCCTGGTCGCGGTCGATTTCGCGCCGAACACGGACCAGATCCATCTCAATCGCTTCGATCCGTGATCGCTGAGCTTCGCGTAGCGAGGTCGGCAGGTAAGTCGGATCGTTGACCAACTCCATGGCAGCACTTGCCAGATCGGATTGCCGCTGCTTCTGCTCGACGCTTCCCGACTGTTGTGCCTGAAGAGTCAAACCAGAGGCAATTTCCGGAAGAATGGTTGCCAACTCGGGTCGAGCTTCATCAAACGCAGGGGACTGATCAATCTCTGGCAGGACCTCCTGTGTTGTTTTCAGCGCTCGTTCCCAGTCACTGGTCCCTTCAACCATGTTCCACAAAGCAGCCATGCCCAGCCGAACTTTCGCCAGGGGAGTGCTCGGATGATCAGGGAAGCGGCGAATGAACTTGTCGTATTCGGCACCGGCTTGAATATACGATCCACTGCGATAACTTTTCTCGGCAGCCTGAAACATGTCGTCGCCGCTGTCGAATGCAAGCCAGAAGTAAAGCAGACCGCCAACCAACAACAACAAAACGAGACTGCCGCCGCCAAACAGGAGCAGGGGAGAGTCCCACGGATTGGTTCGACTTGTTTTCTTTTTGTGAGCCGATGCTTTCCCTTTATGCCCTTTGGCAAAGGGATCTGCTTCGTCTGGTTCGCCGGCGAATCCATCGAGGCCCCCAAGTTCCAGCGGATCGACAGTGGCTTCGTCTTCATCGCGGGGAAAGTCGTCCAATGCAACCAGGTCATCGGGCTCGGTCTCAACGATCTCTTCTTTTACCGGGGCGGCGTCTACCCATTTCTGCTGTGCCCGGCGACGTCCCTCGCTGACGGGGATGGACTCGGCCGTTATGCCCGACCTTGCTTCGGAAAGGAGCTTCTTTGCCTGATACTTGGTCAGGCGTTGTCGATCCAGCAGGAAATGCACCAACTCTTCGATCGAGAGATCCAACTGCCCGGTATTCAATTGACGACGCATGGCAGCGATTTGATTATCGGCCATGTAGTCGTGGGCTTCGATCAGGTCGATGAATTCCGAAATGTTCATCGTGGCTTAATTCTCTGCTAGTGAACGAATCAGTTGAGTTCAGGCTGGTTACCGAGTTGTCACAAATCTTCCTCGGTCGACAACAACCGAATCGAATCGACTCCGGCATCCGCGCCGGCATCGAGTGCGGTGATCACTTTTTCGTGCAATGCTTCGACGTGGGCAATCACCAAGAGCGTTCGAGGGGGCTGCGAGGGATTCGAGGCCCGGGCTTCGCGAATCTGGCGATACAGTTCCTGCTCGCTCGGTGCTTCGCGTTCCTGATCCCACGCCGCGCATCCGACGTAATACGTGTTAAACGAATCGATCCGCACCAGAATATTGTCTGGATCATCCTCGGGATCCTCATCCTGCTGCGCAACAGCGCTGGGAGCGTTGTCTTTCGGAGCAGGCACCTCCATCGACTTTTGAATTTGAAACGAGGCCGTCACCATGAAGAAGATCAACAGCAGGAAGGTCACGTCGACCATCGGTGTCAGGTCGAGTTCTCCGTCCGCGCCTTCTCGGTGCGAGGCAAATTTGACCGGCTGTTCCTGGGCAACGACATTTTCGGACGCCCGAGGTTTCGGCTGCGGCTCGACCACATCTTCCGTGGTCAGTTCCAGAAACTCTTCTTCCTCGTGCGAGTCGCTCAGGCGTGCCGGCTTGGGGACTTCCAACCGCGTATCGCAGTTCGAGCAATAAGTGGTCCCGCCAATCATGTCGACACTAGCCGACAGAAGGTCGCTACACGCGGGGCATCGGAATCGAAAAACGCCGGTGCTCACTTCTTGTCCTGCACCCCCAAATAGAGACGTTCGACCGTATCAACGACACCACCTCGCGTCGCGGCGAGGGCTACCCGCTCGACTTCACCATAAGGAACCCTGCCATCTGCTTTAATCAGCAAATGACGTTTGGGAACCTTGCTTTCCGACGTGCCGGCAAAGCTGCGTTCGATGTATTCGGAAATTTCCTCTTCCTGGCGATTCAAATCGTTCTCTTCTGCCCTGGATTCAGGCGAGACCCCATCCGACAAATAAACAATCGCTCGCCCCTCGGCCTGGCTGGCGGTCATCGTAATCACGGCCGACTCCAGGGAAGAAACGGTTGTACCATGCTTCGCTGGCGGCATCTTGGCGGCAGTCTGCTGCTGCAGATTGGACGTCACGATGAAGAAGATCAACAACAGGAAGGTAATGTCGATCATCGGTGTGATGTCGAGTTCACTTTCCTGCGGCCGCCTGCGGGCCGGCATGATCTCGCCTTCCTCGAGTTCAATCAATTCGTTCGACATGACCACTTTTCGCTTATTATTCCGAGGTGCTCACCGGTTGAATTTCTTCCAGCTCGCTCATCGCTTCCGTGGCGATGGCCTCGCGCAAGCTTCCCATGAAGCGAGTCAGTCCGACCGCGACCAGGTCTTCCATCTTGCGAATGCGAATGTTCACGCTGTTCAAACAGAAGGTCAGCGGAATCGCGATCACCAGTCCCAAAGCCGTGGTGACCAGTGCCAAGCTAATGTCGTTGGCCATGTCACTGGCCTTAACTTGCTCGGCCGCGGCCAGTTTCCCAAACGCCCCCATCATGCCGGTCACCGTACCCAAGAGACCAACCATTGGTGCTCCCTTGATCACCGTGTTGACCCAACTAATGCGATGATCGAGATCCGCCAGCACATCTCGTTGGAAACGTTCTACGACCAACTGCCTTACCTGCGCGTAACCAATTTCTCGGTTCTCGATGGCCAGGTAGGCGAGTTGGGGCAGGGCACGCGGATCCGACTCGCAGAGCTCACTCGCCTCTTGAAAGTCGCCACGTTCGAGCGGTTCTTCCACCGCATCTAGAAACGCATCTTGCTGGGCTTCGCTACGGAATCGTTTCTGTGCTACGCGAACCCAGATCATCGTCACGCAGTACGCGCCCCATAACGCAATCAGACCCAGCGCCACGTACATCGACGCAGCAAAGTATTCGGTAAGTTTCGTAATGTCCATCTTATGTACCGCTAAAAATGCGTGGGCTATCTCGTACTGCGTTGCATCTGACGCATGACGTAAAACTCGTACCCGTTTGAAGTCGGGCGGATACCGAACACCGTTTTTCGAATCGAATGCAAAGGGCGATCCCCCATGAACTGCTGCTCGACAAACGCCAGCAGGTTTTCCGTATCTGCAGGATAGAACTGCATCGGAATTCGCCCTTTTGCGTTGACGCCAGCTCGTTTCAGCAATTCCAAATCGGCCTCGCGAAGCGAGCCAGACTTCCAGGTGAAATAGAGCCGGTCTTCCGCTTTGCCAGAACCCGTTCGACGCTTAGGCGTTGTGGCCGTAAAGTTCGCAGCGTAGTCAATCGTTTGCACACCACCACCGGCAGTTCCCAGTTCGATGCCGAAATGATCGAGTTGCTTGGCATAGGTCGCCAGGTCGGAACCGGCGAACTCGATCTGCCAGCGTTCCCACCGGGGGACGATATCAATTCCGTTCCCTTCCGGCCCCAGCGGACGACTATCTCCCTGGCCGGTTCCGCCGTCGGTTGTCTGTGCCGCACCATCCACGTTTTCCAGCGTCGCCTGTTGCGACGTGACGGCATCGGTAACGGCCTGGTAGTTGGCTTCGATCTGTGGTTCGAGAACTTCTTCCAGTTCTTCCAGGCCTGGTGCTTCCAGATCCTGGGCGATCCCTGCGGCATGATCCCCCCGGCCTGGCGTTGGCTCGATGATGACAGGAATCGAGACGTTCGTTTCCCAGTTTTGCGTCGTCAGAAAAATGACAAACAACACACCTACGCCGGTGCCGACCAGTATCAACACCGCCACCAGCAATCCTGAAACCTGATCGTACGCCGACACCTTGGCCAGGTTGGCGTGAACCGGCCTCTGCTTGCTCTTATTGTGGGGTGCGATCGACGCCATGGACCAGGCATTTTTTCTTTATGGTGAGCGTTTTACGGTTCGACGAACCGGGCATCAGGGCGGAGCGAACGATACCATTCTTTCCATTTCTTGATGGCTAATTCTCGCTCAGGAGGCGTAGGATTTAACGGCATCTGAACCCCATCAATCTTGCGACTTATGAAACGCAACGTGTTGCGGGCCTCGATCACGATACGAGGATCAGGATCAGACAACGCGAAGATCAGGTACGGAACACTGTCGAAATCTTTGGTATCGCGAATGGCCCGAATAGCCATCAGCCGTGCTGCGTAACTTCCTTGGCGTAGCTTTCCCCGAACGGCCTGCAGCGCGATTTCGCGTTCGGTGCCCGTCAGGTTCATGTCGAAGGTGACATCCGTGTCTACCAGATTGTCCAGCGAGCCGTCATCTGACTTGAGTAATTCCAGAAAGCGGTCCGTCTCAGGGACATCCTTCACGTTAATAACTTTGCCGTCTCGCAGTTCGGCCTCGGCCAAATCCTCTGGCAATCCACGACCGCCGGCCAACAAGCCGTTGTCGAAAGTCCGGACGTGCTTCTTGATTGTCTCTTGCGTGCCGCGGACCAGGAACAACACGGCAAACGCGGTCCCAACCGGTTCTCCTTCGTCCGGTGCCTGTATCGAACCGTTACCATTTTGTTTCGACTTGATGTACTCGAATCCAGCGGCGTACCATTTCGGATCAGGATCGGGGCGTCCTTCGTCCAGTTCCTTGAACGCCTGAAATCGCTCCAATGCATACAGAAAGTAGAGGGGCCAACGCGTGCCATCCACCTTGGCGTTCTGATGCATCCATTGATTGCCCATTTGCTTGACCGAATGCAACGCCTGGCGATCGACCAAGCCACGAGCCTTCGTCATGCTCTCGCGACGAGGGTCTTGGGTAACCTCAATAAACTCAGCCGGAAGATTGTTCGCGACCTTACTGCGGCGATTGCTTAGATCGAGCGCATCGGCAGAGACGTACACCGAACAGAGGCCTGCGGTAGTCAGACTAGGGCGGACATCACTTTGAGCAACGCGGGGCTTGCCGCGTTGTGAGACATTTCCCTGATACCCAAAGCCGCCGGAAGGATCTTGTACCGACATGATGTAGTTGGTCAGACTGGCGATATTCTCCAACGGCACCTCAAAGCGGTTCTCATGAGCGAGCCATAAACCGAGCGCTGCGTACTGGGTCATCGAGTTGTCGCCAGTTTGCCGCTCGGCATATCCAAATCCACCATGCGGGCGTTGGTTCCTGATGAAGAAGGTAACAAGATTCTGGATCTCGCGGTTGTACGTGTAAGGATCCAACTCGCAGAGAAAAATGAGTGCCAGGCCGGCGTCGTAGACAACATCACCTTCGTACTTCGGCACCTCCTCGGCAAACTTCTGGCAGGCTCTGACGGCACCGGTGATCTGCGGGTGATCTTGCGGGGTGCCAGATTTCAGCAGAGCCAGGGCGATGACAGATTTTCCACCGACCCGAGAATGGCTTCCCGAGGTAGCGAGGTATCCGCTGGCCGCTTTTACAACCTTCTGGACTTCTGGTGAGTCAGGCGTCAGCGCACTGGCAGACTGAACCGCACCCCAAACGAGTCCTAAAGCTACGAAGCAGCGTACGACTACCAACCGGGTTGGTTTCGTTGGCTGTGACATTGAATCTTTAATCTGTTCCTGAGAAGAGTTGCGCGTAGAGACTGCCCGGTATCGTTGGAAAAGCGCACCACATCTGAGACGCAAATTACCACCAGAAAAGCCGAGAAGAGCTGCTACACGGGGACATAATCCCCCTCTTAAGAGCGAACGCAAAGCATACGTAACTCTTAATCAGCATTGCCGTTAAAGCTAGGAATGTTAACTCAACTTGTCAAGCAAGTGGATAAATTTCACACGGTCCGTGCATATCGAGGGACTTGTCCAGCGTGTTTTTGTACCTCAATACAGGCATAATAAACGGCCCATCCGCAGTGTATTAAGAATTGCCGTGTTGAGAATTAACTCTTTGCGAAGGTGAACCAATCCTTCTTTGCGGGGCTCTCTACAAGCATGACGCTGCCCCCAGTTGACAACACTTGGCCTGATATCTAGACTTAGCTCCTTCCCAACGAGGTCAGATAGCTCAGTTGGTAGAGCAATGGACTGAAAATCCATGTGTCGCCGGTTCGATCCCGGCTCTGACCACTTCCAGCAACTGCTCGTCGGTTGTATGTGGACATAAAAAAAGGCTCTTGGAATCAACGATTCCAAGAGCCTTTTGTGTTTCTTGCGTCTACCGCAAGTCCCTAAAGGGTAATGGCTTAGACCATTTCCTTCAGGTTCTTGAGAGGACGAACCTTAACCTTGGTCGAGGCTGGCTTGGCCGGAACGTCCATCAGTTCGCCTGGCTTGAAAGGATTCGGCACACCCTTCTTAGCGGGACGAGCCGGGACCTTCTTCTTTTCGATCTTCACGATGCCTGGGATGGCGATCGCGCCAGCACCGCTACGGCCCAAGGCCTTGCCGATTTCCGAGGACAGCGCGTCCATGACCGCACTGACGTCCTTCTTCGCAATGCCCGTCGATTCTGCGATGTTGGTCAGCAGTTGGGTCTTGGTGAGGGGTTTCTTGACGGTTGCAGCTGCAGCTTTCTTTGCCATGGGGTTTCCCTACTAGAAAGGCTATCCAATGTAAAAATGGGTCACAAAAGTCCGATTTCCGGAACGCGTCGATTAAAGAAGTTTGCCACGGTTTTTCAAGACAGCCAAACGCTAAAACCCCCTTTTTCCCGGGAAATAGTAAGAAAAAGGCTGGAAAAAAGGCCGCTGGGCCCTGTTTCGGGCGATTTCCACCCCTTTTTTGCCCCTCGCATGGGCTCTGCCAGCATTGATTCAGTCCCGTTTCTTCGGGGTTTTCTTGGCCATCATGTCCTCTCGTTTCGTCACCATGGTTGTCACCAGGGCAGGGCACGCATGAAAATCTGGGCTGACCGGTGGCAATTTCTCTGTCCAAGATCACCAAAACTTGTTTTCCTGAGGGAAACTGGAATAGAGTACTATTGGGCAATGCCAAAGACAGCACGGCTGGATGGCCGCTGATCGGCAACAATCTCCCTTCAACGGAAATGCAGGGCACGTTCATGATTCGGAACACAATTTCCCTTCTTGTAGGCGGTGCAAATCGCTCCCGAGTCTTCCACCGGTCTATACTCGTCGCCCTTTTGATATCTGGCTGCCTGATTCCCAGTGTTGCCGTCGCCCAAGATGAACAGTCCGACCTGGAATCCTCCTTCTTCTTGCCCATTCCGCGAGAAGCACGCCTACGGCTCGATCGGATCGAAGAGGCTTCCGATCAGGAACGTTGGACCGATGCCGCTCAAGATTTGATGGTTTTACTGGCCGGAGAGAATGCCGAGGACTTCCTCGTCCCGCTCGACAACGGCAAAGAGACCACCTCCGACAGCGTCAAATCGACGACGCTGCAACTCGTCCAGAAGCTTCCGCCTAACGTTCTGGAAGCCTATCAGTTGCTCGTCGGTACTGAACCCGAGGCACTTCTTCAGGAAGCGTTGGCCGAAAACAACCAGCGCAAACTGTCGGAAGTCGCTCGACGATTTTTATTCACCACGGCCGGCGAGAAAGCCGCCATCATCCTGGCCCGCAAATCGATGGATGCCCGCCAATGGGAAGGAGCACTCCTCGACCTAGGGCGGCTCGACTACAAACCGCAGCAATCACGCAAATACCAAGAAGAAACCGATCTGATGCGTGCGATCTGCTTGCGGGAAGTAGGACGGGAAGACGAAGCGAAAACCATCATAACTCAACTGAAAGACGACAAGGCACTCGATCGATTACTACCCAGTCTGAAGATTGTCGGCAGCACGCCGCCTGAGAAGATTCTCGCGCAGCTCGCCCAGGCCGAAGCCAATAACGAACATCCGCCCTATGCCTGGAAGATGTTCCAGGGTTCCGAAACACGCACGGCTCCTTCCCGGGGCAGTGAACCGCTGCAAGAGGTGCAGTGGAACGCACGCATGGCGGCAAGTCGTCAGCAGCAGGACGAAATTCGTGGGTCGATGCAGCGATTCCAAGACAATCGCGTGCCGGTGTTTCCGGCGATTCATCCCGTTATCGTCTCGAACCAGGTCATCTTCCGTACCCCGGCTGGTTTGCTGGCGACGGATATCAAAAGCGGCAAAGTCCTTTGGAAGTTTCCGTGGGATAACCTCGATCTCGACCTATCGGATCAAGAGTCCGATCTGCTGAGCAATATCTTCCCCGCCTTGGGGCGTGAATTCGAGCGGGCCATCTGGGCCGATGCTCGTTCGGGACATTTGTCGTCCGATGGAAAGCGTTTGTTCTATGTTCACGACGAACGGCCACCGGGGGACGATTTGGGGGCCCTGCTGGCCACTGGCGGCCTCCGCAGCACCGGCGGGCTCTTCGCCGGCCAAGAGAACCATCTCTACTGCTTCGATATCGCTCGCGAAGGGGCCATTCTCTGGCAACTAGGGGGTGCCAATGCCGACGAAGATCAGGCCAAAAATCAACTTTCCGAAGCTCGTTTCCTGGGCCCACCTCTGCCGATCGGTAAAGACCTGTTCGTGTTGGCCGGAATCATCGACGAGATCCGTCTGCTATGCATCGACGCCGAGACAGGCCACATCAATTGGTCGCAGCAATTAGCTCGCCAAACGAACGCCAGTCCGACGGAAATTCTAGAGTCGTATCTGCAAGCTGCCACTCCTTCGCACAAGGGTGGCATCCTGGTTTGTCCGACCAACTCGGGTTCGATCGTCGCAGTCGATCTTTCCAACCAGGCCCTGCTGTGGGGCTTTCAATACAAAGAGCCCGATCGCAATCGTCCCGGCCGCCGCGTTACCAACCGCGACCAGGGAGGAGACTTCATGGCCCTGGCCGATCGCTGGAACGACGGCACGCCCCTTTTGCACCAGGGGAAAGTGCTCGTTACGCCGACCGACTCCGATTTCCTTTACTGCCTGGATCTGTTGACTGGCGAAAAGCTTTGGGAACGCCCACGACGCGACAACGTGGCCCTGGCAACCGTTGAAGGGAATCTGGCTCTGATCATTGGCAAAACATCCGTCAGCGGAATCAATATCGAGAACGGCGAGCCCGCCTGGAAAACGCCGGAAACGACCCTGCCGGAACAATCGTTGCCCAGTGGCTATGGCTTCCGACTCCACGAAAAGTACTACCTTCCAACGACTAAGAACGAGATCATCCCGATCCACCTGGCCGACGGCAAACTCGATAGCCCGATCGAAGCGGTCGGCGAGTTGGGGAATCTGGTCTGCTACAAAGATTACGTTATCTCCATCAGCCCGGAATTCGTGACTGCGTATAAGCAGATCGACGCACTCCGCCGTGAAGTAACCGAGCGTCTAGCGAAGGACAAGAACGATGCAGAGGCTCTGCGGATGCTCGGCAAGCTGCAGAAGCACGACGGGGATCTGGCCAGCGCACTCGCTTCGCTGCAGCGTTCGATGGATATCGAAGCCAACGATGAAACGCGCACTCAGTTGGTAGCAACCGGTCTCGCCGCCCTGGGACAAAATTTCACGAAGTTCCGCGATATCGTCGAGGAAATGGAACGTCTCGTGAATTCGCTCGACGAAAAGATGGCCTTAGCTCGCCTCACCGCACGGGGACTCCACTCCGAAGGCAAGCACGACGAGGCTCTCAAGCGATATTTCGCCTTTCTCGATCTGACAGACGAATACCTGTCGTCGCAAGTCGGTTCGAGCGAGATGCTGATTCACGACTTTGACCCCGATGTGGAAGTGAGTGCCGACCGCTGGGCCCGTGGCAAAATCAGCCAACTTCACGACGCGATGACGGCGGAAGAGCAAACGCAAGCCGACAAGGCCGTTCAAGAGCGACTCGACATGATTCTGGCCGCCGAAAAAGCGGACAGCAAAGAACTGGCTCGGTTCGTCAACCGTTTCCCGCGATTTCCTGCGGCGAAAGAGGCTCGCGTCCAACTGGCAGGTGCCCTCCTGGAAAAGGGACTTATCCTACAAGGCGAGAGCGTCCTGCGCGGCTTGATGACCGAAGATGTCGCAGCCGAACAGATGGGACCACTGGTCTTCAAACTGGCCACTGGGCTTAAAAAGGCCGGCCTGGAGAACGAATCGGCTCAATGGTTCAGGGAAATCTCGAGCAACTACAACAACGTGGCCGTCGACGGTAAACGCACCGGTCGTCAGGTCGCCGCGCTAGAGCAATGGACTCCCGTTGCGGCGGCTATCGTGCGCGAGAAGAGCATCTGGCCCTACTCCCAAGCCACGGCAGAAGTGGAACAGCATCCCAGCCAAGGTTTCAGCCGAGTCGACTATCCAATCCGCCTGAAAGAGGCCAACGAGGTCGCCCCGACCGACTATTCACTGCTTTTGGATAGCGACGCGAACCTGGTTATCGTTCGCGATTCGTTCGGCGGCCCGATTGTGCGGATCCCATTCACCACGCAAAGCGGCCGCAAACTATACCAACCGCAGATCGGAGCACTGCATGCCCAGCAGTTCGGTCACCTGTTGATCTTGTCGCTAGGAAGCGAACTTCAGGCATTCAACATGATGCCCAATTTACCGAGTGAAGACTCGTCGCGTCTGATTTGGACCAGCGATCTGCAAAACGGCGTCGCGGGCTCGAATCGCCGAACGCGTGAGTTCGATGTTTACACCAAAAAAATGAACCCGTTTGCCGAGATGCCGCGTACGGCTCGCGA
Organism: Blastopirellula marina; assembly: GCF_002967715.1. Taxonomy (NCBI): domain Bacteria; kingdom Pseudomonadati; phylum Planctomycetota; class Planctomycetia; order Pirellulales; family Pirellulaceae; genus Blastopirellula; species Blastopirellula marina. The sequence continues at coordinate 21,884 of NZ_PUIA01000069.1, forward strand.
CGTAACCACACACAAACCAATTGGGCAGTTTGCCGGCAACCACGAGTTGATCTGCTACCAGATCGGTTCGCGAATCATCTGTCGCGATCCCATCTCAGGCGGCATTTACTGGGAACGTGACGGGGCCCCGCTTGGCTGCGAATTGGTTGTCACAGACAAACACGTGATTGCCATTCCCGAAGACGAAGATCACGAACGGGGCGAACTGGGTACAACCGTCAACGCCACGGTTTTATCAGCAGACAACGGCGAATTGCTCGCTACGGTCGAACTCCCCAGTTCCGATCGGATCTGGACCATCCGCGATGGCGTAGTGGTTTCGTGGCATACCAAGGAAATGGATCAGGCCCCAAGCCTTTCCGGTTTCGATGCCGCGACCGGTAAGCATTTGTGGACGCACGACTACGAAGCCGCGAGCGTTACCAAGGGGGTCTTGCTCCGCCGCAAGCCATGGCTGGCAACGCTCGACAAGTTCGGCCAGTTGAAGATCGTGAACATTCCCGACGGCAAGATCGTTCATCAAAAAACGCTTCCTCGCGACGGCGAAGCTATTCAGTTGAAAGTGGTCGAGTCCGATGACCAATTCCTGCTGGCCGTCTACCGCGACATCAACCCCCGGCCTCATTTTCGCAGCATTCCCTACGACAATAGCGAAACGCTCCTGCGAGGGGAAATCTATGCCATCAATTCCGAAACGGGAGAAATGGTGTGGGAAAACCCAGCCCTTGTACACGATAACTACTTGCTAGAAGACTTCCAATCGAGCGGCTTGCCGGTGGTCGCCCTGGTGGCAAGGCTACACCGCCCCGATGCCCGAACACCACAGATGAACTCGGCCCTGGAAGTCTTGCTGCTGGACAAACGGGACGGACGTGTCCTGTTCCGCAAAGAATTCAGCGAATTAAGCGTTACCTTTTCCTTGTCTGGCAACCCAAGCGACAAGTCCATCCAGCTTCAACTGGCGGCTTTGGAAGTAAAACTGAAATTTGACCCCGACCAACCTCCTGTGCCGGCCCCACCGGCAGCTACCGAGATCGATTTTTCTTACCCCCCATCGTCAGCAAAGAAAGCCCCCTAGGGCCCATGCCTGGTCTTCGGGCTGCCGCTATTTATGTTGTGAAATCGCGCATAACAAGTTACGATAAGCAAGGTAAGGTTTAACGGATTGGTTATCCATTTTGGCTGACGAAACTTTACCTCCTCCTCCCTGATTTTCTTAGATAACAGAAAGATCCTGGATGTCTGAATCAGAGTTCGCCTCATCGGCGATCGAGAAAATATCTGTCGCGCGAGCGCGAATCCTTGATCAATTAGGCCAAGTCATCGTCGGGCAATCCGACGTTATCGAAGAATTGCTCATCTGTTTGATGAGTCGAGGCCACTGCCTTTTGGAAGGGGCCCCAGGGCTCGCCAAAACCCTCATGATCAGCACGCTGTCGAAGGTGCTGGAATTGAGCTTCAGCCGTATCCAGTTCACCCCCGACCTGATGCCGGCCGACATCACCGGCACGGAAATCATCGAAGAGAACAAATCAACCGGTTCTCGCGAGTTCCGCTTCTTGCAGGGGCCGCTCTTTTCGCACGTCATTTTGGCGGACGAAATCAACCGAACGCCCCCCAAGACCCAGGCCGCGTTATTGGAAGCGATGCAGGAACGCACCGTGACCGTGGGCCGGGTGCGTCACGAACTGGCCGATCCGTTTTTCGTGCTGGCCACGCAAAACCCGATCGAACAGGAAGGGACCTACCCACTGCCGGAAGCGCAGCAAGACCGCTTCATGTTCAAGGTCTTCGTGAAGTACCCCAGTTTTGACGACGAATTTGAAATTGCTCGCCGCACCACGGCCAAGCAGAACGTCAAGCTCGAACCGGTTTTGACCGCGGAAGAACTGATCGAACTGCAAAGTCTGGTTCGCGATGTCCCGGCTTCCGATCATGTCATCCGTTACGCGATCACGCTGGTTCGTCAGACTCGCGTTGGTGAGCCAGGCATTCCCGACTTCGTCACCGAGATGCTCTCTTGGGGTGCCGGCCCGCGTAGTGTTCAGTTTCTCATTCTCGGCGGTAAGGCTCGGGCATTACTGCATGGACGTACTCACGTCACAACCGACGACATCCAGGCACTCGCCAAACCTGTGCTGCGACACCGCATTGTGCTGAACTATGGTGCGGAAAGCGAAGGAGTGTCGGCCGACGACGTGATCGATCGGATTCTGCAGGAAACGCCCGCCAAAGAGGATCAGCTAACCAGCGATGCCCGATTCCAAAAAATATTTGCATCCTGAGACGCTCGGGCGGATTTCCAAACTGGAACTCAGGGCCCGGCACGTCGTGGAAGGATTTCTCTCCGGTACTCATCGCAGTCCCTACTTCGGGCAGTCGATCGAGTTTCTCCAGCATCGCGAGTATGCGACCGGGGACGATCTGCGCCATATCGACTGGAAAGTCCTCGGCAAGCACGACAAGTATTTCATCAAGCAGTACGAAGAATATACCAATCTTCGCTGCATGCTGATGGTCGATGCTTCAGCCAGCATGAGCTACGGCGATGGTCCGATGACCAAGTACGATTACGCCTGCACCATTGCGGCATCGCTGGCGTACTTGATCCTGAAACAACAAGATGCCGTCGGCTGTGCCGTGTTTGACGACGCCATTCGGTATCGCGTGCCGGTACTCAGCAAACGGACGCATCTGAACACGGTGGTCGACGCGCTGGCCAACCAGTCGCCACGCGACAAGACCGACATGCAGACCATCTGCAAGCAGTTCGCCGAAGGATACACCAGCCGCGGCTTGGTGATCCTTATTTCCGACTTGTTTGGCGATGTTGCCGCGACAGCCAAGGGACTCCGAATTCTTCGTCAGCGGGGACACGACGTGATGGTGTTCCACGTGATGGACGACGACGAGCTCGACTTCCCTTTCACCGGTTCAACCCGCTTCGAAGGGCTGGAACTGCCTGATCATTTGACCTGCAACCCACGAGCACTTCGCGAAGGGTATCTGGAAGCGGTAAACGAATTCACGGCTTCCATGCGTAGAGAATGCACCAAGAACACGATCGACTATGCCCTGGTTCGTACGCGGGACTCCCTGGCGACGGTTCTGACCACGTACCTTTCCAATCGACTGGGAATGCACCACCGCAATTAAGTAAGTTTGAGGCGTAATGCTTTTCGTCTATCCAGCTCTGGCTTGGGCGTTTGCCCTCGTATCGCTTCCCGTGTTGATCCACCTGATCAACATGATGCGGCACCGGCGCGTCAAGTGGGCGGCTATGGACTTCCTGCTTCAAAGCCACAAGCGGATGAAGCACTGGGTCATGCTCCGCCAGCTTCTACTGCTGCTCACGCGCATGGCCGCGATCGCGTTGATTGTTGCCATGCTGGCCGGTTTGATCACGACACAAAGTTGGTCGAATATGATCGGCGACCGGGTGACTCATCACCTGATCCTGCTGGACGACACCTTCTCGATGCGCGAACGCCTGGGGGGCGACACGGCCTTCGAGTCGGCCGTGAAGACCACCAACCGCATCATCGAGAACCTGGCCAATCAAGATCGCCCGCAACGCATTTCCGTGGTGCTTTATTCGGACATCATGCGCGGTGACGCCGACGCCAAGGCCCCGAATCTCGAGTCCCGTATGCGGGTCGACATGGATTCGACCAGCATCACCAAGCTCCAAGAACTGCTGGCCAACACCTCCCCAACCGAGCAAACCATTCCGCTGGCCGAAGTCCTGCAGCGTGGCAGCGAAATCGTGACTGAGTTCGACCAATCCGAAGTCGCCCAGGTTTACATCGTTTCCGACTTCCGCGAGAAGGACTGGGGATCGGAAGCCATTCTTCGTGACCCGATTTCCCAGATCGAACAGCGTTCGCTCGAGCTGAACTGGATCAACTGTGCCCGACTTCCGCAAGACAACCTAGCCATCACCGACGTGACCATTGGCAGCGGAACCGTCGTTGCCGGCATCCCAACCATCGTCAAGGTTTCCGTACGCAATTTTGGCCAGCAAACGGCCGTCGATGTCCCGGTCAACATCGAGCTGTTCGGTTCCAACTCAGGCATGACCGACATTTCCCAGGCCGGCAATGCACTTCAGCGATTGTACGACCAACTACCGATCACCTTCGACGAGATTCCGCCCGGCGATCAAGTCACACGGCAAACCCAAATCATCTTCCCTGCCGAAGGTTCGCACGTCCTTTCCTTCCGCTTGCCGGAAGATCCACTGCCGCTGGATAATCTTCGCTTCGCCACCACCAAGGTCGAGTCGACCATTCCGGTGCTGATTGTCGACGGCGATCCCAAGCTGACCAATGCGTTTTACCTGCAATCGGTCTTCAATCCTGGGCCGAACGTCTCGACTGGCATCAGCCCGACCACGACCAGCAGCAGCTTTCTGACGACGGCTGAACTGAAGGACCTGGCGAAGTTTGAGACAGTGTTCATCATCGATCCACCGATGCTGGACGAACGAGTTATCACCACGCTTAAACAGTACGTCGAATCAGGCGGCGGGATCGTCTGGTACTGCGGCCCTGGCACGAATGAACTGGGGCTCGACGAACTCGCCAAGGCGGATCTCTTGCCATCTGGTCTGCAGGGACCTGCCGAGCTTTCACAGAACACGCCGGATGGTCCCCCCGATTTTGATCCCGGCGACAACCCGGTATTCAAAGTCTTCGCTGGCGAAAAGAATCCTTTCCTGCGACGGCTGGTCGTTGGGAAATACTTCCCGGTCGTCCCTGAGTTCGCCACCGAGAAACCTGACAATGTTCGTATCCTGGGCAGCTTGAGAAACGGCGATCCGCTGGTGCTCGAACACGGACTGGGCAAGGGGAAGGTCATCACGTTCCTCACTTCGCTCGGTCCTCAATGGAACAGTTGGGCCACGAACCCCAGCTTCATTGTCGCCATCCTCGAATTGCGGAACTACGCCAGCAGTGCGGCAAGCGGCGAGTCGACGTTCCCGGTTGGGTCACCGATCTCGGTGATCGCCCCGACTTCCGACTATCGCGCGGACGTTCAGTTCTACAGCCCAGGTGCCACGCGGCTTCCGACCGATCGAAGCGAGCGTCTGCAGATGGAAGCGGTCCCTGGCACATTGAATGGCAACGCGGAATTGGGCGGGGTCGATTCGGTTACGGGACGCTTCCTGACCGGCCAGTCAGGCGTGTACGAAGCCTGGCTGACAAAGATCGACGGGGCGAACGAAGTCCGACGCTATTCGCTGGCTCCTGAGATCACCGAAAGTGATCTGCTGAGCATGAACGAAACGAACCTGCGACAGCTGTACCCATCGGTGACCTTCAATTACTTTGCCGCCGATGCGTGGCAATACGATAACGCTGCCCAACAAGGAACCAACTGGCAAACCATTCTGCTGGTGCTGGTCCTCGGGGCACTGCTGCTGGAACAAGTCTTGGCCTATTACGCGAGCTACCACCCAGTGGCTCCAGGAGCATCTGCCGCGTGAACCAGGCCGCCACAAATACCGTTACCGCTTATCAGTTCAGCCGACTATCGGAACTGCCATACTGGTCGCAGTGGGCCACGCTGGTCGCCGTCATTGCCGCTATCGTCACCTTCGTCTGGTGGTGGTCGCGTCGCGATTCGCACGCGTTGCCATCGATTAGCCGGCTGGTCCTGTTCGGCTTGCGTACGGCAGCACTACTAGGTCTGCTGTTTTTCTTCTTCAACCTGGAAAAGAAAACCCAGCGTGAAGTCCGCGAGAACTCGCGTGTAGCCGTGATGGTCGATACGAGCCAAAGCATGGGCCTGGCCGATGCAACGCCAGGAACCGGCACCGATACCACTTCGCGTGCCGATCAGGCCATCACACTCCTCTCGCAAAGCGAACTCCTCAAGCAGTTGCGCGACTCGCACGACGTCAGCGTGATGACCTTCGACGACTCCTCGCCCCCGCGAAACGTCGCGTTCTTCCCTCGCACCGGCGAGAACGAAGTCGAACTGGAGCAACAACATTCAGCCACGTTCGATCAACAGTGGTCGCAAATGACGTGGATCACCTGGACCGGCATCGGCCTGGTAGCGGTGGGGCTGATCAGCCTGGCGGCAGGCGGCTTGTTGGCTTCGTCCAATGTCGCGGCACCGCTCAATTTCGTCAGCGCATTCTGCCTGCTGGCCGCTGTGGTGCTGGTTGCGTTTGGTGATCTGAAAAACGACGAAGTGCGTCCCTGGGACATTGTCCTGGGCGAGCCTGATCCCCAAGCCGAGAAGGCCGAAGCTACCGCACCGGTCGAGCTCAGCGGAGAAGACGCCACCGAGATCGCCGATGTCGACTGGGGCAAGTCACTGCAACCGACCGGTCTGGAAACCCGCATCGGCGATGCCGTGATTCAACTGGTCAATCAAGAACGGGGTGGTCCATTCGCTGGCATCTTGCTGGTAACCGACGGGGCCAACAACGAAGGCACCCCTCCGATCGAAGCGGCACGCATGGCTCGCGAAATTGGTGCACGCATCGTCACCGTGGGGCTCGGTTCTGACCAGCAGCCGCAAAGCGTACGGATTGTTGACCTGGAGGCCCCGGCCAAAGCCTATCCTGGCGACCAGTTTCAGCTCCGCGGCTACATCCAAGGTTTTGGTATGCCCAACAAGTTCGTCACGCTGCAGGTTGCCTCCGGCGTGATCGACGACGAAGGCAACTTCAAAGAAGAAGCTATCGATATGGCTTCCGAGCCGATCCAACTGGGCAAGGATGGCGAAGTCATTCCGGTCGACTTCCAGATCACGCCGGAGAACATCGGCACCCGGGCCTACCAGCTGCGGATCGTTTCGACCTCGGAAACCGACATCGATCAGTCCGACAACCAGAAAGTGGTCAAGGTACAGATCGTGCAGCAGCGTAATCGCGTGCTGCTACTAGCTGGCGGCCCGACGCGAGAATACCGCTTCCTCCGCAATCAGCTTTACCGCGACAAAGATGTCGAACTACATGTCCTGCTGCAAACAGGAGAGCAGGGGATCTCGCAGGAATCGGACGAACTATTATTCGAGTTCCCTAGCGATCCGACAGAGCTATTTGAAAACTACGACTGCATCGTCGCTTTCGATCCCGATTGGTCGAAGTTATCGCTCGACCAAATTCAACTGCTGGAACGCTGGGTAGGCGAAAAAGCCGGCGGCTTGATCGTTGTGGCCGGTCCAATCTACACCCCTGAGTGGGCAAGCTTGCGGCGTGGCAATGACGCGGTCGACATCATCAAAGATTTACACCCTGTCACGTTCTTCAGCCGCGGTACTTCGATCGGCCTGGGACGTTTCGGCTCGGAGACGGCCCGCAAGGTGATCCTGACTCCGGAAGGTCAAAAGGCGGAAGCCCTGCGAGTCGACAGCTCTGCCGATGTCAGCAGCCGCATCTGGCAACAGTTCCCTGGCGTCTACGGCTACTTCACCGTCAGCGGCGTGAAGCCGGGGGCATCGGTCTGGGCCGAAGTCGACGCCCAAGGAGGGCTGGGAGACAACAAGTCGCCAGTCTACATGGCCTCGCACTTTTACGGTGCAGGGCGTGTCATCTTCCTGGGCAGTGGCGAAATGTGGCGAATCCGCTCGATGGATGTCGGCTACTTTGAAGCGTTCTATACGAAGCTGATCCGCTATGCCTCGCAAGGGCGATTGGCGCGTGACTCCAGCCGCGGTCTGCTGCTGGTCAGTGCCGAACGTGTTTCGCTCGGGGAAACGGTCGAAGTGCGTGCGTTTCTCACCGACTCGCAGCACAATCCACTCTCTGACCCACAAATCGAAGGCAGTCTGATCTTGCCCGATGGGACAGAGCAGACGCTGATCCTTCGCCAACTCCCTGAGTTCGAGCAGGGGCAATACGCTGGCCAGTTCACACCGCTGCAAGATGGCGAGTATCGCATTGAAGTCTTGCTTCCAGGTGGTGGGGACGACAGCTTACTGACGCGTGAAGTCAGGGCCCGCATTCCCGATCGCGAAATCGCCAACCCTCGTCGCGACGACGCCGTACTGACAGCGCTCACCGGCGAAACCGGCGGCAAGTCGATTGTGGGTATCAACGACTTGATGAAAAGTGAAAACCTGCCGTCGTATATTGGGCCTGAAGTTTTACCTCCACGCGACATGTACACGGCACTTCCCGATTTAACTGACCGCAGCTTCCAGGAAATCCTGCGAGGCTGGCTGATGGCCTTCATTGTATTGGCTTTGAGTGTGGAATGGATTCAACGGAGGTTCGCAAAACTGGCATGAGCACTCCGCGCGAGCCACTTCCCGATTCGATTATTCAATTGCTCTCGGCACTTCGTAGCCGCATCCGACGGTACGTCATCATCGAAGGCATCGCCGCCATCGTCATTTGGCTGGGGATCGTCTACTGGGTGGGTCTGGGCATCGATTACCTTCCGGTAACGTTTGGGGCCAGTGAAATGCCGGTCGAAGCCCGCGGCGTGCTGCTGGCGATCGGCGGCATCGGTACCCTTTGGATTGCGATTCAACTGATCTTCCGGCGGCTTGCGGTCAGCATGCCCAACCGCAGCCTGGCCCTCTTGATTGAACGTCGCTTCCCGCAGTTCGGCGAAAGCCTGCTCACGACAGTGGAAGCGGCCGAATCCGAGAACGTTGCCGACGCGTACGAGCAAGAGATGCTCGCTAAGACGCGGCACGATGCCTTGGCCGCCTTACCGGAAGCCAAGCTGACCGACTTGTTCGATCCCACCCCTTTGTGGCGCAAGGGGACGGCAGCCGTGGCAGCCCTGCTCAGCGTGGCATTGTTTGCTCTGATCGCGTTTCCCGCGTTTCAAACCTGGATGAGCCGCCTGGCATTGAGCGAAGCGACTTGGCCGCGACTTGCCCGCATCGAGGTCGTTGGTCTCGAGATTCTGCAGCGCAACGAAGCTGGCGGTCAGGAAGGATCGACCACGGTCGTGATTCCTTTCACCGACAAAACGGTGAAGATCGCTCGCGGTAGTTCGGTACGGTTGCTGGTCGCCGCCGACTCGAGTGCCTCGTACACGCCGCGGTACTGTACGCTCGTGTACCGTACCGGCGATGGGATTTCCGATTCGGTCCGCATGCAGCGTGTCGGTTCGGCCAGCGAAGAGGGCAAGCTGCCGTTTGTTTTCGATCGCAAACCACTTACCGGCATGACCACGTCGCTCGCATTCGATGTCATTGGCTACGATCATAAGCTGTCCGATTACCGTATCGAGGTCGTCGATCGTCCGTTCATCACCAGCAGCGAAGTCGACGCCGTGCTGCCCGAGTACACCGGTCTTCTGCCACGTAAAGAAGTTGTTTCCGGTGCCACCCAATTGCCGGTTGGATCGCAAGTAACCTTGAACATGACGACCAGCAAACCGGTTGTTTCCGCAACGCTGTTCGATCTCTCGACGCAAGAATCGCAGGAACTGACCTTCGATCCTCCCGTCACCACGATCACCCAGCAGTACGCCAGCATTTCGCGCGATCTTCCGTTGGAGGTTTCGCTGCACGATATCGACGGCGTCACCAACGAGATTCCCTACCGCCTGAAAATTGCCGCGGTGCCTGACTCGCCGCCCGCGGTCGAAATGCGACCGGTAGGCATCGGCTCGGCAATCACGCAGAACGCGCAGATCCGACTGGAAGGACGCATTCAAGATGACTTCGGGGTCGCTCGCTCGTGGGTCGAAATTCAGGTCATTGGGGGAGCAAAAATGGAGCTTCCCATCACCACCAACGCCGAAGGGGCGTTCACCACGATCATCGACCTGAAGAATCAACAGACGCCAGATGGCATCTTACGCGTCATCCCTGACGACAAACTGACCATTGCCATCTTCGCCCAGGACAAGTGCGACCTGGACGGGGAGGGGAACATCGGCACGGCGGATCGCCTGCAATTGGATGTGGTGACGGCCGATAAGCTGCTTTCCCTCTTGGAAGGACGAGAACTCGACCTGCGTCGCCGCTTCGAGCAGATCCGCGACGAGACCATGCGACTGCGAGAGGAATTTGCCCGTATCCAGATCGACGCCAAACGCTTTGCCCTGGGGGCTGACAAGTTCGCCGCCTCGGAAACCACCCCCGAGAGGGGAGGCGAGCCGCAAGATCCACAAGAATTGTTCCGTAAGGCACTCGATCTGCAGAGATTACGCATCCAGAGGGCCATGCAAGCCAGTAAGAAGGCCGATGGCGAACTCGTCGGAATTCGAGTTGGTTTCGAAGAAATCCGGGTAGAACTGACGTCTAACCGGATGGATACGCCGGCTCGCAAGGAACGACTCGAGAAGATGATTATCGAGCCGATTGCGAAGCTATCCAACCCAATGCATGCTCAATTACAGAGCACAACGCAACAATTGGAGGCACTTTACGAACAGCCCGAACCGTTTATGCCGGTCGTAGAGGTTGCCCTGGAGCAAACGGACGCAATCATTCTCGAAATGGAACGTATCTTAGAGAAGATGTTTGATTTGGAGAACTTCAACGAACTTATGGAAAAGATGCGTCAACTGATCGACGCTCAGACAGATCTTCGCGAAGAAACGGAAGATTTGCGGAAGAAGCAGATCCTTGATCTGTTAAAGTAAATGTCCTCAGGTGGTTACAATGTGATCATCTGCTTTTCTCATCCTAGGGAGAACACGATGCCTAAAAGTCCTTCGATACGAAGTGCGCTGTTTGGACTGCGAGGGCTGATTCTCCTTACTTGCCTGGCCACTGTTCCTGGGCTTCTCTATGCCCAAGCCCCGGAAGGTGCTACCAACGCCGGGCTGGCCGAACGGCAACAGCAACTCAGCGCCAATTTCGACGTGCTCGAAAAGCTGATGCTGAAGATGGCTGATATCGACGAGGCCAATAATCCCCAACGAGCCAACCTGCTACGTGAAGCCGTTCGCAACAGCCGTAACCTGCGCGTGTTGTCGCGAATGGAAGAAACGTCCGGATCGCTTACCGAGGGACAACTCAAACGCGCCACCGATCAGCAAACCCTGATCGAGAACGATCTGCGGACGCTGCTCAAGCTGCTGCAAAGCGAAAACCGCGACGAGCAAATCAAAGACGAAGAAGAGCGAATCAAATCGTATATCAAGTCGGCCCAGAAGTTGTTGAATCGCCAGCGTAGTATTCAAGGTCGGACCGAAGGGGGTGCTCAGACGAAACCTCTCTCCGACGAACAGGCCCGTCTGGCCGACGATGCGAAATCCCTCTCCGATGAAATCGCTGAGCAGGAAGAAGGCGGTCGCCCGCAAGACGCTTCCGCTGATGGAGATGCCGACTCGAAAGAAGGCAAGTCGGGTGATTCCAAGGACCAAGAGGGCAAGCCCGAAGACTCCGATAAAGGTGACAAGCCTGAAGGAGAGTCTGGCGATAAAAAGCCCGGCGACATGAACCAATCCGACAATTCCCAAAATGGCCAAAACAAAGAGGGACAATCGAAGGAAGGTCAGTCGAAACCAGGCGAGTCAAAGGAAGGCCAATCGAAAGACGGGCAATCCTCGGAATCTGAGGGGGAACCCAAAGAAGGTAAATCGTCCGACCAGGAAATGAAGGAAGGGAAGCCGAAAGAGGGAGACTCTGACAAATCCGACTCCGAAATGAAAGAAGGAGAATCGGAAAAGAAAGAAGGCCCAATGGGCGAGTCCCCCATGAATGGCCAGCCTCAGGAAAGCCAGGAAGGGGAAGAGGGAGAGCAGAGCCAAAAGGGACAACAAAACCAACAGGGCCAGCAGAATCAGCAGCAGCAAGGACAACAAGGTCAGCAGGGGGAACAAGGCGAGCAGTCGGACCAGAACCAACAACAACAGCAGCAACAACAACAAGAGTTCTCGCCGCGCAAACGCATTGAAGAAGCCCAGCGTCGAATGCAAGAGGCCCAAAAGAAGCTCGACGACGCCGACAAAGAGGGGGCCGTTCAAGAGCAACAGGCGGCACGCGATGAGTTAGCGCAGGCAATCGCCGAACTCGAAGAGATTTTGCGTCAGCTGCGAGAAGAAGAGATCGAACGCGTTCTGGCTCGTCTGGAAGCACGCTTCACGAAGATGCTCGAAATGCAGTTGCGTGTGAACGACGATACCGAACGCCTGTCGCAGATCCCTCTCGACCAGCGAGGCTCAGCCGAAGACGCGGAAGCTGGCAAGCTCAGCTTCGCTGAAAAGCAAATCGTCGTGGAAGCGGACAAGTGCCTGGAACTGCTCAAAGAGGAAGGCTCTTCCATCGCATTCCCTGAATCGATGATGATGGTGCGGGAAGACATGCAGGAAGTGGCCAATCGCCTGGGACAAGCCAAGCTCGACAGTTTGACTATCACCATCGAAGAAGATATCGTCGCGGGGCTCGAAGAACTACTTGAAGCCCTGAAGCAAGCTCAGAAGGAACAGGAAGAACGCAAACAACAACAGCAGCAACAGCAACAACAGCAGCAGCAACAGGGTGAAGAGCCGCTTGTCGACAAGATTGCCGAGCTACGCTTGATCAAGTCGATGCAAGTTCGCGTCAATCAACGAACCAATCGCTACGCTCAAATGCTGGACGATGCCGACGATGAAGTCGGTCAGGCGACCAGCGACGATTTGAGGAATCTGTTGCGGGATTTGGCCGAGCGCCAAAGCCGCATTTACGACATCACTCGGGACAATGTTCAGGGGAAGAACCAATGAGTTTTCGCCGAATTGCCTGCTGCTTGTGCAGCATCGTCGCTCTCGGGGGACTTCACGTTTCCGCAGGATTTACCCACGCGGAATCGGGTCTCGCCGTCGCCGATCATTGGGCCTCTCCCACGCGTGAACAGTTGGCAGAAGAACTCACGGCTTGGAGCCAGATCACCAACGCCCCGTCCGATACCAAGCAGAAACTGCTGACCCTCTGGATGGACGACAGCAACACGTCGCTCACCGTTCGTCAGTTGCTCGATCAATCGCTCGAAATCAGCTCTGACGACATCTGGCAGCAGCTACAAGCCTTTCAAGACACCGGCGTCTATCAAGGTCCTATCGAACTCGACCCGAGCAATCCGGATGCCTGGCCCCCAGGCTTCCTCGTAAATCACGCCAAATTCGTCTACGGCAAGTGGCTCGCAGAGAAGGGCTTCTATGACGAAGCTCTCAAAGAACTGAGCGTACCGACGCCTGACCAGGTGGTCGACCCGGCCGCACTGCTGTTCTTTGAAGCCGCTTGTCAGCATTACTTGCTGCAAAAGGAAGAGTGTGTCGCCACGCTGAAGCAACTGCTGGCCCGCTCGGAAGGCCTTCCGGCCCGGTACCTAGCGTTGTCGCAGATGATGCTCAAAGACATCGAACCGCTCGAAACCGATTCGTTGGATGAAGTGGCCCGTATGATGCGCGACATCGAACGCCGTTTGGATCTCGGCCGGGCGGGCAAAAAGGTCCGCCAGACCGAAGAAGACGTCGTGGCCAAGCTCGACAAGATGATCGAAGACCTGGAAAAGCAGCGTCAACAACAACAGCAGCAACAGCAGCAATCCCAACAAGGCGGCGGCCAAGGCTCGCAGCCTCAGCAAGACAGTCAGCCTGGTGCCGAAAGCGGCCCCGGCAATGTCGACACCAAAGAAATCAAGAGTAAGGGAGAGTGGGGCAACCTACCTCCGAAAGAACGCCAGGAAGCATTGCAGCAGATCTCGAACGAGTACCCTTCGCACTATCGCCGAGCGATTGAAGAGTACTTCCGCAAGATTGCTCGCGATCCATCCTCGGCCAACCAGTAACTACCAGACCTTTGTCGTCGTAAGACATGAAGCCTCATGAAGACGCTTTCCCTCATCCTGCTTTCGTTCCTCGCCGCTGGGCCAGCGGTCGAGGTTCAGCAATTGGACGGAACCAATACGAGCGGCGAGCTCATCGAGTTGTCGGCCGACTCGCTTGAAATCAGGCTTGCCGATGGCAAGACTTCCGTCTTTCCCGCCAAAGAGATCATCAGCGTTCGCCCGCTCGATCAAACCGAATCCGTCAAACCACAGCCTGTCACGAAAGAGTTGTTCTTCGCGGATGGTTCGCGGCTACTTGTCGGAGACATGCTGGTTTCGTCCCGCAATGCCGAATTGATGTTGACCTCTGGGGCACGCGTCGAAATCGGCCGAAGTGCTCTCAAAGGAGTTCGATTGCTTCCGACTGATCCGCAGTCTCCTGGCACCAAACTCCCCGACGATGACCCTCTGCGCGAAAAGTGGCACGAACTGGCCCAACAGCACACCGGTGGGGACGCGATCGTTCTCAACCGGGAAGGGATGCTAACCGTGCAAGAGGTCGTCATTCATGGAGTCACCGCCGAGGGGGTCAAGATTCAACTCGACGACATCACGACCACCGTCAATCCTGCGAAACTGTACGGACTGCTCTTCTACCAGCGTACCGCCCGAGAGTTTCCCGCGCCGCTGTGCGAGGTGCACCTGAATGATGAGTCGACGCTCGTTGCCCGGTCGATCAAGATGAATAACGGGCAGACACGAGTGACTATCCTGACCGGCACCGAGATCCCAGTACCTTTCGACCGCATCACAAAGCTCGACTTCGCCGCTGGCAACATTCAGTTCCTGGACGAGCTGAAACCGACGCGTATCACTTGGTCTCCTATCCTGAAGTCCGCGATCGCCGTCGATGACTTCTCGATGGTCTACGCCCCGCGTATGAACCAATCGTTCCAGGGCGATCCCATTCAACTGGAAGAAGATCAGCAGCCGCAGTTCTACTCGCGCGGTATCGCTATGCATGCCACGTCTGAACTGCTTTACCAGTTGCCGTCCGGCTTCCGCCAACTGCAATTGCGCGTTGGCATTGCCCCCGAAAGCCTCGGGATCTGCACTGCCAAGCTGCAGGTCATTGGCGATCAGAAGATTCTGTTTGAAAAAGAATTCGACCATCAAACCACGCCGGAAGATATCGCCTTGAACATCTCAGGCGTCAGTCGACTCAAGATCGTAGTCGACGCAAGTGACGGCGAAGATTTTGGCGACGTGCTCCATCTCGTCCAGGCACGTTTGCTCAAGTAATTCGAGAAGAAACCCGCATGCTTCGCACTGCCACCATAGCCCCACTGATTGCCCTTTCCCTCCTGTTTGCCGCTGGTGCAAAGGGAGCAGAGATGGATCTGGTACTCAAGGCCGAACAGGCCCGGATCGCTGCCGTCGCAAAGGCCTCGGCATCCACGATCTCGGTCTTCGCCGGAGCCGCCGGTGGTGGTAGCGGCGTCATCATTAGCGCCGATGGCTATGCCGTCACCAACTTTCACGTGGCTGATCCTGCCGGCAACTTCATGAAATGCAGCATGCCGGAAGATGGGGGCAAGGTCTACGATGCCGTCATCGTCGGCGTCGATCCTGTCGGCGACGTGGCCGTTATCAAAATGCTCGGCCGCGACGACTTCCCAGCGGCCGAAATCGTCGACAGCAACTCCGTTCAGGCAGGCGACTGGTGCTTTGCCGTGGGTAATCCGTTCCTCCTGGCAACCGACCTGCAACCGACCGTTACCTGGGGCATTGTCTCTGGCGTTCACCGCTATCAGTACCCAGCCGGAACGCTGCTGGAATACACCGACTGCTTGCAAACCAATGCCGCCATCAACCCAGGCAACTCAGGCGGCCCCTTGTTCAACGACAAAGGCCAGTTGATCGGCATCAACGGACGTGGCTCGTTCGAGAAACGTGGCCGTGTGAACGTGGGGGTCGGTTACGCAATTTCGATCAACCAGGTCATGAACTTCCTGGGCTACTTGAAAAGCGGCCGAATCATCGACCACGCCACGTTGGGTGCCACTGTTACCACCGACACGGAAGGGCGCGTCGTGGTAACCAATATCTTGAGTTCGTCGGACGCCTACCGACGAGGATTGCGATACGGCGACGAGATCATCAGCTTCGGTAACCGCGAGATCACCACCGTCAACGGCTTCAAAAATATCCTGGGGATTTACCCACGCGGTTGGAGCATCCCGCTTTCGTATCGCCGCGAAGGGAAGCGTTACGACACGGTCGTTCGTCTGGCCGGCGTTCACTCGCGAAGAGAACTGCTCGAGAAAACAGGCAACGCTCCGATTCCTCCCAGCCCGGAAGAAGCTCCTCAGCCAGAAGATGACAAGGACGCCCCAAAGAAAGAAGGGGAAGAGAAACCCAAGAAGCCAATTCCAGTGCCGGGACACCCACAAACCGAAGAAGCCCAACCGCCGGAAGAGTGGAAGCACTTGTTCCAGGAAAAGACCGGCTACGCCAATTACCACTTCAACCAGGAGCACCAGAATCGACTCCGCAAGGCGCTCGATTCCCTGGGTGACTGGTCGAAGACTTCCGACAATTGGGAACTGCAGTACTCGCTGGTCGACAACGACAACGGCGTGATCCACATCGGCCCCATGACCGTCGAAGGGAAGATGGCTGGCGTGAATCACAACATCGAAATCGCCGGCGACCTGACCGAGAAACTCGAGCCAGCCGGCAGCGGTGGCCTCTTCCTGGCCCTTTATACCTGGAAGCGTCTACTCCGCGAGAAGTTCGACACCTTCGGCGAAGTCTATTACCTGGGTACCGCCCCGCGACGCGACTTCGGCGTCCAGTACGATGTTCTGGTCGGCCTGTACGATGCTCTGGAGATCCGAGCTTACTTCGACCAAACCACCGGACAGTTGATGGTTCTGGAGATGTTCCCCGAGACCGACTCTGACCCGTGCGAAATTGAATTCAGCGAATACCGCGAGACCGACGGCTATACGCTTCCGCATCGCATGGTCGTCCGCTATGGCGACGATCCATTCGATATCATCACAGTGAAAAAGTGGTCGGTTAAACCGGCTGGTGAAGGAGCGTAACATGAGCCGCAAGCACTTAACTCTGATGCTTCTGGCGAGCGTCTTTACCCTCTGCCTGCTGATCCCCATGCAAACGGCCAATGCCGAAGCACCCCTTCGTGAAGTGACGCGTGACGTTCAGCGGAAGGTCGTGAAAATCTACGGGGCAGGGGGTCTGCGCGGTCTTGAATCGTACCAGTCAGGCAGCCTCATTTCCGACAAAGGGCATGTCCTTACCGCGTGGAGCTATGTCCTCGACTCGAGCGTGATCACCGTCGTTCTCGACGATGGTCGTCACTTCGTAGCCGAGCTTGCTGCGGCGGATCCTCGCTTTGGCATTGCCTTGCTCAAGATCGACGCCGAGAACCTGCCGTTCTTTAGTCTGGATAAGGGCGTCTCTCCGAAGGTGGGCGACCGCATTCTCTCGTTCAGCAACCTGTTTAGCATTGCTGCCGGAGACGAGCCTGCCAGCGTGCTCAGTGGCTACGTCTCAGCGATTACGCCGCTGGAAGCACGACGCAGTACGTTCCCTTCAGCCTACCAGGGTCCGGTGCTGATCGTTGATGCGATCGTCAACAATCCCGGGGCCGCTGGCGGCGTACTGACCGACCAGGAAGGTAACTTTGCCGGCCTGCTGGGGAAAGAGCTCCGCAGTTCACGCAATGACCTCTGGCTGAACTACGCCATTCCCATCGCACAGCTGCGTGAACCGATCGAAGACCTACTCGCTGGGCGATCGCGACCTGCGGTTGATCCTGAAAAAGAGAAACCCCTCTCACCACTGACATTGACTCACCTAGGGCTGGTACTGGTACCTAATGTGCTGGACAAAACGCCTCCCTATGTCGAGCGAGTCGAACGTGATTCCCTGGCAGAAGCGGCCAAGCTGCAGCCAGATGATTTGATTTTGTATGCTGATGGAACGCTGATTCCTTCCCAGAAGGCACTGATCGAAACGTTTAGCTACAAGGATCGAGACGACATCGTCTCGCTAACGGTGCTGCGCGACGGACAACTGGTTGAACTCACTCTGAACGAACTGAAATAAATGTCGAAGCCGTTATCCATCCTGTCTTGCCTACTGCTGTTGGGCATTGCCTTCACCGCTTCACCGGGACAGGCTCAGCAGTTGAATGTTGCCGAACAACAAGCGATTCAATCCGCCGTTGAACGAGTCGCCGCGAGTGTCGTGCAAATTGAAACGGTCGGTGGCTTGATCGAAGGTGGGGGCCCTATCGAAGGAGCCAGCCGCACCACTGGCACGATCGTCTCGCCAGATGGCTTCATCCTGTCGAGCCTCTACGGCTTCATCCAAGAGCCCTCCGGCATTCTCGTAACGCTACCCAACGGCAAACGCGTCGCCGGCAAGATTATCGCGAAGGATACCCAACGCAATCTGATCCTTTTGAAAGTCGAAACCGACGCCGAACTGGCAGTGCCAGAAGCCGTTGCTCGCGAAGAACTACAGCCTGGCCAGTGGGCGATCGCCCTTGGCAAAACGTTTGCCAAGGATGTGCCTGCGGTGTCAGTTGGTATCGTCAGCGCTACTCATCGCGTGTGGGGCAAGGCGGTTCAAACCGATGCGAAGATCTCCCCGAACAACTATGGTGGTCCCCTCGTCGACATTCAGGGACGCGTGATCGGCATCCTCACGCCACTATCCCCTCAAGACCCCGGTGCGACCGGCGGGTTTGAATGGTACGACTCCGGCATCGGGTTCGCCGTTCCACTGACCGAGATCCAGCGGCGGCTCGATACGCTGAAGGAAGGCCAAGACCTAAAGCCAGGGCTCCTGGGGATCAACCTCAAGGGGAATGACATCGTCGCCGATCCCGCTGAGATCGCCGCCGTGCGGTACAACAGTCCCGCCCAGGCTGTCGGCATTCAAGAGAAAGACATCCTGATCGGAGCCAACGGGCGACCGATCGAGCGTCAGGCACAGCTCAAGCACATCCTGGGGGAAGCCTACGCAGGGGACACGCTCGAATTCAAAGTGAAGCGTGGTGAAGAAGAACTGACGTTTAACGTTACCCTGGCAGACGAGCTCATCCCATACGAGCGTCCCTACCTGGGTATTCTACTCGACCGAAACACCCTCGACTCAGCAGTTGTCAGCCACGTGCTTGACGACTCAGCGGCCAAAACCTCAGGCGTTCAAGTTGGCGACAAGATTATTAAGTACAACGACACAGAAATCGACACACCGCAAACGCTCCGCGAAGCAGTCGCTACGGCGGAACCGGAAGTTGCCCACAAGCTCGTAATCGTGCGCGGCGACGCGGAGCAGCCCCTGGAGGTTACCCCGCAAGGCGTGCCATCCGAATTTCTGGCCAACGTGGCCACGCCCACGGCTCCTGAAGGGGTGGAAGCCCGGGAAGACATTATTACCGGCGACAGTGATTTCCAACTAGCCGAAGAGAAGAACAACGCTCGGCTGTTCGTCCCCGAATCGGCTAAGAAGCTTCCATCGCTGGGTTTGGTCGTTCTGCTGGGAGACGCCGAGTTCAAGCTTGAGAAGCAGTGGGATACGTGGAAGAAATTGGCCGACACGTTTGGTTACGCTGTCCTCGAAATCCAACCGGCCAGCGAGTCGCGTTGGACGCGGCCTGAGATCTCGGTCGTGCGAAAAATGATCGATCGCGTTCGCGACAACTACAACATCGACGCCACACGTACGATTGCCGTGGGTGGCAAGTCAGGCGGGGCAATGGCCTTGCTGCATGGCTTTGAAAACCGCGACGTCCAAACGGGTGCCGTGGCGATCGAAGCAGGCATTCCTCGTGGAACGAACATTCCCGACAACGAACCGCTTGAGCGTCTGGAAATCGTCTTCATGAATCCCGAAGAGTCGGATTCAGCCAAGACAGTTGCCCCACAGATCGAGGCACTGCGGAAGATGAAGTTCGCTGTCATCGAGTCGCAGGTATCGGGTAGCGAGCTATCCGAGGCGGAGATCGAAGCCATTTCCAACTGGCTCAACACGCTCGATCGCATTTGATTCGCTCGCCGTCACGCCCCTTCCTTTGCCGCCAGCCCCGCTTGCCCCTGCGAGGACGATGCTCTCGAAACGCTCGCAAATCGGATTGATCTCGCTAACCACGTTAACCGCCGCAGGTGCTATTTGGCTCTTTGCCGAGGACCAGTCTTATTACGGACCTATCCAGGCTGTGCTTCTGCGCATTGGCTTGGTTCTGGGGGCCATCTGGATTGGCTATCCGCAGATATCGAAGCTGCCAGTCTGGTTGGCCACCATCGGCATTGTTTCTGTGCTGACGGTTCTGCTATTTAAAAAAGCGGCGATCGTTGTGATCCCGCTTTTCATCTTGATCTGGTTGTTGCGGCCGCGGCCGTCGAAGAAACGAAACTCGCCTAACCGAGGATCTTCGTCTTCAAACCGTTAAGCAGTGTGACGGCGTGCCCCACTTCGGCCTTTTGACGCTCAGGCTCTTGGGGAATTTCTCGCTCGATGGTCAGTGCCCCTTCGTAGCCAACTTCCTGCAGGGCACGCAGGTAGGATTCGATGTTAACGTCCCCTTCGCCCAGCGGCACTTCCTGCCCCCATTCCTGACCAGGGTTGGCCGCCCACTTGGCGTCTTTGCAGTGGACGCTTCCCAGGAACTTGCCGACCTTCTTGACCGCTTCGATCGGTTCGCCGGTCCCGTACAGAATCATGTTCGCCGGATCGAAGTTCACCTTCAGGTTCTCACGACCCACGTCACCAATGAATTGCAACAGACCATCGGCCGTTTCCTGTCCCGTTTCCAAGTGCACGCTCTGGCCCATTGCCGCGCAGTGATCGCAAAGTTCCTGGGCCACGGCGACGACCTGTGAGTACTGCGGATCGCTCGTGTCATGAGGGATGAAGCCGATGTGCAAGCCAATGCACTTGCAGCCGAGCAAGTTCGCGAAGTCGGCAATCTCTTTCATTTCGGCCGTGCGAGCAGCACGCGTCTCAGGCGGGACCAGACCAACCGTCTTCTGCGTGGTTGGGATATCGGCGTAGCTTTCGTCTTCGAAACCGCCAAACACGCAAGTCACTTCGATGCCATATTCCTTCAGCTTCGCCAGAACCTTATCGGCACCCTCTTGGTTGCGAGAGGACTGATGGGGAGCGTGAATCTGAATTGTCTTGATACCCAACTCTTGGGCCACATCCAAGTCCACGCCGAGTCCGGCATCAATGCTGGTGAACACACCAATCGCCCACTTTTCCACAGTCATCTCCTTCTAGGCAGGGTTAATAGGAAGCGTTTTAGCGGAATGTAAAGGACGTATCCTGAGATCGCAACCATGCGCTTTGGTATACGTGCAAAAAAAGACCCAGTAATTGAATCACTGGGTCTTTTCTTATTTTTTTACGCTTGAGCGAAGGGAAGGCCCTACGCCAAATCGTTTTCCGGAGTGGCGTCGCTGTGGATGTCGAACCATTCTTCTTTGAATGGAATGTAACCACCTTTGCCTTGGTTCGAGCGTTGGATCGCCAGACGAGCCGTCAGTGCGATCACCGCGTCCCCCATGGCGACTTCCGGGTGACACTTCGGCTTGTTTTCTGGCGCTGGGTTGCGGATGCAGTATGCCCAGTGTTCGATCTCTTCCGTGTAACCACGGCTGACCGGACCTTGGGTCGCTGCGTTGGCAAGCGAAGCTGCTTTCGTCTGACCGCCGCTGGCTTGGGTATCCATGGTTGGGCCGCCAGAATCCTTCTTAACGCTCAGCTTGGTATCAGCCGACACGCCGTTCTTGTAAAGGGCCACGTCCTTTTCGTTGTGCAGAACGAGCGAACCCTTGCTTCCCATCACCACTTCCCCGTAACCACCAAAGCCGTTGCCGTTGATGGAAGAGTAGGTCACCACGACCTTCTTGTGTGGATCGTCCTGGTAGGAAGGAACGCCCTTACCCTTTGGTGGCCAATTGGTGACGTCGTCGTAGTAGCCAACGTCGAAGGCCGGGTCGTAACCGCTGCCTGGGAATTCGAACATGCAGTAGACGTGATCGTCAGCGTCTCGGTCGTAACCAAAGATGTGACGTCCACCGGTGGCATGCACGGCCAACGGGTGAGCCTTCTTCCCATCCTTACGCAGGGCACTGATAAAGATCGATGCCGCGTCCAACTGGTGGCTACCTAGTTCTGCCATCAGACCGCCACCGGTGCGGTCCCACAAACGCCAGCGACAAAGCTCTTCCATTGCCGAAATCGGACGTTCTTCGCCCTGACGATTACGGATAGTGAAGTCTTGGTAACCGTACTTGGTCGGATCGATCTTTTGATCTTCGTTCCAAGCAGCATACTGAGCGTACATGGCCTTGTACTGAGCACGACGGGCCGGATCGGTTTCGGTGTCGGCACGCTTCTTGAAAGCGTCCATACCCTTCTTGATCTGATCTTCCATCTTACCGTTGGCCAGCTTCTCGCCACCGGGGATCGGCTGCTGCCAACTGTCGCCACCTGGCAGATTGCCGCGGTGCCACTGGGCACGGATGTGGTGAATTTCACCCAGCACGCCCCACTGGATCAGATTCACGGCATTGTCATACAGCACGCTGTAATGTCGTTGGTGACCGGTGGCCAGGTAGAGGTCTTTCTCCTCGGCCATACGTCCCATTTCCTTACACTGCATGACCGTGTGGGCCATCAGCTTTTCGGTCAGCACGTGCTTGCCGGCAGCCATCGCGTCCATGGCGACTTGCTTGTGAATGAACAGCGGCAACGCACAGATCACGGCTTCGACGTTCGGATCGGCCAGCAGTTCTTTGTAGTCGGTGTAAACCTTGACGTGCTTCTTAGCTTCGTCTTCGGTCTTCCAGCCGTAAACCGACATCAGCCCCTGACGGGCTTCCAATGCGGCAGGGCTGGAATGATCTCCGTGGAACGCACGATGCACGTTGTAGGGGCGAATGTCAGAGATCGCGACGACGTCAACGTACTCGGGATTGAGAGCTCCGATCAGCACGCTTCCTTCGTCACCGGTACCGATGACACCGATGCGAACAGGATCTTTGACCTTCGAGTAACCAAAGTACATGGCACCCAGGCCAGCACCGGAAACGGCACCTGCAGCGACAACACCCTTCAGGAAGTCACGACGATTCACACCGAGTGCTTCGTTGAAGTTTTCCTTGCCGACGGCGAGCTCTTCTGGTTTCAAATTCATATTTACTCCCCTTTATTGGATGCACCGCGGCTGCAGCACTTGCTAAATGAGTTCCAAAGAATGTAATCCAGCCCAGCGAATCTGCCTGCACCGATCGCGGCGATCAACAGCAGCGCGACAAACTCGACCGACTGATAATAGACATAGGTAAGGTCCGCCCCGTGGGCAAATGGCCACTGAGCGAGCATCACTTGGAGCAAAAATCCGGCAACGCCCAATGCGGCTAACCGTGTAAAGAGCCCCAGGATCAACAAAATACCGCAGACGAAAAGGACCCAGGTCACGATCAAATCGACAGGTCCCTGGTTGGGATTCACCTGCTTCACCCGAGCATCACTCTGCGTAACCGACTGCCCAATTGTATTGAGGTCGTCAATATAGTCGGCCTCGAATTTGGCGATGTCGCCCGTCCATTTGCTCAGGCTCTTGAACAGTTCTTTGTCCTTGTCGGCCAGGCGATCCTCGTAGTGGGCAACCCCCCGGTATCGCTGATCCTGGCGTTTCTCTTCGTAGACCTGAAGCTCATTGAAGTACTTCTCCATGTCTTCAGCGTTCTCATCGAAGTAGTAATCGATTCGGCTACAGTAGCGTTCCCAGGCTTTCTGGAACTGACCGGCAGGCTTTTCACCGAATTTATCGAGCGCCCAGCCGCGGTAACCATCGGCACGGCCTTTGATCTCTTTCTTGTTCAGCCGCTGCGTTCCGTACAGGTCGAAGACCATGCCCCGGAAGTTGTCGGCGAGAGGGCCTTTGGCGTTACGCAGGAAGCCTGCCGACGAAAAGTCGCCGGTTTGAACCTTCTTGGAACCTTCCATAAAGAAATGCCATCCGGTGACGCACCGGAGGACAACTAAAATCACAATGGCAGTCCAGCCAAGTTGGTATTTCGAGGTAGACAGGGAACTAGCTCCTCAAAAGATATGTTCAGGGTGTGCGGATCGTGGAGGGAAGGCACTTTGCAGTAACTACGTGCCGGGGGTTTATGGATATGCATCCAATATTAATTATTGCCAGAAATGGGCACTTCGCCAAGAAGTGGCGTCGCAATTCCCCGAAACTACGCCCCAATCCGCCAATTTAGGCGGTATCGATCACCTTCTTGCTACGCCACTGCCCGGTGAAGAAGCGGGCAAGGTGCGTTAGCGCCAGACAGATCACCCAGGTAGTCATGGCCACCCACAGGCCCTGCACGTGAACCCGGTCCAACCACATGCATGTCACCGCCAACAGCAACAGTACCGACGAAAAGATCAGGCCGACCGTCAGAATGAACCGCACGTCGCCGGCACCTTTTAGGGCACTGACAAAGACCAGATTCACTGCGTCAAATACGCAAAAGAACGCGACAAACCGCAACAGGACAATAGCGAGAACGCGAATCTCTTCGAATTCCGAAGGCTCCATCCCCAGCGCATGGGCCGACAGAAAAAAGTCGGGCAGAAGAAAGTAGGTCAGCCCCATTCCACCAGCGTACACCAACGCGATGCAAAGTCCCGACCAGGTTGCCACGGCGGCTCGGGCCGGGTCGGCATGGCCGATTTCTCGTCCAACCAGCGTGCTGATTGCGATCCCCAGTCCAATTAGTGGAACAAATGTCAGGGCGTTGATATCAACCGCCAGCGTCGACGCGGTCATTGCCGTGATACCCATTCGCCCCATTAAGAAGGTAAAGCCCGTGAAAGTCCCCACCTCTAGCAGCACCTGAAAGCCACTCGCCGAACCATACTGAAAGATTCGCCGCAACAGCCCCGGTTCATCGTTCGACCAATCAAGGAAGCCAAACTGGCCACTCACCGCCGGTCGATACAGCAGAATCAGGTAGGCGACGACCTTAAACCACTGGCTCAGCGACGTTGCGATCGCCGCCCCTGTGATCCCTTCGAGCCACTCGCCGCAAAATCCAAAGATAAACAGGCCATCGAGCACCACATTCATGATGCACGAGCCGATTTCGACAAACATCACGGTCGTCGTCTTGCCGCGCCCCGTGAAAAAGGTCGACATGGCCGCGGATACGACCGATGCCCCCGCACCAAACGTGAGAATCTGGAAATAGCGGACTTCCAACTGCTGAACTTCCGCCGAATGTCCTACCAGCGAGAACGCCCAGGCGGCTAACGGAATCGTCAGAAAATAGGCTGGGATCATCAGCGAACCGAACTGGATCCCTTTACGGACGACCGCTCCGATCTGCCCTGGGCGACCGGCACCGTCGTACTGAGCAACGAACGTATTCAAGTACGATGCCAGGCCGATCGGAAAGCAAAGCAGCGTGAAATGCAGCATTCCCGCAGGCAGGGCAGCGGCCATTGCTTCCGGCGAATACCAGAACAGAAACATCCGGTCGACGAAATTTGTCATCGACCACGAGGCCGTCGAGGCGATCAGCGGCAGTGCGATCCAAAGCAGTTCGCGGATACCGCACGGGCGACTCCACCAATTTTCGTCGTTGCTGATTGTCGCAATCGACTCAGCGTGTTGTGATGGTTCCGCCATGAAATCCCAGGGAGAGGTGGGTAGAAACGAATCGAATTTCTATTATTCGCCAAGGTAACTTCCAGACAATCGCAAACCGGCCAGGTTCGGAATTCAGGCAAGGAAAGTTAACCCAATAGTCTGTATCTGTGAGTTGAATTACGATAGCTCAACGCATTCATTTCGCATCCCCTACTGTTGAGCTATCGCCCATGAAAATTGCGCTTTGCTACCAGACACAACCCGAGTTCGTCGAGGCTATCCAACAAGTGGCCCCCGACGCCGAAGTGATCGATGCGGGGCAAGAGGGCATCGCCGAAGCCATTCTGGATGCCGATATCTTCTGCGGCCACGCCAAAGTCCCCATGCCATGGGCCGAGGTCGTGCAAAAAGGGAAGCTGAAGTGGATCCAGTCGTCGGCCGCCGGCATGGACCATTGCCTGGTGCCGGAGGTGATTGCCTCGGATATTATCGTTTCGAGTGCCTCGGGGCTGTTTGCCAATCAGGTCGCAGAGCAAACTTGTTCCCTCTTATTGGGCCTGATTCGCAGTTTACCGGTTTTCTTTCGGGCGCAAACGGTAAAAGATTATACAAGAAGACCTACCCATGACCTGCACGGCAAAACGGTTGGCATCGTGGGACTGGGGGGAAATGGACGTCGAATTGCGGAAATCATGTCGGCGTTCCGAACCCGCATCCTGGCGACAGACCTCTTTCCTTATGATTGCCCACCTCATGTCGAACAGTTGTGGCCGGCCGATCGACTGGACGACCTGCTCGCCCAGTCGGACGTGGTGATCCTCACATTGCCCCTCAATGCGAGCACGTACCACATCATCGACGAAGGCCGCTTCGCCGCGATGAAGCAGGATGCCTGGTTCATCAACGTGGCCCGCGGTCAGGTTGTAAAAGAGTCGGCCTTGGTCGAGGCACTTCAGAGCAAGAAGCTGTTGGGGGCTGGCGTCGACGTGGCTGAGATCGAACCCTTGCCGGCCGAGAGTCCACTATGGACCATGGAGAATGTAATCATTTCCCCACATGTTGGGGCCCAAGGAGCCACACGCAACGCCGACGCAACACAGCTGTTCTGCACGAATCTGCGGCGGTATTTAAATGGCGAACCTCCCATCAATTTGGTTGATAAGCAGCTCGGTTTCCCGGTACGTAAACCGACAACGTAGCGGCACAATCCAGTACAATCAGCCTTTACATACCAATAAGATGGAAGATATTACCACTGACTAGAAAATTCAGTTTTTGCGGGAAAGAATCTTTACCCACAGATTCCCTCCCTCCTATCATGCACAAGGAAATCCTGCGTTTTGAACCCCGATGACGCCGACAGGAAGTCGCCACTCATGCTAACGACAACGCAACAAAACCTTCAGCCGACTCTTTCCTTGGATGGCGATGCCACCGAGCGGAAGTGCCCCATCGAGTTGATGCAGCGTTACGAATCGCTTATTTCGGCTAGAAGATCGAGTTGGACCGAACACTACGCACTGCGCCGGCTGCTCGGCTCTGGCGGACAAGGTTTGGTGTTTCTGACTGAGCGACGCGGTGCCAATGGCTTTACGCTTCCCTTGGCCATCAAGATCTTTTCACCTGAGCGTTTCGATAGTGCCACGCACTACAACGAAGCGATGGCCCGAAGTGCGCGAGTTGCTTCCCGCGTTGCCCAGATTCAGCAGCACAACCTGCTAGAGATCCACAATTTCCTCGATTCCAGCACGATCCGCGTGATGGTGATGGAATGGGTCGACGGATACGACTTGCAGAAGCTTTCGACACCTGGCATGGTCGAACGGATCCGTCCTCAGGTGACCGACCAGCGATGGGATTACATCAACCAGGTCGTGGTCACCAAGGGTCCGCAGCAGCCTCGCTTCAAGCCCGGTGTCGCCGTGGCGATCGCTCGCGACTGCCTGGCAGCGCTTGCGGCGCTCCATCGCGATGGAGTCGTTCATGCGGATGTGAAGCCGTCGAACATTATGCTCAAGCGAACCGGTACGGCCAAGCTGATCGATATTGGTTCCGCCTTCGAGATCGACAACGCCCCCGATACACGGACGTGCACGCCAGCGTACGCGGCACCGGAAGTGTTGGAAGGAGAGGAAGCTACGCCGCGCAGCGACCTGGCCAGCCTGGGCTATGTCTTGATCGAGATGCTCTCGGGAAGGTCCCTCTTCGGGCACATCAAGAATTTCCGAGAACTGCTCGAGACGAAGCGATTCCTCGCACAGCGACTGCTGGAGATCCTTCCCGACGAAGTGACCTGCAACGAGTTGCTGATGAACTTCTGTCGACGCTTGATTGCCCCTGATCCATCGCGCCGCTTCCCTTCTGCGGAAGACGCCGACCTGCGATCAGGCGGAGCAGCTTCGTTCCATCGCCAATTGGTCAAAGGAGACCTGGCGGTCGAATACGACAACGAGATCCGCCTGTGGATCGAAGAGCTTCAGCAAACAGAAGAAGATCTGTCGTAACTCTCGGACTCTTCGAAGAGATCGGCTAAAAGCTAACACGGCGGTTCTCGGCAATGCTTTGCCGAGCCGCCTGGATCACGCGGGTTGACTCGCGGAATTCGGTCAAGCAGTCGAAATGGTTATTGCCGTTTTCCAGCAAGCGGTGGAAAGCCGAGAACAGGCGTTCTCCCACCGGGCGTTCTCCTTCCAGCGATTCCATATGACGTCCTGCGCCGTTGAACCAGATCAACGTGTTGGGCAGGTCGATAAATGCGATACCATTCTCGCAACATACCTGCATCGCAGCCGGCGGGCGAAACGAAACGGCTTCCGGCCAGTCATTACGCAGGTATGTGCCCGCACTAATCTGGGCGACGACACGCTGACTCGGATCTTCCTTCGACTGGAAATCGACGCTCAGCATCTGATATTCCATATCGCTGGGATCATCGGCCCGTGGATAACTGACACTCATCAGCGACTCCGGCTTGCCGTCGACAATGTATCGGCACCAGTCGAAGATCTCGGCCAGGAAACGCTGAATGATGAGCCATCGCGGGCTGTTGGCACCTTGGGCCGGCGTGATTCGGTGGTGACAGAAAATCAGCTTGGGGCGTCCCAGCTGCGTCGCGATCAATTCCTTCAGTCGAATCGTGGCCGGGGCAAATCGCCGCGGGAATTCGATCATGAAAGGAACCTTGGTCGACTCCACAAGTCGTACCACTTCGCTCTGGGCCTGGGAATCGAGTTCAAGGGCCGTATTCAAATAAACGGCTTTTCCTGCAGCACAGGCCGATTGAAGCGGCAATAAGCCAGACCACTGTTGATCGAGCAGAAAAACCGCATCAATATGCTCAGCGGAAATCGCTCGGCGGAAACCATACGGGGAGAGCGCATTGAACTGCGACGCAGCATTCTTAGCCCGTAAGGCCACCTCATCGCAGATGAATTCGACCTTATAGCGATCTTGGAGAGAGTGAAGGGCAGGGCGGTGACGCGATTCCCAATCGCTTCCTAATCCGACCACGCCAATATGTAACACCATACAGGGATACGTCCTTGAAATCGTCCAGGCATTTGCCCCGGCAGGTTCGCCGTAACTATTGGCTATTGAAGCATTTCTGCTAGCACAACTCTAGTCGGAATTGCAATTTCTTTTCCGTACTTCCAACCTGCGGTCTACAAGCAACTTGTTGCGCTTACCCGAAAAGTCTTTGGGAAGTTCTCATCTTGGACACTTGCCATCGACTTCTGAATCGTTAAACTTGGCCCAAACCTCAGGACCGGTCACCGCACAAGACCCATTGTGCTGCGTTGGGTGGTCAACCAAACGAGTTCATCTCGTTACCACCGTGTCGCACTGAGTTGCGACTTTACCGCAAAACCGACTGGATCCAAAACGACAACCACACCCCACCCAAGTTTTCTGGACTACGTGGTCTGTTTGTTCACCTGTGACCCAAGGTGCAGGCCCAATTCAAGCTAACGGGCAGAATTAAGTAAGGAACGAATTTTATGCTCGGTATTACCATGGCCATTCTGTTGCAAGTTTCCGCAGTTGGCGACACGACGGTCGATTACAACTCGGCATTCAAAGACGCCTCGGAAACTGGCAAGCCGATGCTTGTCCTCGTCGGCACAGATTGGTGTCCAGCATGCGTGACGATGAAGCAATCGATCATCCCACGCCTTAAACGTGCTGGCCGTTTGAGCGGTGTCGTCTACACAGAAGTCGATGCCGACGCCCAACCTCGCATCGCCCACCGCATCATGTCGGGTGGAGGCTACCCGCAATTGGCTCTTTACCGCAAGACGAAAGACGGCTGGCGTCGTCAAATTCTGGTTGGCGTTCAATCCGAATCTACCATCCAGACGCTGGTAGACCGTGCTGTTGCCGCCCAAGAATCGGAAGCCGACAAGCTCGAAGTTCTGCCGATCTCGCAGTAGTCTCTGCGGTACGCTTTCCCACCGAAAGCAATTCAACAAGCGCATTCCTGTTGGGATAGCCAGCCCGCACTGGCTCATCCCGGCAGTTGCCTATGCACAATGCAATAAGCCAGAAGTCCTTCGACTCCTGGCTTATTTTATGCCCCAGCTATAGCGCCGTGCGATTTCCGATTTTTTGCCAATCGGTTTCTTACAGTTTCAAGAAGCACATGCTGACCGATAGGAGTCGGTCGTCGAGCATGATGGCTTCCGAGTTTTCGTGTTCGAAGGTCGCGCTCACGAATTCAAGACCGCGAGCGAACGCCATCTGGTAGCCTTCACCCACGATCACCGAAGGAACGGTAATCCCCTGGAACGAGAACGAAGTCTTCGCCAGGTTCGATTTGATGCCGCCGCAAATCATGTTCGTGACTTCGCCGGCTCCATCGACAACCTGGCTGGTGAGTTTGCCAAACTCTTCTTGTAGCAACCCTTCGACGACGTTGATCGCCAGCATCTCCGACATGTTCACCGTGATGAAACCGGAAACGCGTCCGTGAACACCAATGATGCCCGTCACCAGGCCGTTCTCTCGGAGCGGCACTCGAGCCACGCCCACGCAGCGTGCGGTCGTACCGCACATGGTAAGTGCCTTTTCCACAGAAGTAACCACAGCTTCCGCGAGAACCGAGTTGGTTCCGGCCAGGCTCGACGTGTTTTCGATAACGGTTGACATGTTTGCCCCACCTACTGGTATTCAGTGAATGATTTGTCGGCGTCAGTTTGCCACGTAAGTATGGGACAACTTTGCCAACAAATTCTGACAGGGGGCAAGATGGCGAATCTTGATCGCGTTCAATGCCAGGCGGGAACGGCATAACCGTTACAAACCGCACGGAATCTCGATGCCTGACCAGGCAATTATGCTTCTGCTGGGGGCTGAATATGATATCGGCGAATCTTCCGATCGAGCGTCGATCGTTCAATTCCCAGAATTCCCGCCGTCCGGCTCTTATTCCAGCCGGTCGCCCGCAGCGTGGCGTTGATATGACGCTTTTCGAGGTCGGCCAGCGAAAGAGGCTCGTAGCCGCTCTTGGTGGCGTTCAGTTCGGCCGTATCGCCACTGGCTGTCAGATTTGAAAGGGCGAGGTCCTCGGAACTGATTCGTTCCGATTGAGCCAACACAACCGATCGTTCAATCACGTTCTTCAGTTCGCGTACGTTCCCTGGCCAGCGATACTTCTGCAAGTCGTCGATCGCCGACTGGGTGAAGCCGAGGATCTTTCGCCCCGTCTCCGCGTTGAATTTCTGCACGAAATACGACGCTAGTTCCAGGATGTCTTCAGGCCGCTTACGGAGCGGGGGGACGTTTACTTCCACCACTCGCAATCGGAAGAACAAGTCGCGGCGGAATCGGCCGCGTTCGACTTCCTTCTCCAGGTCTCGGTTGGTGGCGGCGATCACGCGTACATCGACCTGTACCGCTTCGTTACCACCGACACGCTCGAACGGATGTCCTTCAAGTACGCGGAGAAACTTGGCTTGAATCGCTTCGCTCATTTCGCCGATTTCGTCGAGCATGAGCGTCCCGCGGTGGGCGGCTTCAAACTTACCGACCTTGCGATCGGTGGCCCCGGTGAACGCACCTTTCTCGTGACCGAACAGCTCGCTCTCCAGCAGAGACTCGCTCAGGGCGGCACAGTTCAAACAAACGAACGGGCCTTTCTTACGTGTGCTGGCAAAGTGAACAGCCCGGGCAACCAGTTCCTTACCGACACCACTTTCGCCGGTAATCAAAATGGTCGCACGGCTCGGGGCGACGCGGGCAACCTGCTTCTGGACGTCGAGAATCAGCGGGCTGCTACCGACGATATTACTTTCTGCTCCGAGACGTTGACGCAGTTCGTCGATTTCGACCATCGACTGCGAGATGGTTTCAGTCAGTTCCTGTTGACGTTCAAGATTCTTCAAAGCCAACGCGACATTTTCGGCCACGGCCAGCGTGAACTCGAGATCTTCCGGGTCGGGAATCCTTCCGGTATCGGTCGAGTAAAGATGAATCAGGCCGATCACTTTGCCGTTCTGTCGGATGGGAGCAGCCAACACGCTGGTCGCGTGAATATCCCCCTTACTGTCACGGCTACCAAAGCGGCTGTCGTCGGTCACGTTGCGAGCCAGCACGGCTTCTCCTTCGCGGAGCACCGTGTTGGCCAGGAACCGCGAGATGCGGTGATAGACCGGCAGTTTGTCGGTACGCGAGCTGATCAGTTCCAAGTCTTTTTCGGTCGCAGGTCCCTTGAACGTGCGAGGAATCAACAGCACGGCCCCCGAGTCGACTTGCGTGCTTTCAAACAGACCTTCCAGGGCCAGGTTCGCCACCGCGATCACATCGGCCTGTTGAGCGAGTTCAAACGCCAACTGACACAAACGAGCTGCTGCCCGACCGACACGTGGGACAACGGTGCTCTCATTTGGGTCTTGAATTTCCGGCTTCAGAAAACGGGTCTGTTGCCGACGATGCGTGATGTTCGTCGGCTCGGCGATGTCGAGCACATGCTCGCTGTCGTAGCCGACAACCGTTTGATCAACTTCAGCGTTCGAGTCGAACAGGTGATTACTGCTGGAAGAACCATCGGGAAACGCGGTGGACAGATCGTTCACAAACGCCAACTGCGTATTGGCGACGCGAATGATGTTGCCCGGGGTCAGCGCCTGGTCCCCACGGATAGGGGAGTCTTCCACGGTTGTTCCATTCCGCGAGTCGAGATCGCGGATGGTCCAGACACCTTGCGAGAGAAAAATTTCAGCATGATAACGGCTACAGCGATCATCCTTGATGACAATCTGATTGGTCGGCGCACGACCGATCGTGACATTTTGCCCTTCAACGAGCCGAAAAACGTCCGTCCACTTCGACCCTTCACGAATAATCAAATACGCGATCATTCTGTTTTTTTTGCTGACCTTGCTAACCAGGACTCGCCACCTGCGAGTAACCAAACGCTCTGCAATGAATGTATCGTAATAATACACTTATACGCACGAGTTTGTTCGAGGCAAAATGGCTGGTGGTCAATTTTGCGCCAGTTAAGTGCGAATGTCCCCAGAGGTTGGTGTTTCCTTTCTATAGGAGAACTAGGTAGAATAGGCAGGCACCCCTGGGGGTTAACAATCCCCAAAAAACGCACAGCCGGACCTTGAAGATTCGGAAAATGGGATTTCAACCGAATCCTTGCAACCGATTTCAGGCCGAACTATTGTAGATTGAATGGAAATCCCAACTTGCGCGGATTTTCTCACCTTGTCGGACTAGCCGATGTGGGCAAATTTGGCCTGCACGGGATCATCATCCTTTCACAGACCGAGCTTTGAAACAGCTCTTTTAGACC
Source organism: Blastopirellula marina (assembly GCF_002967715.1). Taxonomy (NCBI): domain Bacteria; kingdom Pseudomonadati; phylum Planctomycetota; class Planctomycetia; order Pirellulales; family Pirellulaceae; genus Blastopirellula; species Blastopirellula marina. Next base: position 55,061 of record NZ_PUIA01000069.1, read on the forward strand.
GATCGATGTTTCACCATTGGGTGACATCCAAGGCGGTCTATCGCGATAAAACCGGAGATCTTTCGAATGAAAGCCTTTGTGCTCCCGCGTGTTCGCTTTGCTCTACTGTTGGTACTCGGCATCAGCATGGCTGTTCCGTCTGCGAAAGCAGGTCAGGTCGGCTTCGCTCGTAATGCCGTCGGTGGTGTTTCCATCGATGCCCAGGGCCAGCTGACATCTGCTCCGGCAGAAGTGAAGAAACAGCTTCGTCAGGAAATGATGAATGCTTTGGAAAAGGTGCCCGGTGATCTGGCCACCCCGGTCAAGATGCGTAAGGTTTCGCTTCGTGGTTTGAATGCAGCAATCAAAGCTTCGCAGGAAAACAACGGCGGCAAGCTGCCGGATGCAGTGAAGTACATGGCCGGCCTGCAGCGTATCGAGTATGTCTTCGTTGACGAAGCCAACAACGACGTTATCCTCGCTGGTCCTGCCGAAGGTTGGACGGTTGACGAGTCGGGCAACGTCGTCGGTGTTACCACCGGTCGTCCGGTTCTGCTGCTGGAAGACTTCATCGTCGCCATGCGTACGACCGAAGAAGCTCGTCGCGGTGGCATCACTTGCTCGATCGACCCGACCGCTGAAGGTCGTCAGAATCTCGACAACTACCTGGCCAGTCTGACTCGTATGGATGCCAGCGTCAAAGATGGTGTCGAGCGTGCCATGGGTGCCCAGGTGATCACCATCACCGGTGTGCCGAAAGATAGCCACTTTGCCCGCGTGCTGGTTGCCGCTGACTTCCGTATGAAGCGAATCGCCATGCACCTGGATCCGAGCCCTGTTCGTGGTCTGTCCAGCTACCTGGACATGCTACCTTCGGCTCGTTCGGTTCAAAACGCCATGCCACGTTGGTGGTTGGCTTGCAACTATCAGCCACTGGCCCAAAGCGAAGACGGCCTGGCCTGGCAGCTGCGTGGTCCTGGCGTGAAGGCCATGACCGAAGACGAAATCATCGCCGAAGATGGTTCGGTGTCGCAGACCGGCAAGGTCAGTGCTATTCCCCAGAAATGGGCCGACGCGATGACCAAGAACTACGAAGAGCTTTCGGCAGAAGACAAGATCTTCGGCGAACTACGAAACGTGATGGACATGTGCGTGATCGCCGCTCTCCTGGAAAAGGAAAAGCTCCTCTCCAAGGCCGACCTCGACCTGGACATGATCAAGAGCGATTCGAGCCCAGTTCAGTTGGAAAAGTTCGCCACGCCTGATACCGTGCCGACCTTCTTCAGCGCCATGAAGAAGGGTCGCCAGTGGGTGATCACCGCTTCGGGCGGCGTCGACATCAACTCGTGGGAAGTTGCCAGCCACACCGAAAACGTCGCTGGAATGGACAAGCTGCGAACCGAACAGTTGGCCTCCAACACCAACAACATCTGGTGGTGGAACTAACGCGAGACGAGCGTTCAGCAAGAAACAAGAACGGCCTCCAAATTCGGAGGCCGTTTTTTATTGCGCCCGCAAGTTGACCCACGCGATGCGTTTCACGTACGGGGCGACCGCAGGAAAGGCCTCGTCCACGGCTCCCGCTTGCGCCAGGGCCTTCCATGAGACATCGGCAGAACGGTCGATTGATTTCACCAGGACCAACTCACTTGCGCCCCAATGGGCAGCCAGTGCCGCAGCAATGGAATCGCTGGTTAAACGCCAATCAGATGGAAGCGAACCGCACGTTTGCTCAATGATCGGCTGATGCGTGTTCCAGTTGTCTATCACGTCCCATACTTGAAGCTGGGGCTCACACTGTCTGTTCTTCCAAGCATTGATTGCCGCTTGCTGTGCCTGCGCATCGCTTGTCACCGGCAGTTTCAGTAAGGCGGCGACCAGCGACGCTGAGAGCCGCATCGCGTTGAGCGCTAGATGGTGGCTCTCCAGCGGATCGAGCCCGTGCACCTGGTCCATCTTTCGCACGCCGTCGGCAAAGACGCCGCCACCTGGGATGATTAACACAGGCGAGGCAGGGGAGTGCTCGGCATGTAGCCGGCGAATCCGCTCGGCCAAGTCAGGCAGATCAAACAGGCTTCCACCCAACTTCCAAACGGCGAAGCCCATTCAACTAGTCCCAGGCTTCTTCTGCCAAAATGGCCAATGCATACGCGGGGGCACATCGCGCGGCGTTGGCCCCGATCAGGTCGGTCAGGTACTCGCGGTGCGTCACTACGCCAGCCGAATCGAGAGCAGCTTCGGCCAGGAAATCACCGTGACCGCTGATGACCGTCAGCTCGACGTTCATCTTCAACTCTTCCACCACCTGGCGAATCCCGGTGGCAATCTTCTTGACCATGATCGAGTTCAGCTCGCGAGCCATCTCGTTGATTTCGGTCCAGGTCACCTCGTCGCCGTCGGCACATATCATGCGGGCCAGACGCGTTTTGGCGAACTCACGTGTGGCAGGGCGTCCGTCGGCGGTGCCGTGATTCTCAGGCTCTTCGTCGAACAAACCCAGCGCGAGCAAGATATCGATTGAGGTGGCAAACCACTCGTTCGCCACCGGGACACGCTTGCCGCGGAAGTTGACGTAATCAGTGATGCCGCAAATTGGCGTGCGTTCGACGCCCAGATAAACCAGTTCACCGGCCAGGAGCCGGCACAGGTCGGACTTCGATTTGCTGGCGACCTGGCCGTCGATCAGGGGGATGATGTCGGTGGTAGTAGAACCAACATCGACTACCAGGCCGCTTTTTCCTTGAAACCACTGACCACCGAATCGGCCCAGGGCGTGCCAGTTGGCAGCAGCCACGGAAAGGGGATCCAAGATGCCGTCTTCCAGCGAAACCATCTTGCCGGTGACGGTATAGACCTTCACGGGGTAATCAGTGAAGACTTCGCGAATCGCACCCAGCACGAAACGCACCCCCTCTGCTTTCGAGCCAAAGCAGTCGGCCAGTTCGGCGGTCATCGTCACGGCCACCCGATCAAAGACCGGGGTCATCCCCAACACGTGCTTCAGATTCACGACCAGTTCGTGCTTCTTCTTCCAGATCGCAAAAGGAAAGGAATGAGCGAAACCATCACCCGTCGCAATCTTGATGTTGGCTCCTCCAACGTCAACGCCCAGGACCGTCATACGCTCTCTATTTCCTCATCTAAAGGATCTCAAAATCGATCTCACCGCAGCCTACCCTGGGCTCGAAGCTCTGACCAGCAACCACGTCCAACATGGCTTGGGCCAGATTGTTCTTCAGAAACAGTCGTAGGCCAACATACGAGCTCGTCAGCCGCGGATTCAGATCAACCGCGACATCGTCCTTCCCGTCGGGACAGGGCCCCAGAATCATATCAAGCCCAACATATCCCCGGAAAGGGGGCATCGCTCTAATTGCTTGCGCCGCAAGGCGATGCGCTCGCAAGTTCAGTTCCATCGGGATGGGCAAGCACCCTCCATGATATTTCAAATCTTTATCAAGCGACTGAAACGCAGCTGGCAAAAGAAAGAAATCCGCTCCATTTCCCAGCGCCGAGCAGCTCACGGCATCGCCAAATATCCTGGGCTGTATGAGATATTTTTCGTTTCCAAGTAGCTCGCCATTTAGCTCAAATCCCGCATTCCAAGAAAGAACTCCCTCCGAGCCAGCTCCGTCGGAGGGTTTTGTGACGACCGGAATATCTAACAAGTGCTCCCACGTCGCACGCTCGGCAACGCGGAACGTGTCGATCGTGCGGACCGACAATTCGCGCCACTGTTGGAAGCACTTCCACTTGCAAGATGCCAGTTGCACGAACGTCGAGTCAGGGCTCATCAGAAACGCGCCCTCTTCTTCCGCCCATTGGGTCCGCGCAAGATGGAGCCCGTCGAACTCGGGGGCGATCACCAGCGTGGCTTCGGTCGACGCTGCGGCATCTCGAAACGCAATGCGCTCTCCCTCGGGGCCTTCGACGGTGATTTGCTCGGCAGCCGCTACCGACAGCATGGGCAATCGCGAATCACGTAGCACCGTTACCGATACGCCATCGATCGCGGCGAAGTCTTCGACGACAGCGGCCAGCATGGCCGTGCCTTCTTTCAGCAGAGATCCACTTGGGGCAGGCGAACCAGGGACAGAGTAGAGACCGCCCCCGGTTATCAATTCGTAAACAAAGACGCTACGAGGATAGGAGGCTTCCGACGCCATCACAAACGCTTTTGCCCCCATCTAAGCAGTTATCTACGGTATCGTGTGCCAGACCAACTCACCTTCCAATACTCAGGCAAGAAGCCGCTGGCACTGGGAAGCCTGACAGTAGGTTAATCCCCACTATAAAGCTTCCGGTGGGGACTTTACTAGAAGATTCCCAGTTGATCCCGGGCATCTTCGGTCATGCGATCGGGCGACCAAGGCGGGTCCATTACGATCTTCACTTCAACGTCGCCAACCCCTTCCATTTGCGAAACGAACTGCTTCGCACCGCCGATCAACTGTGGGCCGGCCGGACAGGCAGGGCTGGTCATGGTCATGTTGATCAAGACCTTCTTGTCTTCCGACTCTTCGATATCCTCGAAGTTGACCTCGTAGACGAGACCAAGATCGACGATGTTCACGAACAGTTCCGGGTCGATCACATTCTTGAGTTGTTCGCGGACGGTGTCTTCCGATAGTGCCATCGCAGGGCTCCTTCTTAGTCAACAAGGCGAACGTAGATGTCGCCCCCTTCAATCTTGGCTTCGTGTACCTGGGTCGGCTGTGTGGCTGGCATCAGCGTGGCCTTGCCGGTCCGAATGTCGAACTTGGCCCCGTGACGAGGGCACTCGATTTCGTAACCGTCCAAGTCCCCCTCGCCCAGTGGTCCGTCGTCGTGCGTGCAAACGTCGTCCAGGCAGAAAACCTGACCACCGGCATGAATCACGATCACGAAGCGATCGTCGACTTCAAACACTTCTTTACCAGGATCGGGTATCTCACTGAGAGCCGCGACACGCACAAAGTCGGACATTCGAATTACTTACTTGCAGGACAGGAGGTGATTATCAAGTTGATCGCTGAAACATGTAGAGCCCACGTGTCGCGGGTCAGAAACTCGGTACCCGCTTTGCGACCCGCGACACGCGGGCCCTACTTACCAGTTAATCGTATTCGCGAACACGGCGCGCGATCGCGTGCCCTAGGGCTTCACGTACCGATTCGAGCGTAATGCGGTCGAATACCTGTTGGAAGAAGCCGGTCACGATCATACGCATCGCTTCTTTGCGGGTATAACCGCGAGCCATGGCGTAGAAGATCTGCTCTTCGTCTACCTTGCCGGTGGTGGCCCCGTGGGTGCAGCGAACGTCGTCCGCTTCGATTTCCAAGCCAGGGATCGAGTCGGCACGGCTATGTTCGGTCAGCAGTAGGTTGTCGATACGCTGATAGCCGTCGGTCTTCTGAGCACCGGGAGCAACCTTGATCATCCCGCGCCATACGGTTCGTGACTGATCTTGCAGGGCCGCTTTGTACAGGAAGTTACTCGTGCAGTTCGGGGCACGATGGTACTGCTGCGTGTGATAGGAAAGGTGCTGCTTGTTCTCGGTGAAGAGCACGCCGTTCACTTCGCAGTGGGCACCTGGCTTATCAAGGGCAACGTGCTGATTCACTTTCGACAGGCGGCTACCCAGTGCACCCAGCGTCCAGAACAGGTTACCGTCTTGGCCGACGCAACCTTTCTGCTGAGCGAAGTGCCACACCTTTTCGCCCCAGTTCTGCAGGTTCACGAAGCGCAGGTTGGCTCGATCGCCAACGATCACTTCAATCGCACCGCAGTGGAAGCCAGGCTGGTCGTCGTCCAGGCTGGCCGATTCGGTCAGCACGGTTGCCTGGGCACCTTCTTCCAGCACGATCAACGTATGAGCCAGGTCGACACCGTTGTCTCCAACCAGGTTCAACACGTGCAGCGGTTGCTCGACCTGAACGTTACGGGGAACGTACAGAAACGCACCGCCACTGAAGTAGGCGGCATGCAGGGCACTGAACTTGTCGAAGTGTGGGTCGAACTCGCCTTGGAAGAGATACTTCTTCACCAGGTCGCCATGCTCGGCCAGAACGGTACGGAAGTCGCCGAAGATGACGCCTTTGGCTTTCAGTTCGTCGCTGATGGTACTGACGGCGGTCTTACCGTTCAGGGAGATCACCTGGCCGCCGATGTCAACACCTTGGGCCAAGAGACCGGTCGGGAGGGTCGACGGATCGACCTGGGTAGCGAAGCTAGGCGGATTGAACTTCTTCAGGCTGAAGCCGCGGATGTCGGTTCGCATCCACTCTTCTTCCTTGCGGGTCGGCCAGTCCTTCTGCTCAAAGCTTTCGAAGGCTTCCTGGCGAAGATCGACCAGCCACTGGGGCTCGTTCAGTTGTTTGACGTAATCGTTGAATGCTTCGGCATTCCAATTTTCGACGGTGGTTGCGGCTGCCACGCTCATGATATCGCTAATGTTCGGGTCTTAACTGTCAAAGAAAAATGGCCAAGCACGCCAGCTCGATCGACGCTGCTTGGCCCAAATGTGGTCACGAAAGGGTTCCGTCGACTAACCGACCGAACCTTCCATTTGCAGCTCGATCAAGCGGTTCAGTTCGACCGCGTATTCCATCGGCAATTCCTTCACCAGCGGCTCGATGAAACCATTGACGATCATCGTGCTCGCTTCCGCTTCGGTCAGGCCGCGGCTCATCAGGTAGAAGAGTTGCTCTTCACCAATACGCGAGACGCTCGCTTCGTGACCGATGGCGACATCGGGTTCCATGATTTCGATGTAGGGGTAGGTGTCGGTCTGGCTTTCGGGGTCCAGAATCAATGCATCGCACACGACGCTGCACTTGGTGTTATGAGCACCTTCCTCGACGCGAACCAGCCCGCGATAGCTACCGCGACCGCCGTCCTTCGAGATCGATTTGGAAATGATCTGTCCAGAAGTGTTCGGAGCACAGTGAACCAGCTTGGCACCGGTGTCCTGATGCTGATGCTTGCCGGCAAACGCGATCGAAAGGATCTCGCCGCGGGCACCTGGTTCCATCAGGTAAACAGCTGGGTACTTCATCGTCAGGTGGCTACCCAGGTTGCCGTCCACCCATTCCATGGTGGCGTCGGCATAAGCCAAAGCGCGCTTGGTCACCAGGTTGTAGATGTTGTTCGCCCAGTTCTGGATCGTGCTGTATCGGCAACGCGAACCCTTCTTGCAGATCACTTCCACCACGGCCGAGTGCAAGCTTTCCGACGAGTACATCGGAGCGGTGCAACCTTCGACGTAGTGAATCTTCGCCCCTTCGTCGACGATGATCAGCGTACGCTCGAACTGCCCCATGCTTTCTTCGTTGATACGGAAGTAGGTTTGCAGAGGGAATTCGATTTCGACGCCAGGAGGAACGTAGATAAACGAACCGCCAGACCAGACCGCCGAGTTGAGCGCGGCGAACTTGTTGTCGTGCGGAGGAATCACCGTGCCGAAGTATTCCTTCAGCAGTTCAGGGTGTTCACGCAGAGCGGTGTCCGTATCGGTGAAGATCACACCCTTTTGAGCGAGGTCTTCCTGCAGCGAACCGTACACCACTTCGCTCTCGAACTGAGCTTTCACGCCGGCCAGGTATTGGCGTTCGGCTTCGGGAATGCCCAGTTTCTCGAACGTTTCCTTGATTTCCGCCGGCACGTCGTCCCACGTCTTGCCTTGCTTCTCGGTCGGCTTGAGGTAGTAGTAGATGTCTTGGAAGTCGAGGCTGATGTCGCCGCCCCATTTGGGCATCGGCTTGGAGTTGAAGATCTCCAGCGAGTCCAAACGGAACTTACGCATCCAGTCCGGTTCGTCCTTGATGTCCGAGATCTGATTGACGATCTCAGGATTCAATCCCTTCTTGGCCTTGAAGACACCCTTGCTGGTCGTGCGGAAATCGTACTTGTTGATTTCACCGATTGGGCTTTGTACGCCGGTGTCAGTAATATCGGTGGCCATTGTCTCTCCAAACTATTGAATATCGTCGGTGGCGATGGTCTGCGTGCTTCGCATTGGTGCCTGGTCGCAGTTCAGGCCGCGAAGCGAATCGCACAGTGACTAATACGCTTTGTGACTAAACCGTTTGCTCTTCGTCTTGCATCGCACGTTCCATGGCAGCCGCTTCCGGATATGCCTTGCGAATGCGTTCGTAACCATTGGAATGCAGTTCGTGAGCCAGCTCGACGCCGCCGCTTTCGACGATCCGCCCACCCAGCATCACGTGAGCGTGCGAAGGTGGGTTGTGCTCGAGCAGCTTGTCGTGGTGGGTAATGATCAGAAGGCCCATCTCTTCGCCACCGATCTGAGCGATACTCTGGCTGGCCAGACGCACCGCATCGGCGTCCAGACCGCTGTCGGTTTCGTCCAGAATGGCGAATTTCGGCTGCAGCATAGCCAGCTGAAGAATCTCGGCCCGCTTCATTTCACCACCTGAGAAGCCGTCGTTGACGTAACGACGAGCGAACTCGGTGTCCATCTGAAGCTGGTTCATCTTCTCTTTGATTTCCTTACGGAATTCCCGCATCGGAATGAGGTCTTCACCTTCTTTACGTTCTGGATTGCGAACGTTGGTCGTTGCGTGCCGCAGGAAGTCGGCCAGGCGAACGCCAGGGATGGCGATCGGCCGCTGGAAGGCCATGAACAGGCCAAGTCGGGCTCGTTCGTCCGCTTCCATCTCGGTGACGTCGACATCGTTCAGCAGAATGCGACCTTCGGTCACTTCGTACTTGGGATGTCCCATGACGGCAAAGCCGAGCGTGCTTTTACCGGAACCGTTAGGGCCCATCAGGGCATGCGTTTCACCACGCTTCAGTTCCAGGTTCACGCCATTGAGGATCGGCTTGTCTTCTACCGAAACGTGTAAATTCTCAATCTTCAATACGTCGGTCATTCGTGACTATTCGCTCTACTTGAGTCTCAACGGAGGCGACACCGCAAGCGGCGTCATGGAAGTTATTTACCAGTATGCTTTTGATGTTGGGTCAGCGGGTTTTCCGATCCTGTCGCCTGGACATAACCGGAATGATGCGGAACCGGCAACTCGTCTTCGACGCGTGTGCCGTTCTTATTATTGATGCGATGTCCGCGGATCTTGTCTTGGATTCGCATCAACCCTTCCAACAGTGCCTCCGGCCGTGGAGGACATCCGGGAACGTAAACGTCCACGGGAACAACCAGGTCAACTCCTTTGACCACGTGATACCCATACTTGAAGTAAGGACCACCACCCACGGTGCAGGCACCCATGGCGATGACATACTTCGGATCAGGCATCATGTTGTAAAGCCGCCGAACTCGGCTGGCCATTTTGTAGGTGACCGTGCCGGCGACAATCATCAAGTCTGCTTGGCGAGGGGAGGCCCGAAACGCTCCGGCCCCGAAGCGGTCGATGTCGTAACGACTCGCCCCAACAGCCATCATTTCGATCGCACAACAGGCCAGCCCAAACGTCATGGGCCAAATACTTGCCTGCTGCCCCCAATTGATGGCCTGTTCGATGGTCGTCGTGATGACGTTCTCTTCGAAACGGCCTTCAATCCACGGCTTGGTCATGTGTTACACGCTTTCCGTTTCCGGGCCGATTTGGGTCAGCTCGTAAGTGCAACAGCCTTCGCCATCGAGCCGACAATGGCTCAACTTCATGTTTTGTCCGACCAATTCGGCAAACATCGCTTTCTCGAGGGCACACACCGCTCGATCCTGCTCGGCCAAATCCGGATAAGGACAAGCCAGCACGTTGAGCACCGGCTTACCCTCAGTGTCTTCTTCGTATTCCAACGGAATCTGACGACCGATGAACAGGGCCATCAGGTCGTGAATCCGCTCGTGGGCGTCTTCGCCGTGAATCTGGCTGGCGTACATCTCGACCAGCCGCTTGGCGATCCGAGAAATGAGCCCTTGCTTCACCTCGGGATCTTCAATGGACCGAATCTCGTCCCACAGGGCCAAAGCCAGGTCGGCATAGTTCGCCCCGGTCTTTCGTTCACCCTTGGTGGTCAAGCGATACTTGTGGGTCGGTCGACCACGGCCGGCTTTCGACGAGATTCGCTCGACATAGCCTTGCCCCATCAAGCGATTCAGACGCTGCCGCACGGCGGTGGCGGTCACTTCCATAGCCACGGCCATTTCGGCTGTGGTTAGGGAAGGAGTCCGACGCAATAGATCGAGCACGACCAAGTCGGTCGGGAAGACCTCGTTGGCCCATCGTGTGTCATTTTGCGCGGAATTGGTGCTCATTCGCTTAAATTCGCTGTCTCACGACTGGCAATCTGCTAGCCGTATCGCTAAGTTGTGTCAGTACCCTAATGTTAGGGATTATCGCATTTTTGACAAGTATATATTCGTTAAATCGCGGTTCCCCGACAAGCGTTGCCGTAACCCCTTACCAGAACAATGGTTAAACTTTGCGGCAACTACAGCCCCCTAATCGCCCTAGCTCATCCATTTCGGAACGACTAATAGAACAACCTTCATTCATCCGGCGAGCCCCATGCCGAATCAGGAAGGTTGGCAGTTTGGGAAATTTGCATGATCGCAAGTCGACGAACTTTTCCGTGGGCCGTATTCACCTTTGTCGCATTGATGGTCGCACTAAGTTGCTTCCTCGTTTCGGCTCAGGATGCTCCTCCTTCAGACACACCGGCGGCAGAAGATAACGCCGGAGAGCAGTCTTCTTCGGAAGCGACCTACCCGCCGCCGGTCAATTTGGTTGACCAAGAGCCGGTCCCGGTACTCGATCGCATCGATGGTGCATTCGGCTGGATCGTCGGCAAGATGGCCGCCACGCTCTTCTACAAGGTCGCCCCTGAAGAGCGGCAATATGTCCAAGAGAACTACGTTCTGTACTATGTGCGTGACGAAGGAACCGACGGACCGTTTCAATTGGCCGAGAACAGCAAGCTTCGCAAGCCGGAAGACATGCCCGACGAGGTAACCGAGAAGGAAGCGACCGCCTGGGTCGAGACAGGCAACGCGATCAAACCGGCCAGCCCAAGCGTTCCGTACCGCCGTGGCGACTTGATTCGCCCAGGTGAAGACGGCAAACCTCGCGTTCGACCGGTTGAATACGTCAAGTATATCATTAACGATTCGGCCAAGTACGTTCTGATCCCTGGCAAAGATGGCGAGCCTGACTCGTTCCGTCCGGTCCGCAAGGTCCGCGCCGCACTGAGCACCGACCCAGCCGATTGGAAGTCGCCGGAAGAGATCAAGCAGATGGCCGAGCATGGCGAACTGGCTCTTGATTCGGCCGCCAACGGCCCTCAGACGCCTTACCTGTTTACCGAATATGACGGAGGGGTTCCCCTGGTCGTGATTTGGCTGGCAGGGGGCGCGGTCTTCTTCACCGTCTACTTTGGATTCGTCAACTTCTGGGGTGTTCCGCATGCGATCACCGTTGTCCGCGGTACCTACGACGACCCCAATGAACCAGGCGAAGTGACGCACTTTCAGGCATTAGCCTCGGCACTTTCGGCCACCGTCGGCCTGGGTAATATCGCCGGCGTTACCGTAGCGGTTACAGAAGGGGGGCCAGGCGCGTTCTTCTGGATGATGCTGTGCGGCTTCTTTGGTATGGCCAGTAAGTTTGTCGAATGTACGCTCGGCCAGATGTACCGCGAGGTCAAACCTGACGGCACCATCCAAGGTGGCCCGATGAACTACCTGGTCAACGCCTTCGAGCAGTTCGGTCTCAAACCGATCGGCATCGTGGTTTCGATCGTCTTCGCGGTGATGTGCGTGCTGGCCAGTTTCGGCGGCGGCAACATGTTCCAAGGAAATCAGGCCGCTTCCCAAGTGCTGAAGATGGTCCAGAACTCCGACATCGATCAACTAGACAAGGTCCAGCAGCAACTCAAAACCGCTGCCGCAGCGAAAGACCTGGAGCAAATCCCCGTCCTACAGGCCCAACGTACGACCCTGCAAAACCGGGTCGATGGCTTCGAGCGTCAATTCAAAATTGGCTTCGGGATCGTTATGGCGATCCTGGTCGGGGCGGTCATTATTGGCGGTATCAAACGCATTGGCGCGGCGGCCAGTAAGATTGTTCCCTCGATGTGCATCATCTACATCCTGGCCTGCTTGTGGATCATTTTAAGCAACGTGACGGAGATCCCTTCGCTGGTCGCCATGATCTTCACCGAGGCTTTCAACCCTGAAGCGGTCCGCGGGGGTATTCTTGGCGTGATCGTGCTGGGTGTGCGTCGTGCCGCGTTCAGCAACGAAGCTGGCGTCGGTAGCGCCGCGATCGCCCACAGTGCTGCAAAAACTGACGAGCCTGTCCGCGAAGGATTCGTTGCCTTGCTGGAACCCTTTATCGATACGATCGTGGTCTGCTCGATGACGGCGTTGGTTATCTTGATCACCGGTGCCTGGAACGATCCGACCTTGGTTCACACCAAAGGTTTTGAAGGGGTCGAGCTCACCTCGGAAGCATTCAAAGCCCAAATCAGTTGGTTCCCCTATGTGCTGACGGTCGCGGTCGTGCTGTTTGCATTCTCGACCATTATTTCGTGGAGCTACTACGGCGAACGCTGCTGGGAACGCCTGTTCGGTGCCCGCAGTGTGATGCTCTATAAAGCGATCTTCGTGGGGGCCGTTTTCCTGGGCCCCATCTTCCCACTGAGCAACGTGCTCGATTTTTCCGACTTCATGATCCTCTCCATGGCGTTTCCTAACATCATGGGGGCCATACTGTTAGCCCCAACCGTCAAACGTGCCCTGGGCGAGTACTGGCAAAAATATAAGGCCGGCGAGTTCAAGAAATTCAAATAAGCCGCGAATGACTTCCTAAGTGGGAGATCCGATTTTATCTCCCACGTTTCCTCCCCCGGAAAAAGGAAGTTGTCCGATGTGCACTCGCCAGTGTCACGAAACGAAGTCCTCCTCGACGAATGTCCTCGGTGCTTGGGGCTTCGGGATTTCGTTGTTTGGTCTGCTGATGACCTTTGGCCTGCTATGTCCGCTGGGCCTGCTGCTAAGTTTCTTTGGCTTGTTTGCCAAGAAGCGGGGCATTGCGATCGCCGGAACGATCATCGGCGGGATCGGGACAACCATCGTCGCAGTCGGCATCGGCTCGATCGCCATGGCCGCTAATGCCGTGCATCACTATCAGGTCGAAGTCCCCAAGATCCAAGAGACGCGTCAGATCCTTGATACGGCCTGCGTCGAGATCGAATCGTACCGCCAAGAGAACAACCAACTGCCCGAGGGGATTGAAGGCAACAAGCTGGTCCTACAGTTCGAAGACGCGTACGGCAACGCCGTTCGTTACGAACCGGAAGACGACGGTAAGTTCGCCATTCGCAGTGCCGGTATCGACGGCAAGTTCGACACTAGCGACGACCTGCGAATGCTCAACACCGAGCGGGCCCTCAACGAACCAATCGCCTCGCACGGACCCCACTTCCACGGCCAACAGTGGCACGTCCAGAAACACCACCACAACTGTGGCTGGTAAACCGCATCAGGCCGGTGCCGGGGCCTCGATCGGGAAATGCTTCTCGACCACCTCGTAGAATTCCTGCGGAGTCGAGACATTCGCTACGTGCTTGCGGAAGTGGCGTGCACCAGGCTTTGCTTGAGCGTAACAGCAGGCAAACTTCCGCATCAGCAGCGTTCCCTTGCCTTCGCCGAATCGTTCTACCACCAGGTCGTAATGCTTGAGCATGCAATCGCGCTGCTCGACCAAGGTTGGCTCAGGCGGGATCGGTTTGCCGGCAATCGCCGCGGCGGCTTGAGCGAACAACCACGGACGCCCCAAACAGGCCCTGGCAATCATCACGCCATCGACATCGAAGTTGCGGAACGCCCGGTAAACCTTCTCGGCCGAATCGAGGTCGCCGTTGCCGATCAGCGGAATCTTCTTCAAATGCGATTTGATCTCGGAGATACGTTCCCAGTCGGCTTCCCCTTTGAAGAACTGAGCCGCCACGCGGCCGTGCACCGTCAGGGCCGCCGCACCACTTTCTTCAACGACCTGGGCGATGTCGTTGGCGTTGATGCAATCCATCGAACAGCCCAGGCGAATCTTCGCCGTGACCGGCGTCGGAGCACATGCCTCGACCAGCTTCGAGATGATCTGTCCCATTCGCTCGGGCATACTCAGCAGGTACGAACCGCTGTGGGCTTTCTCGGTAACCTGCTTCACGGGGCAGCCGAAATTGATATCGACGACACTGACCTTGAACTCTTCGACGAGGCGGCGTCCCACCTTGGCCATTACCTCGGGCTGATTGTCCCAGATCTGAACGGCCAGCGGACGGGCTTCGTCTTCGACACCCCATAAGCGATCAGGGAATTCAGCCTCATGCTCATCCAGCCAATGAAACCCGCGGGCATTGACCATTTCGGTCGCGAGCAAGCCAACACCACCATAACCGCGCACGATTTGCCGGAACGCATAATTGGTAAAGCCCGCCATGGGGGCCTGCAGAATCGGCGGATCGATGACCATATCGCCGATCTTCAGGGGCGGCACTTTCAGGTCTTCAGTGGTCGGCTCGATGCCGGTCAGGTCGAATTGATGCAGAGTATCCATGGGCTTTATCGTTTCCCACTCGACCAAAATCGTCAAGTGGCAAACTGGAAAGCCGCAATGACTTACAGCAAGAGCTAAGGAATTCGGCTCGGGCTGATCGAACCACTGGTACTGCTGCTGTATCCCTGCGTCGGCGTCGACCAGCTGGTGCTGGGCATCGCCGAGGTCGCCGGAGGAGCCAACATGGTGGCCGGGGCCGCCTGAACGGGGACTACTTCAGTTACCTCGTTGACATGCATCCCGCGCACGTACGGATTCGTGCTGGTGCCAGACGCAGTCGTCGTTGAAGGGGAAGTCACCGGGGTGCTGGCCGAGGTCGACATGTTCACTTCTTCGGTGTAGCTGGCCGGCACGACGCTTCCGCTAGTGGTACCGCTAGGGGAAGACTCACTCACGCTACGCCACTGCTGCGAACCATAGCTCGATGGCGGCGAGTTGGTAGGGGCGGTGTTCGGTGGCGGCGTGAACTGGGCAGGCGGATTAGTCTGGTAGCCACCTTGAATGGTTGGAACCTGGCCGGCAGCTGGCCCCTGATAATAGGGAGCCGTCTGGGCAGGCTGCCCATAGGTTTGCGTGCCAGGAGGGGGAAGACGCTGCGGTCCGTAGACGGCAAAAGGATTCATCTGCGACTGCTGGTTCTGGCAGCCGACCATCAAAAGCAAAAGAAAGCTTGCAATAACGAGGCTTTTCATTGGAAATCCTTTTCCGGATACGGCATCCACTTTCCGGCTTCCTGCCTGGGAAATTGCCATCCTCCCGAAATCAAACCGACCCGTCAGCCCACAACATACTGGCTGACGGCGGGGAGAGGTTACCAAAGACTGCTAGCCAGCGACAAGACGAATTGCGAAAACCTGAGAGAAATCCCTCAAGTTTCCGCGCAGCTAGACCGAGCGATTATAGCTCGTTGGTGACAACCTTAGGGGACAGCACCGAAACGGCTTCCCCTTCTGCGTCGACGATCTTCATCGCCGGCTCGGCGGGAACTTCGCTGCTAGCAACGTCTTGGTCGACGTAAGGATTCACGACGACCTGTGGCTCCGGAATCGTGCGTTCGGCGACGTAGGTGACGCTCGGCGAGTACGACGAAATTGGGTAAGGGCTGATTCCGTAAGGAACGGCCACGTTATGCGAGTAGTAAACCGGTGGGTGCATCGCGTAGTAAGGGGGCATCGGCAGATAGCCTAGCGAGCGATTGAGCGAGTAAGGGCCCCACGACCAACGATTGCCATACCCCAGGCCACAGTTGTTTCCGAAGCCGACCGATGAGGTACTATGGACGATGATGTTACCATCGGCCATCGCTTCGCGAGTGGAAATCAAACCTGCGGTCATAGCCGCAGCCAACAGCACCAGGATTACCTTGCGCATCTCAGAGCACCTTGCGTGATCAATCCGAAGAACCCGTCCTTGGTAATTCAATCCTTATTATTTCACCCTAATTACGCCCCCAGACGAACGCAAATTCATTTGCTGGTTTTGAACAAGTGCCCACTTCCCCGACAGATCTGACTTCTTTGATCCGTGACGAGGCCCACCAGTTGGGCTTCTCGGCGATTGGCATTTGCCCGGCAGTTACCCCCACCGGATTGCATCGCTTTCACGACTGGCTCGACGCCGGCTACGCAGGCCAAATGCAGTACCTGGAAGACCGCCGCGACGCCTACGCCCACCCCAAACACGTGCTGGAAGGGGTACAGAGCATCGTCATGCTGGCCCTCAATTACAAAAGCCAGCCCATTCCGCCGCTGGCCCCAGGGCAGGGGAGGGTGTCGCGGTATGCATTCGGCGAGCTCGACTACCACGACTGGATCCATGCTCGGCTCAAACTGTTAAAGAAGGCGATCGCCCAGTGGGAGCCTGAGGCCAGCGTTCGCGGCGTGGTCGATACGGCTCCTCTTCTAGAGCGGGAATTCGCCCAGCTGGCCGGCCTCGGCTGGATTGGCAAGAACACGATGCTGCTCAACAAGCAACTCGGCAGCCTGTTCTTTCTCGCCGCGATATTGATCGACCGAGAACTGGATTACGACGAACCTCACAGCGCCAGCCACTGTGGGACATGCACGGCGTGCCTGAGTGCCTGCCCGACCGACGCGTTTCCCAAGCCTGGCGTGCTCGATGCGACGCGATGCATCTCGTACCTGACAATTGAGCTGCGCGACGAAATCCCTGTCGAGCTTCGCAACGACATGCACGACTGGGTCTTCGGATGCGATGTTTGCCAGGATGTTTGCCCATGGAACAACAAGTCGCCCGCCTCGTCGCACGCGGCCTTCTTTCCAGCCAGCGAACGGGCACCACTCGATCTCCGCACACTGTACACGATGACCGACGACGACTTTCGCGATCACTTCCGAAAGACGCCGCTCTGGCGAACGAAGCGCCGCGGCATCCTGCGCAACGCGGCGATCGTGCTAGGCAATCAGCCCCATACCGACAATCTGCCAGCACTCTCACGCGGACTAAGCGACGCAGAGTGGCTCGTCCGCGGGGCCTCGGCCTGGGCGTTGGGCAAGCACCATTTCCCGGAAGCGTTGCAGCAGTTATCGCAGCGGCAGCCGGTTGAAGAGAACGAACACGTTCAGCGCGAAATCAACCAGGCATTGGCTAACCAGCCGAGCAATTGACCTGTTTGTTGTGGATATCAGCCGAGAGGTACAGCCCCGGCTGATCGACGGTATAGAACTCGTCGCGAATTGCTTCCCAGTCGGCCATCTCGCGGATACGAACGAACTTTGATCGTACGTCTTCTACTTGCGGATGCAAGAACGAATACTTCACACCGAACTTACGAAAGTTGGTCATTGCCTTGCTTTCGCCGTACAGTTCGACCACCAGCCGCAGATGCTCCTCGATGATCTCGAGTTGCTCGAACGTGGTTGGCGGTGGAGGCAGAGGCAGGCCCGCAGCCAAGGCCCGGGCCTGTTGGAAGATCCACGGATTGCCAATCGCACCCCGCGCGACAGTCACGCCGTCGACACCGGTCTCGTTGATCATGTCGAAGCAGTCTTGAGCCGAGAACAAGTCGCCGCTGCCTAGGATCGTGCGGTCGCCGACGTGCCGCTTTACTTCTGCCAGGAACTCCCAGCGACTGGGTCCGATGTAACGCTGCTCGACCGTGCGGCCATGCACCGTGATGGCATCCACTCCGATCTCGAACGCACCATCCAGAATCTCGAAAAACTTGTCGCGGCTTTCTGGGGTGTCGTCGATCCCACGACGCATCTTCACCGTTAGCGGCATCTCGCTGGGAACGACTTCTCGCGTGCGGCGTACGATGTCGAGGGCCACGTCCGGCTGGCTCAAATGGAACCCGCCACGGCAACGCCCTAATACCTTCTTTACCGGGCAGCCGAAGTTGATGTCGATCACATCAAAGCCAGCTTCCACTAGCTTGGCAGCACCAGCAGCAAACTGCTCTGGCTCGGCCCCCATCAACTGCCCCCCGACTGGGTGTTCTTCGTCGGCAATTGACAGGAAGTGGCGATTTTTTTTCCGGTCGTTCAGCTCGACCAGGAACTTGTCGAGCATCACTTCGCAGATGGTATAGGAGGCACCCATACGACGCGCGATGACGCGCATCGACATATCGCTGTATCCAGAAAGAGCAGCTTGTACGAGCGGGAAATCAAGCTCTAAATTGCCAAGTCGTAGGGCCATAGGGCCGTTAATACCTCGAAAATCGATTCAACCGGTGCCGTTTATCACCAAGATATCAGCTGTGCCGCCAGCGAATAGTGTGACTTTCCGCCAACTATTGATATTTGCATCAAGAGAATGTTTTCGCGCACCGAGGAATTTTTGAACTTCAGTAAAGGCCGCCCATTGGGTGGTCGATAAGTGCTCATATAGAACTGTTTCATGAACTGAATTACCCCAGCCAGAAACATTCGTGAGCACACGTCGCTGGTTCCTGAGATCACCAGCGACGATGAAGGGGTCGAATGGTTACCTGCCCCAACCGTTCGGCCCCGTTTTTATTTCTTGGTCTGATCTTAGTGCAGAATAGGGCAGACGTCGAACCATTGCCGGCCATGCTCGGCCATCCAGTCGTTCGATTCGTTTGGTCCCCAGTAGCCGGTCTCGTACAGGTGCAGTGTCGGGGCCTTCTCACTTCGCCAGGTCTGGATGATCGGGTCGATGATCCCCCAGGCCAATTCCACTTCGTCGCTGCGTGCAAACAGGCTGGCATCCCCTTGGATCGCATCCAATAGCAATCGCTGGTACGCGTCGGGCATTTCCCCCTGAAACTCTTTGCAGAAGCGAAAGTCCAGCGGGCTGGTGCGTGTCATCATGCCTGAGTCAGGCACCTTGGTCTGGATCTGCAGCTGCAAACCTTCCGCAGGTTGAATCTGCATCACCAGGCGACATGCGTCCACGTATGATTTCTGACCGAAGAGCGAGTGGGGTGGATGACGGTATTGAATGACGATCTGGGTCGTGCGACATGACATCCCTTTGCCGCTACGCAAATAGAACGGCACGCCATTCCAGCGCCAGTTATCAACCCACAGCCGCAGGGCAGCGAATGTTTCGGTCTGGCTGTCGCGCGGCACGCCTTCTTCCTGGCGGTAGCCGGCATACTGCCCGCGAAGCGTTTCATTGGCGATTTCCTCCGAGGCCATCGGGCGGATAGCCTGCAGGACCTTGACCTTTTCATCCCGCACCATGTCGGCGTCGAAGCGAACGGGAGCTTCCATTGCCGTGACCATCAGCAGTTGCAGCAGATGGTTTTGGAACATGTCCCGCAGCACGCCGGCCTGATCGTAGTAACCGCCACGGCGTCCCACAACCACTTCTTCGGCCACGGTGATCTGAACGTGGTCGATGTAGTTGCGATTCCACAGTGGTTCAAAGATCGAGTTAGCAAACCGCATCACCATCAAGTTCTGAACTGTTTCTTTTCCCAGGTAGTGGTCGATGCGATAGACCATCTCTTCAGGGAAGACGCGATTGACGTCGGTGTTCAACTTCTTGGCCGTGCCCAGGTCGTAGCCGAATGGTTTTTCCAGCACGATACGTCGCGGGCCTTCTTCCTGATTCGCCAGGCCAGATTCTCCCAGCTTATCGATCGCAGCGATGTAAAGCCGTGGTGCCGTCGACAGGTAATAGACTCGCTCAGCCGGTCCCGCTTCCAGCTTTTCCAGCAGCCACTTCAGCCCTTGCAGGTCTTCCAACTGAGTCAGGTCGCCGGGGTGATAGTAGATGTTGGCGGCGAACTTGTTCCACGACTCTTCTTCAAATTTCGAGTCGGTGAACTTCTGCGTGCTCTTCTTCAGTTCGTCCCGCCAGGCATCGTGCGAAAACTCGGTTCGCGACATGCCTACAATTCGCGTCCCTTCCGGCAGACGCTTCTTCTTGGAGAGCAGATACAGAGCCGGGATCAGCTTGCGACTGGTCAGATCCCCCGAAGCACCAAAGATGACTATTGTGTGAGACATGGCTATTCCTGTTCCATGCACCGCGGCGTGTCGGGAAAAGCCCCAAGGTCGCCAACAGCACGAATACGCGACTGTCTTACTTCTCACGAGCCGACACAAGCGGCTTACGCCATGTCGGCCCATTATGCCCGGTCGGCTGCTGGGCAATAACCCCGAAACTGGGGCCTAAAATCGCATCGCCGTAAAACCGCCGTCGACGTACACGGTGGCACCGGTGACAAAGCTGCCGGCGGCTTGCGATAACAGCAGGATCGAGGTGCCGACCAGTTCTTCCGGTTCGCCGAAGCGAGCCATCGGCGTTTGGCCGATGATGTTATCGACCCGCTGTTTATCCAGGATCTTACGGTTCTGCTCGGCTGGGAAGAAGCCAGGGCAGAGCGTATTGAATCGCACCCCTTGGGTCGCATATTCGCGAGCCAAGTTCTTGGTCAGGTTCTCGACGGCCGCTTTCGATGCCGAGTAGGCGAACACTCGCGAGAGCGGCAAGTGAGCCGTCACGCTACCAATGTTCAGCACCGCGCCCCCTTGCTTCTGCTTGGCCATCGTCGGGGCGAAAGCCTGGCATGCCAGGTGAGTGCCGGTCAGATTGGTGTCGATGACGCGCTGCCAATCTTCGTCGGTGATCTCTTCGTAAGGAACCGAAGAGTTCACGCCGGCACAGTTGACCAACATGTCGACCCGCCCGTATTTCTCCAGGCACTTATCACGCAGTTCGGCCAGCGAATCGCGTGAGAGAGTATCTGCGGCGATGAACTCGGCTTTGCCGCCGGCAGCGGAGATTCGCTTGGCACGGCTTTCACCGCGTTCGGGATTCATCCCACTAACCACCACGGTAGCGCCGGCAGAGGCCAGGCCTTCGGCGATGGCACCACCCAGGACTCCAGATGCCCCGATAACGACGGCAACTTGACCATCGAGTCCGAACATTTTGGTGAGGAAATCAGTTGCCATTGCTCGCGATCGATCTTTTTCTACAACTCCCAGGCACCCAAACGGCCTGGGAGTTTGTGGCAGGAGAGTTAGAAATGTAAATCGGCTAGCTAGAGGCGATTAGGACTTTGGCTCGCGACGACGCTGCAGCCATTCGGCATGGAAGGTTCCTTCCTTGTCGATTCGCTGGAACGTGTGAGCACCGAAGTAATCGCGTTGGGCTTGCAGCAGGTTGGCTGGCAGTCGTGCGTTGCGGTACCCATCGTAGTAGGCCAAAGCACCAGCGAATGCTGGGGTCGGAACACCCAGGTCGATGGCCGTTTTGACCACGGCTCGCCAGCCGTCTTGTCCCTTGGTAACCGCCTCCGTGAAGTACGGATCCAAGAGGAGGTTTTCGAGGTTCGCGTCTTTGTCAAACGCTTCCTTGATGCGATCGAGGAACTGGGCACGAATGATACAGCCACCACGCCACAAGAGGGCACAGTCGCCGTAGTTCAGGTCCCAATCATGCTCGGCCGAAGCGGCTTGCAACTGCACGAAACCTTGAGCGTAGCTGCACAGCTTCGAGGCGTATAATGCTTCGCGAACTTGTTCGATGAACTTGGCACGATCTTCGGAAGTCTTGCCGCTGGGGCCGGTCAGCACCTTGCTGGCACGAACGCGGGCTTCCTTGGCAGCCGACAAACCACGAGCATACACAGCCGTGGTTACCAGGGTGCTAGGCACGCCCAGGTCCAGAGCTAGTTGGCTCATCCACTTGCCGGTCCCCTTGGCACCAGCGACGTCCAGGATCTTGTCGACCAGGTAGCCATCGCCGTCGTCATCTTTCACGCTGAAGATGTCGCGGGTGATTTCGATCAGGTAGCTTTGCAGGTCACCGCTGTTCCATTGATCGAAGACGTCGTACAGTTCGTCGTTGGTCAGCCCCAGACCGTGCTTCAGCAGGAAGTAGGCTTCACAGATCAACTGCATGTCACCATACTCGATGCCGTTGTGCACCATCTTCACGTAGTGACCGGCACCACGAGGACCAACCCATTCGCAGCAAGGAATGTCTTCGTTCGGTCCCACCTTGGCGGAAATGGCCTGGAAGATTTCCTTGATGTGCGGCCAGGCAGCTTCGCTACCACCGGGCATCAAGCTGGGGCCCTTCAACGCCCCTTCTTCTCCGCCGGAAACACCGGAACCAACAAACAGCAGGCCCTTTTCTTCGACGTATTTGGTACGACGTTCGGTGTCGGCGTAGTGGGTGTTACCGCCGTCGATGATGATGTCGCCTGGTTCCATCAAAGGAAGCAGTTCTTCGATCACGGCGTCGACCGCTGGCCCGGCTTTGATCAGCATCATGATCTTACGAGGACGCTTCAGCGAAGCGACCATCGTTTTCAAGTCGTGGCAACCGACAAACTGCTTGCCGGCGGCACGACCTTGAATGAATTCATCCGTTTTCTCGGTAGTTCGATTGTAGACGGCTACCTTGTAACCGCGGCTTTCGACGTTCAGGGCCAGGTTTTCGCCCATCACGGCGAGACCAATCAAACCAAAATCGCAGGAAGCATCGGACATGATGTTTCTTTCCTCTGAGAATTAACGGGAATCAGTTGTACTGTTAGTCCCCTCTCCCTTGGGAAGGGAGAGGGGACAAGAGATGGACGCGGTGCGAGGTTATGCCGCCTCGGTTGATTACTTAGCCGACAACAGGCCAGCTTGGCTTTTCTGGCAGGTAGCGATCGAATTCTTCGAGCAATGCCTTTTGGTAATCGCCAGCGAATTCGAGATTCAGGAACTTATCAATTCCTTCGTCGTAGAATCGCTTCCAGCTGTTTTCTTCGTCGCCTGGGTTGATCGGATAAAACAAGCAGTCGTTAGCAACGGCTGCTTTGTAGTCGCCAGGAGCATCGCCAATCATCAGCGTTTGGTTTGGCTTGTACTTGGTCGCGTTGGTCAACGTTTCCTTCTTGTTGCCAGCCTCCTGGCCGCAAATTTCGGTCACGAACTGACGGATGTCGTGCTCTTCCCATTCGTCGTTCAGAGCGTCGTTTGGCGTGGCCGAAACGACCAGCATGTCGGCCTTGCCGGTCAGCTTTTCCAGGCACTTACGAACCGAAGGGAAGGGGGCCACGCCGCGAACCATGCCGGCGACCGTTTCGTTAACGGCCTTCGACCACTTCAGGCAGTGGGCCAGATCTGGGTCGTTCGACTCGGCGACCTTGGCTTCCAGTGCGGGGTTACCCAGCTTGGTTTCTTCGGCGATCCACTTGGTCAACGAAGCAGGGATTTCGATCTTCGCGCCACGTTCGATCACTTCTGGACGCTTCTGCAGCCATTCCAGCGTTTCGACCAGAGCCGGAAAGCGGTTGATGCCGCGGCTCTTGGAGTACAGATTGACGAACTCGGCGGCTTCGCGAGCGTACTTGCTGACGCCTTGCAGTTCGTAGTAGTTGATGATGTTCGGAATGAAGCATTCTTTGTGCTTCAGTTCCATCGTGTCGAAGACGCAACCATCCGAGTCGATGCCGACAAGAAACTCTTGCTTCGGTTCAATCTGATAGACCATGGTCGTTCGTTCTCGCTACTTTCGGTTGATGGTTGATGTGGGTGTGAAGTCGACGCGATGTTACTTCTTCGGAGCTTCCTGGCGATCGGCCTGCGGCACGTACGCTGGCAGCTTTTGCTCGGCGTACAGGTTCTGCAGGCGAGTCATCCGCTGACGACCATCGATCATCGGCAGACTGACCATTCCTTCGCCCAACAGCGGCTTGGCGTACTTGACGAATTCGTCGGTTACGTCGTAACCGTTGGCGGCGATCCATTCTTTGGGGAAGGTACGTTCGCTGTTGGCAACTTCTGACAGAGGTGCCTTGTCGTAGCGAACGCTGTAGACGTCTCCTTCGTTTCGCAAGATCGTCGACATGTAGCCCGACTGACCGGTCGAGGCCAGCACAGCTGCCATTTCACCGGCGTGGTAAGCTTCGTCCAGGTCGACCGACGAGGCATAAGCCATCGCGTGGCGTTGGTCGGTACCACTGACGTTACAACGAGCCGCACCCTTGACGGCGAGGCCTTGATCGTTGAGGTAGTTCGTGACGATCTGAGCCACGGTGATGCTGCTGGCACTGAAGCTGGTGTGACCGAACGAGTCTTTACGGGCACCGATGTCGCCCACGTCGAACCCTTCGCTGAGGACCACGATGCAGCGGCCATCTTCACGGAGCTGTTTGTTGACGTTCTCGTGCAGTTCTTCCAGCGAGCATGGCGACTCGGCCATGTAGATCTGCAGCGGCATTTCGCGTTTGGGGTCGGCCAAACGAGCGGCAGCGGGGATGTAACCGATCTTGCGCCCCATGGCCTGCATGACCAGCACCGGGTCGGCTGGCGAGCTACCACGGTTTTCTTCGTTGGCGTACTGAATCATGTGCATCCAGTACTTGGCCGTCGAAGCGTAACCAGGCGTGTGGTCGATCAGCTTGAACTCGCTGTCGCCGACGTCGTTATCGATCGTCTTCGGTCCGCCGATGCCGATCAGATCGAGGCCGCGATCCTGGGCCATCTTGGCGATCTTGTTGGCGGTGTCCATCGAGTCGTTGCCGCCGATGTAGACGAAGTAACCGATGTTGTGGGCCTTGAACACTTCGATGCAGCGATCGAAATCTTCGTTCTGCCAATCCTTCAGCTTGTAACGGCAGGTACCAATTGAACCAGCAGCAGGTGTGTAACGCAGCAGCGAGATCTCTTCGGCCGGCTGATCGGTCAGGTTGATCAGTTCTTCTTTGAGAACCCCTTCGATCCCATGATGGGCACCATAGACCGTCCCAATGTTGTCCGTCTGCAATGCCGCTTCGACCAAACCGCGAAGGGTGTTATTGATTACGGGACTGGGACCACCACTTTGGGCAACAATTAAGTTCTTCTTGGTGCTCATGCTTTTCCACCGAATCGAGATGGGGAACCGTCTGCGCCTTCCTACTTCCAGATCAGGTCGGCAAGATAGGGTAAACCGCGAATTTTACTAGACATAGCTGCAACCGGCAATGAGGTGCCACCACGGCGACTGACACCGTTTCACCTTCACTCATCTGGCATTTCAGGCCCCGAGCTGCGTGCGAAGGCAAGCGAAGCCAATAGTATAAGAACCGTTAATGGAACCCCGCCGAACAAGGCGACCACTCCTACGGTTGATGCTAACGGTGATTCGATCGCCACCAACACCAGATAAACGGTGTAAAGCACGTACCACGCGAGAAACAGCCCGCCTTCCCAGCGGTCGATGCGATAACCGGTAAAGAAAATCGGCAGGCATATCGCGCTGGCCGCAATCATCACTGGTATCTCTTGCCAAACGGCAGATGAGGCCACCGGAACACCATCCGGGACGATCACAGCCGTCATTCCCAGCACGCACATCAGGTTGAACAGGTTGCTTCCCACCACATTGCCTACGGCGATGTCGCGTTCTCCTTTAAGGGAAGCGGCAATCGAAGCCACCACTTCCGGCAGCGAGGTTCCCACGGCAACGATTGTCAGGCCAATCAGCAGTTCGCTCATGCCCATCTGCCGGGCGATCATCACAGCCCCATCGACCAACCAGCGTGAACCGACCGCCAACGCGATCAGCCCCAACACGATCCACAATAGCTGCAGCGCAAGTCCCCACTTCGTTCGCGGAGGCTTGTCGAACTCTTCGGCGAACTCCTCGACAACGGCCGCTGATTCGCGCCGGCTTTCGATTACCGACCAAATGACATACACGACCAGGCCGGCGACCAAGACCAGGCCCTCGATTCGCCCCAGAGTTCCGTTAAAGGCCAGCCCCCACGTCACCAGGGAAACGATCACCATCAAGGGAAGCTCGCGGCGGATCAGCTGGCTATGGACTACCAGCGGAGCAACCAGCGCCGAGATGCCCAGGATGAAGAGGATGTTGAAGATGTTGCTGCCGACCACATTACCGACAGAAATATCGGCCTGACCTGTAAGGCCTGCTTTGAGCGAGACCGCCAACTCGGGGGCACTGGTGCCGAAGGCCACCACGGTCAAGCCAATAATGAGTGGAGAAACTCCTAAAAAGGCCGCTAAAGCCGAAGCCCCACGGACCAAGAGTTCCCCACCTAAAACCAACGCCACCAGACCAACAAGGATCAACCCGACGGCCAATAACATACGGCTCTTTCAGCAAAAGAAGTTGTGAGCCGTCATTATGAGAAGCGAACCCGGCCGTCGAACAGGGGACATTCGACGGCTTGGGGGAATTCGCACGCGGGCCAGGCGAGTGTTAGTCGACCGGAGCGTCGTTCTGTTCCATCAAAGCACTGAAGTACATGACGAACTTGCCGCTGCGACGATCGCGTTTATCGATCATCTGCATCGCGGCATTGAGCAGATCGCGGCGACTAACCTGGCCAATCAGTTTGGTCCCTTCCAATACCGGCAACCGCCGATAAGGAGTGGACAAGAAGATTTGAGCACAGCTGAGCCAATCGGTATCGGCAGTGATCAACCGAGCGATATCCGTGTTCATGAACGCCCCGACCCGGTTCGAGGGGAGCTGGGAATAGGCAGCGTCGAGCAGGAAACGCATCGAAGTCTTTTCGGAAAAGATCCCCAAAAAGTTTCCTTCGCTGTCGACCACCGGAGCCCCGGAAATTCGGTAGTGTAGCAATTTTCGAATGGCGGCCAAAGCATCTTCATCCGGGCTCAGGCAAATCAGCTTGGTAGCCATGAAGTCGCGCGCCGTTAGCGTCGGTGCGGTTGGCGCAGTCGTCGAAGTAGGAATCGACATGCAAAGTTCCTCCTGCGAGAAGTGGGGTTAATACCACGCAGCGTTGTCAGACGAGACTTTTATTTTAGCGGATAGAAAACTCAATTTTCCATCCTTTTTTGTTACGTCTGACAAAAACAAGTCACTAGAAGCGATGCAACTGCCATGCCTTTCCTGGGAAATGGCCAGCAAAAAATGGTTCAGATTGACGTGAATTCAACCACGAGATAACTTTAATTTAGGGAGATTCCAGGAGGAGAGTCCCCATCGTGCCCTTAACTCGGAAAGTGTTTCGATGATTCGCCCCGGCGATGTGGTCGTCTATACCAAGACAAAACACACAACGAGCCCTGGTCCCAGGGCGCACGACATCGAGCCAGAATCTCGGGGGGAATACTACACCTACGTGGTTGACAAATACTGGATTGTCGAAAGTGTTGACCCGGACGGCATTATCTGCCGTACCCGCCGCGGCAAGTGCCACCGCATCTCCCCGGACGACCCACGTCTGCGGCCAGCTAACTTCTGGGAAAAGCTCTTCCTGAGAAGCCGCTTCCCGACATCCCCACAAAGCTCGTAACAACAAAACGCCGCGAAACATTCGCGGCGTTTGTTGTTCGTTTAGCTGTTAACAGGCAGGGCAAGCACTACTTGCCTTCCAGTTGATCCTGCATGGCCTTGTACTGGGTCGCCATGCGGCCAGGGCTGCCCATGATATTGTACCCAGCGTCGACGTGCATGATCTCGCCGGTGATGCCGCCGGCCAGGCTCGAAAGCAGAAAAGCCCCGGCGTTCGAGACTTCTTCCATCGTAATATTGCGGTTCAGTGGCGAAACGGCGGCGTACAGATCGAGCATTTCCTTTGCGCCGACGGCACTGCTGGCCAGGGTCTTCAACGGACCGGCACTGATCGCATTCACGCGGACATTGTATTCGCCCATGTCGAACGACAGGTACTTCACGATGCTATCCAGAGCGGCCTTGCAGACCCCCATCATGTTGTAGCCAGGCACCGCTTTTTCGCCACCGAAGTAGGTCATCGCACAGACCGAAGCACCCTCGTTCAGAATCGGACGAGCTGCGTTGGTCAACGCGATCAGGCTGTAGGCGCTGATGTCCATGGCCATTTTGAAGCCTTCGCGGCTGCATTCGACGGTTGGCACACGCAGGTCATCCAGCGAAGCGAACGCCACCGAGTGCAGCAGGAAGTCGATCTTGCCCAGTTCGCTTTCGGTCGTCTTGATCACTTCGGCAATGTTTTCATCCGACTGAACGTCCAGCGGAACCAGGAACTTGGCCTGCTCGTAGCTGTCGGTCAGCTGCGAAACGCGGCGACGATTCTTCTTGCGTTCATCGTCTGCGCGATCTGGCAGGTGAGTGAAGCCGCACTCGCCCCCTTCTTCCATAATTTTCTGGGCGATGCCCCAGGCAATCGAATTTCCGTTTGCAACGCCAACGATCAGGCCTTTTTTACCAGTGAATAGTCCCATCGTTCTCTTACCCTGGGGAAACATGTCTTCGCGGAATTGATGAATGTCGCGTGTCCGATTTTCTCGAAATCGCGCAGCGTTTAGGATAACGACATTCGGCCTGCCGCAAAAGGCGACCCAATCGGCATAGTGCCCGCCCGGGCCGATGCCTGAGGTGCGTTTTAGCCACAGAGCTCACAGAGCACACCGAGGGAAAGCCAGGAAAAGAAGTAGATTAACCACGGATTACACGAATATCACGGATGAGGAAAAGCTGAAATGAGGCTGCCGCCCGTGGCATCCCATATTCCATACCACTTATCCGTGTTCATCCGTGCAAACCGTGGTCAAAAACCTTCCCTCAGTGCTCTCTGTGTCCTCTGTAGCAGATCCCCTCTTCGGTATCATCACCAGGGGACCGGCCGTTTTTGAACCCTTGGATTGCAAACTTGTTTTTTTGATTTGGAAGGCGCTTGCTCATGTCGCTTGAAGGAAAAGTCGCTCTGGTTGTTGGTGGTGGGTCGGGGATCGGCAAGGCAATTGCCCTGTCGCTGGCCGCCGATGGAGCAAAAGTCGCCATCGCAGGCCGCCGCTTCGACGTCCTTGAGCAGGTCGCTGCCGAGAGCGATGCCGAGATCCACTGCCACAGCGTCGATGTAGCCGACCGGGCCAGCGTGAAGGGGCTGTTCGAGTTCGTTACGAAGACTCTGGGGCCTGTCGATATTCTGGTCAACGCCGCCGGCATCAATATCAAAACCCGCAGCATGGCCGAAATGACCCCAGAACAATGGGATCAGGTGATGCAGATCAATGCCACTGGCGGATACAATCTGATGTATGAAGCACTCCCTCCGATGCGAGAACGGAAGGACGGGCTGATCATCAACATCTCGTCCATCTCCGGCAAACGAGCCTATGCACTGGGGGGCATTGCCTACTGTGCGTCGAAGTTCGCCATGACGGCTCTGGGCACCGCGATCGGAAACGAAGTCGCCGCCGAAGGGGTTCGCATTACCAACATTTACCCTGGCGAAGTCGAAACCCCAATCCTTGCCCAGCGTCCCAGCGCACCGACCGCCGAACACCGTGCCCGGATGTTGCAGCCGGAAGACTTCAGCGAAGTGGTTTTGGCAATTTGCCACTTGCCACCGCGGGCCCACGTGGCCGAACTGATTATCAA
Organism: Blastopirellula marina; assembly: GCF_002967715.1. Classification (NCBI taxonomy): domain Bacteria; kingdom Pseudomonadati; phylum Planctomycetota; class Planctomycetia; order Pirellulales; family Pirellulaceae; genus Blastopirellula; species Blastopirellula marina. The sequence goes on from NZ_PUIA01000069.1 coordinate 84,337, forward strand.
ACCGACGAAACAGGAATACACCTAGTATCGCGGCATTTACGATGCGGGCAGTGACTGCCATCATTCCCGTCCACTAACTTTTAATGTGGAGATTAATGATGCCATACGATCCCGACTATCACGAGGACGCTCCAACCAAGGACGACATCAACCGGACGACCGGGAAGGTCGTCCTCGATTTCGGAGCCAATTGGTGCCCTTACTGCCAGGAACTTTCCCCGTCGCTTCAGTCGCTTCTTTCGGGTGCCGAAAACGTGCGGCACATCCGGGTCGCCGACGGCAAAGGGAAAGTCCTCGGCCGATCGTTCCGAGTCAAACTCTGGCCAACGCTCGTTCTTTTGCAGGATGGAGAACTGGTCGCTCAACTGGTGCGGCCATCGGCCCATTCCGCCGAGACAGAACTGGCGGCTTTCCTTAAGACGTGAAAAACGCGTGACCGCCACCTCACGCTGCATTACACTTCGAGCGATGCTCCACCCATCGCATTGCTCGAAATGTAAGCCGCTATTGTGACGAATGACTCGCCTAAATCCGACGACGAGAAACCTGCCCGACACCGATGGCATGCCGTGGCGATCGTGGTCGCGGTGATGGCCTTCGCGATGGGGGTCTTTTTGAATGTGCCAGGGGAGCCGATCGTCGGTCCCGGCATTCTCAATAACGGCAAATATGGGCCACACTTTGAGTGCTACACGCAGTACGTTGCCCACGGCTGGCCGTGGCGGTTCCTGAAACATCTTGGCCCGCCATCGGTGGCAGCCAATTGGGGTAAACCGCTGAGCCCCTGGATCATCGGCGTTTCTCCCGAAGTTGACGGGTGGAAACTGAGCGCAAACATCGCGACCGTTATCATGGGCTCGCTGTTGATCGGTTGGCTCGTCCATCGGCACCTTACGAAGTACAGATACCGATTCGGTCTGGCAAACGTGGCGATGCTTCTTCTGGCAATAGCGTGTGTGCTGGGCTACGGGACGTATAGCTATCGCCTGCAACAGGACCAGCTTCGTGCCCTCGTCTCTGAGGATGTCGATACGAGCTCTTCTTTCTTTGAGTGGGAGCCGTTTGGTCCCTACTGGCTCCGCTCCCTTACCGGGAATAAGTTTTGGAGTTGGGGTGATCGCCTGGTCGTCATTGAGCCATGGAAATCGGCCGATATCGATGCCTTTCCCGGAAAGTCTTCGGTCAAGGTCATTCGGCTTAGTGAGTTCAACCTGGATCATCCCCCAAGGCTTGCCGATTACCCAAACCTCGTGGGTCTCGACGCATACGCTGTGTACTTCACATGGGACTCTTGGGAAGACGACAATCGTGGCGTGGTACGCACAGAGTTTCTAAAAGCCGTCGCCGAGTGCCCAACCATCGAAGGCATTAACTTCTATGAACTCGATTTAACCGATGCCGACCTACAAGAGTTAAGCGGGATGCCCAACTTGATGCACCTCGATATTTCACTAAATGTCGACGTCACCGATGCAGGCCTCGCTCATTTAGCTTCGATCAAATCGCTGCGAATTCTTTGTCTCTACGAAACGCAAGTCACCAAACAGGGAGTCGACCAACTTCAGGCCGAACTGCCCCATTGTGAAATCGAGTGGGACGGAATGGAGCAAGAACCGTGGTAGCTACCGTGAGGCCCCAGCAATCAGTCCAAACACAATCGAGCCAATACACGACAAATTCGCCAGCGTCGCAAAGCCCCCCAGCAAGATTCCGATCCAGGCATGCACCGAGCCCTTAACCGCTGGGTTCTGAGCCCGTTTTCGGAGCCCCATGATCCCCAGCACGAAGGCCGGGATCGACGCGAAGATGCCAATCACGGGGAATAGACCAACGATGGCCAGGTAGTAGGCGGCCAAGGCAGCAGGGTTCTTATAGGGGATCAGGCCACCCGTGCCGTCTCCAGAGGTGTCTAGCGGTCGGACCTCGGTCGAGCCGTCGAGGTCGGTTGGAGGCGAATTGAAGGGATTGGACTCATTCATCGCTAGGACCTTGGCAAAGATGAGGTTAGCACCCGAAGCCTGTTTTGCTCCGATGTGCCTAATTGTGCCTGATGCGCATTCTCTTTGCGAGGTCTTTCGGTAGCGAATTCCCGCTCCAATTTAGGGGAGCATGCGTATCTGGTGCAACATGTGTCCGAGGCACCAAAACTGGTAAGGCACCTCCAACATGCCTAGCAATAGGGCGATCAGTGCCGCTGGTTTGCCGGGGATGGTAGGGTCGTCGTGGATGCGATTAAGGCTAATGAACGCGAAGACGATAGCCGCCATCACCAAGGGAACGCCAAACCCTGGGAACATGCCTAGAAAAGCACAGGATAATGCGAGAAGAGTGTACGATTCCCACTTGCGAATCTCCTTGACTGGGTCGTTCACGGGGCTTTGGTCGCTGGGCTGGTTCATAGGAAGGGCTCCTGGTGGCGGTGGGTGATCTTCGGTAGGTGTCGCTTTTTCGGCCTCAAACGTCTCTCGGCTTACTATCCTACGCGTAGGCGGTATCTGTATGGGTCAAAAGCTGCGGCATCTGTGCCCGTTGACGAACGGCAGACGCTTTCCGACAATTCAATATTCTTTCCGGGGCTCGGGTATGCTCTGGGGGTCTCACTAGGTCTCAACCACAACGCTGGCATGAACTTAATCAAGCAAAACGATCCCGAAGTTTGGGCAGCAATCCAGGCCGAGCAGGTACGTCAGGCAGACGGCCTCGAAATGATTGCCTCGGAAAACTACACCAGTGCCGCCATCCAACAGGCCGTCGGTAGCGTGCTGACCAACAAGTACGCCGAAGGCTACCCCGGTCGTCGCTATTACGGCGGCTGCGAACATGTCGACGTGATCGAACAACTGGCCATCGACCGCGCCAAACAGCTGTTCGGTGCCGAGCACGCCAACGTTCAACCCCACGCCGGTAGCCAGGCCAACTTCGCCGTCTACCTAACGGCGGTCGAGCCCGGCGATACGATCCTCGGTTTGGACTTGGCCCACGGTGGCCACTTGACGCACGGCATGAAGCTGAACGTCAGCGGCATTCTGTACAACTTCATCAGCTATGGTGTCGATCGCGAAACGCACCGGCTCGATTTCGACGCGATCGCCAAGCTGGCCAAAGAGCACAAGCCGAAGCTGATCGTCGCCGGTGCATCCGCCTACCCGCGTGAAATCCCGCACGAAAAGTTCGCCGAGATCGCCAACGACGTCGGAGCGAAGCTGTTCGTCGACATGGCTCACTACGCAGGCCTGGTCGCTGGTGGCATCCACAACAGCCCGGTGCCGTATGCCGACTTTGTCACGACGACCTGCCACAAGACGCTGCGTGGTCCGCGTTCCGGTCTGATCCTGTGCAAGGAAGAGCACCAGAAGCTGATCAACCGCAATGTCTTCCCCGGCACGCAGGGTGGCCCGCTGATGCACGTCATCGCCGGCAAGGCGATCTGCTTCCAGGAAGCGCTGCAGCCTGAATTCAAGCAGTACGCTCAGCAAGTGGTCGACAACGCCAAGACCCTGGCCGACACGCTGATGTCCGGCGGCCTGAAACTGGTCTCTGGAGGCACCGAAAACCACCTCATGCTGGTCGACGTCACTGCGGTGGGTACCACTGGTACCGCGGCCGAAAACGCCCTGGGTGCGTGCGGCATCACGGTCAATAAAAACATGATCCCGTTCGACGAGCGCAAGCCGATGGACCCCAGCGGAGTGCGAATCGGAACGCCTGCCCTGACCACTCGCGGCATGAAGACCGACGAGATGAAGACGATCGGTGGATGGATCCTGGAAGCCTTGAAGGCCCCCGAAGACGCCGCCGTTCACGGTCGCATCCGCAGCGAAGTTGCCACGCTTTGCGAGCAGTTCCCAGTGCCAGGCCAGGCAGTCGAACTGCACTAAGCCGGATAGCAGGCATCGCTAAGAAACGCGTGTTACACTGTGCGTAGCCCATTTCGGGCTACGCATTTTTTTTGTAATTACAGGTAAACCGCGTTCGGATCGAAGGCCAGTAATTTCATGCCCGATACCCCGTCGGCAAATCGATTTCGATTCAACATCAGGACCTTCCTGCTGCTGATAGGAATGGTCGGTGTGATATTGGCTTTCATCAACTATACCGAGATTGACTTCTTTGGTCCCAGACTCGACGAGTACACGATGTCGAATGGCAACGACAATCGCTGGGGCTTGGTGCTCAGCCGGGGCCGACCTAGAATCGGTTACTACGACCAATTTGGGGAAACAGGAACGGAACCCGAAGATTGGCAGGTCTACGGCAATCGAGTCTCGACTCTCGTGGTTCGAAGAAAGAATGAGCGTATCTTTCCTGTCGACGGTGGCTTGCGACTCTTCTTTCGTCGAGCCGATGAAGAGTGGGAAGAGGTATTCATTCCGGATGAGGACCTAAAAGAGTGGTTAGACTCATCAAACCATCTCCACAATGCGCGTGAATTCTTCGAGAAGTATGCCCAGCCCTAAGCACCCAAGCCCTATTCGGACGAAGCAACAAGGAAATTCGGTTTACAGCTCCGCTCCCTAGCCCTCTCCCCGGCGGGGAGAGGGGACATGAGGCAAAGACTATTTGCCCATGAGTTGCTGTTTGAGGAACTCGTAGGTCAGGGCCGTCATGAAGGCGCGTTGCTTGTTGTCGGCGGCGCCGGCGTGGCCTCCTTCGATGTTCTCGTAGTAGAGAACTGGGTGCCCCATCTCTTTCATCCGGGCAACCATCTTCCGAGCATGACCAGGATGAACGCGGTCGTCGCGGGTGCTGGTAGTGAAGAGCGTGTTGGGGTACTTCACATCCTTCTTCACCAGGTGATACGGCGAAAAGGTCTGCATGAATTCCCATTGCTCAGGGTCGTCGGGATTACCGTATTCGCCCATCCAACTGGCACCGGCCAACAGCATGTGGAACCGCTTCATATCCAGCAGCGGAACCTGACTGACCACCGCGCCCCACAGGTCAGGCCGCAGCACCAGCATGTTGCCAGTCAGCAGACCACCGTTCGAGCCACCCATCACGCCGAGATGCTCAGGCGTGGTAACCTTACGGGCAATCAGATCTTCGGCCACGGCAATAAAGTCTTCGTACGCTTTGTGGCGGTTTTCTTTCAGAGCGGCCTGGTGCCACTTCGGTCCAAACTCGCCGCCGCCGCGGATATTGGCCACGACGAAGACGCCACCTTCGGTCAGCCAGGCCGTGCCGGTGGTGGCCGAGTAGTTTGGAGTCAGTGGAACTTCAAAACCACCGTAACCGTAGAGCAGGGTGGCGTTCTTGCCGTCGAGCTTCAAGTCTTTGTGCGAAACCTGGAAGTAAGGAATCTTGGTCCCGTCCTTCGAAGTCGCCTCGAACTGTTCGACCACCATGCCTGTAGCATCGTAGAACGCCGGCAGCGACTTCAGTTTTTCGAGTTTGGCATCGCCGCAGGTCCCCAGGTAGAGCGTGGTGGGTAGCGTATAGTCGGTCACGGTCAGAAAGAATTCGTCCGACTCTTCTTCATCAACGGCACCGGCCGAGATCGAACCGAACTCCGGCGCACCGGGCAGGGGCTCGCTCTTCCACTTGCCATCTTTGCCCGGCGTCCACAGGTAGAGCTTGTTGCGGACGTTATCCAGTTCGTTGACGATCAAGTGATTCTTCGTCGGGCTGTAACCGGCCAGCGACTTGCGATCGGTCGGCTCGAACAGCACGGTGAATTCGCGCTTACCAGCCATGTAGTCGTCGTAGTTGCCCACCAGCAGGGCACCTGGCTCGTAGGTCTTGCCGCCCACTTCCCATGTGCTGCGAGGCTGGACGAAGATCCACTCGCGGTGGACGTTCACTTCGGCATCGTCCGGCTTTTCGATTTCGACCAGTTCGCCATTTTTCACTTCCCACAGCTTGCTGGTATAGAAAGTGATCGCGCGGCTGACGAACTCACGCTCGAAGCCAGGCGTTTCGTCGTAGATGCCGGTGACGCTGACGTCGCTCTTTTCCCCTTCGAAGATCGTCTTGGCTTCGGACAGTTCGGTGCCACGCTTCCACTCTTTGACGATCCGCGGGTAGCCAGAGTCGGTGAGCGAGCCTTCGCCGAAGTTGGTACCGACGATCAAGGTGTCTTTATCTTTCCACGAGACACGGCTCTTGGCTTCCGGAAGGTAGAAGCCGTCTTTGACGAACTCACGCGTTTCCATATCGAACTCGCGTTTGATGTCGGCATCGGCACCGCCGCGCGAGAGCTTCACGATCGCGTGACGATAATCAGGCCGCAGTAGCGAGACACCGTGCCAGACCCAGTTTTCCCCTTCTTCCTTACCGAGGGCATCGACATCGATGATGACGTCCCATTTGGGGTTCTCCTTCTTGTATTCCTCAGGGGTCGTGCGACGCCACAGGCCACGCGGATGCTCGCCGTCTTGCCAGAAGTTGTAGTAGTAAGGACCACGTTTGACGACAAAGGGAATCCGCTCGTTCGAGTTGAGGATCTTCAGAATTTTTTCTTGCAACTGCTGAAAGTCTTCTGACTCGGTCAGCTGCGCGGTGCTTTCTTTGTTTTGCTCTTTGACCCAGTCGAGAGCCTTTTCGCCGGTGACGTCTTCCAGCCAGAGATTAGGGTCATCGGACGGGGTTTCCGTGGCCGTTTGCGCCATAGCGAGGTTTCCTCCGTGAGGCAAAAGAAGTGAGATCAAACCAACGAACAGCAGGGGGATCGCACGCATCAACTAGCTCCATGTTCCGTGGGATATCCTGGGGGTCGAGTACTGCGTTCCATCGTACGTGCGGGACTACCCCTGTGACAACCTGGGCGAATTGGCCGAAATTTGCTCATTTCGCGGATCACCGCCGCTGCCGGGGGTGTCTCGAAGAAGGGGGCCTTTTCTAAAATGCTAGGGAGAAAGAAGAGAGAACCGCGGATTTCATGGATGAACGCGGATGGTAGAAAGAAATTGCGAAATCACAGGAAGTAGCATTGGCTCGCGTTGTTTTAGCTATGTCTGGGGGTGTCGACAGTAGTGTCGCCGCCCATTTGCTCAAGCGTGACGGTCACGACGTCATTGGGGTCTTTATGCGCCATGGCGAAGAGAGCCCCGTGGCTGAATGCAAGCTGGATGCCCCTGGGGGCGGTACGGCTCTGCAGATCCTCAACCAAAGGGCCGACCACAAGCAGGGCTGCTGCAGTGCTTCCGACGCCGCCGACGCGCGGCGCGTAGCCGACCGGATGGACATACCTTTCTATGCGCTGAACTTGCAACAAGAGTTCGGCCAGATCATGGAGTACTTCGCCGACGAGTACATCCGTGGCCGCACGCCGAACCCGTGCGTGATGTGCAACAACTGGATCAAGTTCGGCAAGCTGTTCGACTATGCCGACAGCATCGGGGCCGAGTACGTCGCCACCGGGCACTACGCGAAACTGATTCCTTCCAGCGAAGCAGATGGCGTTCCGCGGATGGTTCGCGGTGTCGATCCTGGCAAGGATCAAACGTACGTGCTGTTCGGCATTCAGCGCGACTACCTCAAGCGGATGCTGCTGCCGGTCGGCGATTTCCATAAAGACGAGATCCGCGCAATGGCGGGGGAGACGGGTCTGCGCGTGGCCGATAAGAAGGACAGCCAGGAAATCTGCTTCGTCACCAGCGGCAAGCACGATCAGTTTGTGAAGCAGCGGCGGCCGGGCGCACAGACGGCCGGCAACTTCGTGCTGACCGATGGGAGTGTCGTCGGCCAGCACGATGGGATCGAGCGGTTCACGATCGGCCAGCGAAAGGGTTTGGGCATTGCCTTGGGCGAGCCGCACTACGTGGTGAAGATCGATCCGCTTGAAAACCGGGTGGTGCTCGGGCGCATCGAAGAGCTGGGCTGTGCCGAGTTGACGGCCAACAACTGTAACTGGTTGGTTGAGCCCCAGGCCGATGAGTTCCGCTGCGAGGCGATGATCCGCTATAACAGTGCGGCATTGCCGGCCACGGTGAAGTTGCTGCCGGAGGGACGCATCGCGGTGACCTTCGACGAGCCTCGCAACGGCGTCGCCCCAGGTCAGGCCGTGGTCTGCTACGACGGCGACACAGTGCTGGGAGGCGGCTGGATCGAGTAATCCCACGCACGACCAGATGCAATGCTATCAAAGCATCTGGCAATCCAGGAAAGCTGGCCGGAGCTTAACGGGCTGGATGTGAATCGGACGAGGGAAATCTCGATTTTGCCGATGATTCAGGCCCATTCTGGCCGACTTTAGAAGACGTACGCGTGCTCGGTTGCCGATTCGGCGTGAGCGCAGCCTGCCGATTCGTTGCGTCGACAACCATATCCTGGAGTAGATACCCAATGACCAAGCTGATTCCCTTCACGTTCGTTTTGGCCATCGTCGCCCTGACCTCGCAGGTCAATGCTCAAGAGCTGAAGGTGGTCGATGCCAATGAAGAAAACAAGCCGCTGAGCGTCGAAGAAATGCCTTCGCTGGGCAACGCGACGCCGGAAATGTGGTTCTACCTGCAAGAACTGCGTCGCTATGAAGATCCCTCCGCTGCTCGCCGTCGCCGTGCCGAACTGACCGCTTCGGCTCGCCGCGCTCGCATGTTCTCGCAGCAGTGGTACGGCATCAATAACCTGCGTCCTTCGGCCAACGCCGTGCCGATGATGTACCGCTACTCGGCTCATCAGTCGAACGTCTCGTGGGACGCCACCCAGCACACTTACTACAACACGGCCGCAACACCCACAAGCGGCGGACCTCGCCAGTTCTAAGTCTGGCGCTGCATGACTCAAAACGAAACGGGACTAGTGAATACTGGTCCCGTTTTCTATTTCGAAAGAGCTTTAGCCACAGAGCCTTAGAATCCCAAGCCAGGCCCAGTCAGTACGCCGGTACCTACCGTACCGTCGGTTATGTTGAACATGGCCGGGAAGCGGTCTCGCCAGCCGTCGTTGCCTAGCGGGCAGTATTGGCGGCCGTTACCTTCGATGGCAGCGATCGTTGGCAAGCGGGCCGCAATGCTGGCCGAGTGCAGGAACGAGGCCCCGGGACAGGTCAGATCCTGCACGCAGAGGAACAGCTTGTACTTCTGAGCCGCGGCTCCCATCAGCAATGCTTCCGAGTGCCCTTTGCATGCTTTCAAAGCGACACCGCTGTAACCTTGTTCGCGCGAAAGAAAGAGAGTGTCGAGATCGATCAGCGATTCATCGATTACCACCGGCTTGATCTTTGCGGCGGCGTGCATCTTGTTTTCGGGATGCTTACGCAGATCGCGATGGGTTGGCTGTTCGATGTACTGCACGCGGTCCATGGCTGAAGGGCTGACCTCTTGAAGCTTGGCCAGGAAGTCGAGCACATATTGCACGCTGGCGCATTTCTCGTTGAAGTCGAGCGAATAGAACCACGAGTCGATACCACGCTGCGACTGGACGGCGGTCGCGACTTTATCGATCTTGGCAACGCGGGCCACGTCCCAGTCGAGATCGTCTCCGTTGAGCTTGATCTTCAGATGGGTCAGACCGTCTGCCACAATCCACTGGGCAAGCGTCTCTGGCAGGCCATCCCCGACCGGCTGTTCCAGTTCGTCATGATCCAGCGGATCGAGCGCCCCCACCAGGTGATAAAGCGGCATCGTAGGCTGCGGCTCGCGCGTGGTGTACTGATCGAGGTATTCGCCAGCGAAGTCCTCGTTCAAGAAGCTGGCAAGGTCTTCGGCGATGAACTCTTTGCCCAGCGTGTTGTAGCTGTTGAGCCCGAGTGCCTTGCCGTAGGCATCGTGCAGAGCCGCGTCGATGGGACTACCAGCGACCAGCAAGGCCAGCTGCGGAATTGCTTCTGGCAGTAAGAACTCGGCCTCCAACTGTTTGCCGATATCCATCAAGGGCGGATGCAGCGTACGGGCATGCTGCAGCGGGTGGGCAGCCTCGTTCAACTGGCCGGCCGCAGCCGAAAACCGCTGGGCGACTTCGATCATTGTCTTGAGCGTTTGGCTGCCATCGATCTGCTGGGAAGGCCATCCCCAGACGTTGCCCATAGGCATCGAACCGAAGCCGCGGCCGATCTGGCCATTTTGGGTTTCGACAGTGACTTCGACGTTGAAAAGAGTTACGTCGGTGACGACGCGTCCCCCAAACTTCATGGGGGTGCGATACTGAATCGTTTCCGTCGAAGGTTTAACGTCGCGAACGACAATATCCGTGGGCTTGGTCATGGTGGCTCATCCTGGCAGAAGGAAGGTGGAGCCACCCATCGTAAGCGCTGACAGGTGACGTGAAAACGGGCCACGTCACCTGAAATGGTCTAAGCAGGGTATCTTTGCGACACCCAGATACCACGAGATATTAACGTAATGTTAAACCAAGCCTTTGCGGACGGCCCAAACGGCTGCCTGAGTACGATCCGACACACCCACTTTGCGGAGGATATGCTGAACGTGTTCTTTGACCGTTTCGTAGCTGATGTGCAGTGCCTGGGCGATTTCCTTGTTGGTCAATCCCAGAGCCAGTTGGCGGAGCACTTCACTTTCGCGCTGCGTCAGAGGAACTTCGACGTCGGCGTTGAGACGAGGCGTAGCCAACGCTCCAGTCACGCGGCGGAGTTCGTCGCGAGTCCAGGCATTTTCGCCCCGATGCGCCGTGCGAATCGCGTCTAGCAGACGATCACGCGGATCCCCCTTCAGAACATAACCGCTTGCCCCTAAGGCAACCGCACGTGCGACGTACGTTGGGTTATCGTAGGTCGAGAGAACGAGAATCGCCAGGTTTGGATGATCAAGCTTGAGACGCCCCAACGTCGTCAAGCCGTCTCCTTCGGGCATACGAATGTCGAGAAGCACCACGTCCGGCTTAATCTCGTCGACCATCGTGATCGCCGCGTCCCCCGTCGCCGCTTCGCCGACAATTTCAATGTCACTGTCTGCTACCAGTGTCTTCAGTCCGCAACGTACCACTTCGTGGTCGTCCGCAACTAATACTCGAATTGCCATCGATTACTCCACTTCAATCTCTTAGTAAGCCGCATCATAGATTCTGCTGAAGAATCGATCATCGGCACAAACGGTTGATAAGACTGCCCATCCCATCCCGATTTGTGTCGCAGCTGCTTCCTGGCCGAAAGCGGCTCGCGATACGGTTGCAAGTTTTGGTTTGCCCTCTCTTCAGCAGGGTGTGGGTGCGCGTTTGACGAAAAAATCCTTGCGCTTGCCCCTGGTACCCCACAAGTGTCGTGGGCTTTAACCACACCACCCGCTAGAGATAGATTAACCTAACCCATAAAAATTGCTAGGGCTTGGACCCACAACTGCAGGAGTATATATCCTGCCTATGTTGAAAAACCAGGAAGTTCAAACCACTTACGGCAAACCGCTTGCGGAATTGCCGCACAGATCATCCCTCTGAAGTCATTGACTTTATTCACTTCTACCTAAGTTACATATCGGTTTCTGCGTATATACCGCAAAGGGGTGTCAATCAAAAAACCGTATTTTACTTCACGCCGAAAAATCAAATTCCGTTGATACGTGGCAATCCGAATATTTTTCAAACTCACAGAGAACTCGCAGGCCAGCAACGAATGATTGCGCAAGAGACGCGATCGCATCTGCCAAGACAGGCAGCATAGGCAAAAGAAAAAGAAGAGGCGCCGGCCGGATTCGAACCGGCGATGGTGGATTTGCAATCCACTGCCTTAGCCACTTGGCCACGGCGCCTTGAAAATCGCGTTTAAGCGATCGTTAGCGATTGGTTTGATTATTCCAAATTCGCTGACTTTGACAATGGTATCGGAAGCTTCAGGGCTGCCTCTTCACCGAATTTCTTAATATCTGACAAGCTTTCGCCAGCTAGTAAGAACCCACCCCTTGGCAAATAACTGCCGTGAGCATCGATTCTCGTTCGATCTCTTATTTCCGTTCGTGGATATATCTCGAAATCCACCATCGAAGGAAAGACAGAGGAAGGATTCTTCACGTGCGGCATTTATTAGCGTGGGTCAGCAGTTTCACCAGGAATGACCAGATCGTCAACCGAGCGGTTCGTCAGTTGACCGAAATTGCCCGAGAAAGAGTCAATTCCTCTGCTGGCATGCCAGTGCATGCACAGGCCAACGGCTATCAGCGTGCACGTTTGCGGCAAACGGTGCGCGAATACCTGAATTCGCTTGAAGGGGGCCAGCGTCACGTTTCACCGGCCCGGCGTCAGCAATTGATCGAGATGATCTTGGAGCGGCTGGTCGCGCAAGACTTGATTCAGCCCCAAACACTACCGACGGTTCAAACTTTGCCCCGACAAGCGGCATAACCGTTAGCCTTCACGCAGATCGCATCTTTTTTCATCGAACCAGGCAAACCTGTCAATCGATGCATCTCGCGGCTGCCGATCTCGCATAGGACTCCTGTGAGGAGATTCCCCCACCACTCATGCCATGCGAGGCGCCCCATGAATCCTACCCAAAATTCGCTTCCCGATCTGCGAAAACTCAACCAACGTCTGGCCCTCAACAGCGTTCGTGTTCAAGCGTTTCTCGATGGGCTGACACCGCGTCTGGACCAGCTTTTGCAAGCCGTCAGCGAAGGCAACATGGCCGAGGTAGGGCGTACGAGCCACTTTATCCATCGTTGTTGCGATGTGTATGGCTACGAAGAATTGGCCGAGAAAGCGGGCGAAGTCTGTCAGGCCGCTGCTGCTTGTGAATCGGTAGATATCGTTGGACGCAAGGTTGTACGACTGATCGGTGCGTTTGGCCGCACCAGCGAAGACACAAACACGACGATAGCGATGTAAGCAGCGTCTTACTTGCCCGAGCTTGAGAGCAGGTTGGCCTAGTGGCCACCCTGTTCGAGCTTTTTGAGCCGCTCTTCTTTCTCTTTCGCTTCCTGGCGTTCTCTCTTACGTTCTTCCTCGGTCTCGCGGTTGGTACCGTAACCGACCACGATGACCCCCAGAACGACGCTGAGAACCACAACGATGTAGTTTAGTACCCAGCTCTTGCCGGCTTCTTCTTCACCTGGTGCTTGCGCAAACACGGGACTGGAAATCACGTGAAGGGACAACAGCGTCAGGAGTACTAAGATCAGGCGAAGCTTTGGCATGGAGAATTCCTGCAAGCGAAACAAGCGATTAACGAGAACTGTAGTTTAACCTGAACTCATGGGGCCGCAAAACCAGTTGTCCCAACATTTTAGCAGGGCAAAAGGGGCCCGCTACTATGTGGGACTCACTGATGACTGGGGGCCGCAGCATATTCCGGCTGGGAATGGGGCTGGAATTCATCGTCCTCCAGGCCACCCAACGGCAGGTCATCATCTTCATCACGTCGCCAGGGGGCGACCAACGCGTCGTACGCTTCTACCGTCAGGCTAAACAGACTCGGTACCAGGATCAGCGTCAGGAACGTCGAAACGAGCAAACCGCCCAGCACCACGCTCCCGAGCCCGCGATACAGTTCGCTACCAGAACCAGGGAACAGCACCAGCGGCATCAACCCCAAAACGGTGGTCATCGTGGTCATGAAGATCGGGCGAATACGAGAACGAACGCTTTCCAGCACAGCCTCGTTTAAGTCCATGCCATCTTCCCGCATGTGATTAAGCGCCTGATGCACAATCAGGATCGGATTGTTCACCACCGTCCCAATCAGAATGACGAACCCGAGCATCGTCAGCACGTCGAGCGATTGGAAGTAAAACAGATTCAACAGCGCTAAGGCCATCACACCACCGACCGCCCCAAGCGGCACCGAAAGGATAATCACGAATGGATAGATCCACGATTCAAACAGGGCCGCCATCAGCAAATAGGTGATCACCAGCGCCAGAACGACATTCACCCACAACGATTTCCAGGTGTCGGTCAACTTGTCGGCCGTCCCAGAAAGACCGACGCGGTAACCGGCCGGGATCTTTCCTTCGGCCACCATCGGGTCGACCAGTTGGGTCGAGATCAACTGCATGGCGTTTTCCAATGGCATCATCTCAGGAGGAGAGACTTCGATGGCGATCGAACGAAGACGTTCGCGGTGGTTAATCTGCTCGGGACCGCTACTGATGTTCACGTCAGCCAGCGCGGCCAGGGGAACGAGTTCACCACCTGGGGTGGCGATCGGTAATGCACCAATCTTCTGCGTGCTATCGGCGAAGTTGGTTTCACCGATGATCGTGAGGTCGATCTTCTTGCCATCCAGGAAATAATCGCCGGCGTAGGCACCATCGATCAGGGCATTGGCCGTATAGCCTAAGTCGGCGCTGCTGACCCCCATTTCCGCAGCCTGGACTAGCTTGGGTTCGATATGCAGTTCCGGGCTCGAAAGGTCCAAGCTCGGCACCGGGCGAACCTGGGCATCGGGAATGAGCCCCTTGCCGGTGAACGGTCCAGCCCCTTTGACGCGCATCAACATTTCGCCACCCAGTTCGACCAGTTTGTCGAGCTCGGGACCGGTGATTTCGATTTCAACGGTACGCCCTGCGGTCAGACCACGTTCGAAGAGACTCGACTGCTTAGCCACCGCGAAGGTCCCTGGCAGCTTGGCTCCGACACTGGCAACTAACGGCACCAGTTCGCCGCAGCGTTGGTCGTCGTAGGTTCGCAGCCCCATGAACACCTGGCGACCACGAGCGACAAAGAAGAAATCGCTGATCGCCGGATACTTGGCATTCTGTACGGCAGGATCGGTTGGATCGACATCCCAGTACGGTTTCAGTTCTTCTTCGACGGTCTCGCCGAGGGTCATCAGTTGATCGATATTGTAGCCAGGCGGGGGCAGCAGAATCCCAAACACCAGGTTGCGATTGCCGGTGGGAAGGTACTCCACCTTCGGCCAGAGCGCCCAACTGATGCCCACGGTGCCAACCAGAATGAGTGCGATAATGGCAACCCGCCGCGTGACACTTCCCATCAACCAGCGATTGAGACTGACGATGGCCTCGATCGTACTGCTGCCGGCATTGCTGATACCAGCTTCGATTCCGGATGCCGCAGCGTTGGCATGGCGCGGTAGCTGGCCGTTTTGTTTTTCAATCGCACCTCGTTTGTGCTTGGGGGTGCGATGGAAGAGTCGCGAGGCAGCTGTCGGAATGACTGACATTGATACGACCAACGAAAGCGCGACGGCCGCACTAATTGCCAAGGCAATGTCCCGGAACAACTGCCCCGCTTCTTCCTGTATGAAAACGATCGGTAAAAACACGGCAACGGTTGTCGCCGTCGAAGCAAACACGGCACCCCACACTTCCTGCGTTCCCTTCGAGGCCGCTTTCAACGGGGGTTCGCCCATTTGGTAGTGACGGTAGATATTCTCAAGCACCACGACCGCGTTATCGACCAGCATCCCCACGGCAAACGCGAGACCGGCCAGGCTGATCACGTTCAGCGATCGCCCCAGCACACCGAGGATCAAAAACGTGCCGATGATGCTGGTCGGAATGGCCAGCGCGACCACCAGTGCACCACGTGCAAACCAGAAGCCAGCCGTGATGAGCAGGATCAAGCAAGGAATGAACAGCCAGCCGCTAACCGTGGCCGAAGCGATGGCCAAGGCCATCGCCGGGGGAATCAGCAGCAGCGTACGAGCACCCAGGTGCAAAAACAGCATCAACACGCAAATGGTGAGTGCACCACCGATGAAAATGTTTTGCCGAACGAGGTCGACCGACGAGTAGATGTAGTCGGTTTCGTCGTAAACCTGCACCAACTGCAAGCCGCGTGATTTGAGCAGACCTTCATCTAGTTCCTGGCACACGTGCCGTAAGCCATCCATCACGTCCAGTACGTTGGCATTCGTTTCCCGCACACAGTTGATACCGATAGCCGACTCACCAAACCGTCGCATGATGCCGGTTGGCTTCTTATAGCCATGCTGTACCTCGCCGATATCTCGCACGTAAACCGGCACGCCATCGCGGACGGCCAGCAGTTGATTTTCGACTTGTTCAGGCGTGCGGAACTGACCGAGCGTTCGAACGACCCAGCGGCGTTTGCCTTCCCAGAAGTCACCCGCCGAGGTGTCTTCGTTCTGGCCCGATAGCACGCGACGAACGTCCGAGACGGTTAAGCTGCGAGCGGCCAGCCGTTCGGGATGGACGATCACCTGAATTTCGTCTTCCAATCCGCCAATCACATTCGACTGCGAGACCCCTTTGACGCGTTCGAAGCGGGCTTCAATTTCGTCTTCAGCAAATCGTTTGAGGGTTTGAATATCGAGCGACTCAGGCGGCATCAGTTCCTGAAACTCGGGGTATTTTTCCGCAGCGCGACGGAGCTTCAACATCTGCACACCGATATTGGGTGCATACTGGACTTCGTCGATTGCCTCTTTCAGTTCGGGATGCATCTTCCGCAACTCGGCGTACTCTGCATC
Source organism: Blastopirellula marina (assembly GCF_002967715.1). Taxonomy (NCBI): domain Bacteria; kingdom Pseudomonadati; phylum Planctomycetota; class Planctomycetia; order Pirellulales; family Pirellulaceae; genus Blastopirellula; species Blastopirellula marina. Next base: position 100,619 of record NZ_PUIA01000069.1, read on the forward strand.
GGATGGACGTCGGGCGCTGAGTACGAACCAGGCAATCGGGCGATCGGAAGAGTTCGCCGTTGTAATCACCGGCTGGTCGGCATCTTCCGGGTAGTCCGGCACTTGGGCCAGGCGGCTGTTCACCTTGAGCAGCGCTTCGTCCATGTTCGTACCGACCAGGAATTCAAGCGTGATCTTGGCCTGCGAGTCGCTGCTTTCGGAGGTCATCTTGCTGATGCCCTCGACGCTTTTGAGTTGCTCTTCCTGCTCGACGACAATCTCTTGTTCGATTTCCTGAGGACTCGCACCGGGCCACTTCGTTTCAATCGAGATCGTGGGGGTCTCGACCTCAGGGGTCAACGCCATCGGCATGCGCATCAAAGCGACCACTCCGAAGAGCGCCACCAGCAGCACCCCCACAGAGACTTTCACCGGATTATTGAGGAAAAACTGAATCATCGAATTAGCTTTGTTGGTCGGTGGGGAGAGGAACGGGAAGAGAGGGAAGGGGAGGAAATTAACTACCGGCAGCACTTGCTGTGGATGCCGCCGGCAAGACCGTGATCGGCTGACCGGGACGCAGGCGTTCGTTGCCGTGCGTAACCACATTCATGCCTGGTTCTAACTCACCTATGACTTCGATATCGCTGCCGTCGTGGATACCCAGCGTGACCGGGACCATGCGCGCGATTTGCCCTTGTTCGCCTGGCGATACCACGTAGACGACCTTGGAACCTCGATTGAGGACGACGGCATCTTTGGGAACCAGCAGCGCCAGTTTCGTTTCACTGGTCTGCAACATCACGTCCCCCATCATGCCGGCCTTGAGTATCGGTTGGTCTTCCTCGAACTGGTTGGGAACGCGCACTTTGACCGGGAATGTACGGGCACGAATGTCGGCCTGGGGAATGATCGCCGCAACCTTGCCAGGGAACTTACGTCCCGGATAAGCAAAGACTTCGACTTCCACTTCGCGGCCTACACGGACAAAGGGGATGTCTTGTTCCGGAACATTGGCGACGACGTCCACTTCGTCCAGCTTCGCCACTTCGGCAATCGCTCCGCCGCTGTTGGCCCAGGCCCCGATTTCGGTCGACTTCTTCACCAGGTAGCCGTCAAACAGCGAGCGGATGGTGTACTTATTGATCCGATCGTTCAGCTCTTGCACGATCGCTTCCTGCACGGCGACACGAGCCTTGGCTTGCTCGATTTGCTCTTTGCGCGGTCCTTCTTCGGCCAGCTCGAAGGCCTTCTCCGCGTCCATGTATTCCTGCTCGGCCGCATCGGCGGCGGAAACCGCTTCGTCGTAGACTTCCTTCGAAGTCACGCCCCGCTTCTCGAACAATTCGACCGCGCGATCGCGTCGCAGTTTCATATAGTCTTTACGCGACTTGGCAGCCAACATGCGAGCTTCCATTTGCTCGATCTCTAGTTGGCGGGTACCGTTCTCGAGTTCCTTCAGTTCCGCATTACGTACTTCAAGTTCGGCGGCGGCGGCATCGCGCTGAAGGGAAATCGTGTTGATTAACAGCTGAGCAACCGGCTCGTTCGCTTTGACGAAATCCCCTTCTTCGAAATTGAATTCGACAACGCGTCCATCGACGGCGCTTCCCAGGATGGCATGCTTTGAAGCCTGCACCGTTCCCACAAATGTTTTGTGCGAAGCAATCTCGCGTTGTTGAACCGGAACGGCCCTCACGGGTGACTGAGCCCAAGCTGGTGTCAGCAGGGTAACAAGAAGCAGTCCGGAGATAAGAGCGGTTAAGGGGTTGATCGTTTTCATGATGAATTGACCGAGGTTTCTTCGTGACGGGCAGGCTGGGCAGTTTCACCCAGGTTGAGGAGGACTTGGCATAGTAGATCGTGCAGCTTCTCGACTTCTTCGGCGGACATGCCTTGGGTGGCTTGCTCGCGCACCTTATTCAGCACCGCGACAATCTTTTCCCAGACAGGCTCGGCCGCTGGTCCCACGTCGAGGAACTTTTTGCGGCGATCTTGGTCGCAACTGGCTCGCACGATCCACTGCATCGACTCCATGCGAGTCATGATGCCGGCAAGCGTGGGAGGCTCGATCGTCATTCGGCGGGCAAGTTCGCTCTGGGTAAGCGGGCCTTCGTACTTCAGCCAGGCAATCACCTGAAACTGACGAAAGGTGATCCCGAAGGGGCGTAACTCGGCATCCACATGCTGCTGATAGTGATGCGCTGCAAGCGTTACCCAATAACCGGTGCTGGCATGGAAGTCGTACGTCATAAGACTAGAAAATCACGGTACTTAGTTAGGCTGCCTAAGGAATTATGATAACCGATGCGTTCTCGGGTCAAGAGAAATCTGCTATCACGCGGTGCGATTCCTACAATCGTTAAACTCTTGCTGAGAAAGTGACGATGAAACCGTTGACGCGGTGACTTGCGCCGTGCGCCGTGAATAAGGATGTCACGCAAAGTAGGGGGGCAAACATGACGCTCAACCAAAGCCAACAGTCAAAATCTCGGGTTTGCTTACCGCGACTTTCCGCGCACTTAGCTGCAGCCACATTGCTGTTTGGGGGAGTGCAAGCCACTTGGGGGCAAGACGCCGCCGAGTCGCGCTGGTCGACCAACAACCCGCCCACCCCGGCCATGGTGCAAGCTTCGCAGAAGCCGCAAGACCAAGACCTTCGCCGGTTGCCACCAATCGATCAGGAGGTAACGTCGCCAGCGAAACCTTCTTCCTTTACAGCTATCGAGCAGCCAGCCGAGAAACCACAAATTGCGGCTCAACCGCAATCTGCACCGCTGACCGCTCAAAACGCGGAGCCTGTGAACTGGTCGAGCCCGAAAATCGTTATCGGCCCGGAAGCAACCACCCGAACCGTTAGCCACGAAGAAGTCGTTACGGCACCCAAGCAGCAGATGACGCCGTCGCGTTATTCGAGTGCCCCAGAAACAGCCCAAGCTGCTGCTACGAATCAGGGACCATCACGGTTTTCGCAAACGGCCCCAGAATCGCCTAAGCAGGAAGTCGCACCCGAAGCCGAGAAGCCGGCTGCCCCGGTATTTGCCCGCGTGTTTGACGAACAGGTCGAATCGTCAGGCATCACCCAGCCAGAGGTCGCCACCGAAGATACCGGTTTGTCGCCGATTTTCGCTTGTCGCCTATTGGGCCTGCGAGCCACCAAGTCGGAGTCGAACTCGGTCCGCTAAGTTTGCCCGGTTGAAAGCGACCGCGAATCCTTCCATCATGAGTCACGCAGCCGAGGTTCGTTCTTCCTCGGTGTGATTCACGACGAGAAGAGGACTTCGCCCAGTGACCGACCAGCCGCAATCTCTGCAAGCACGCATCAACGCCATCTCCGACGACGCCGCCACGCCCGTCGCTCAGCTGCGTGATATGGTCTCGCACTTCGTCGCCGAACGAGACTGGCATCAGTTCCACGCCCCCAAAAACATCAGCATGGCCCTGGCCATCGAAGCGGCCGAACTGATGGAACACTTCCAGTGGATCACCGTCGAAGCATCTCGCGCCGACATGGAAGCGGAAAAACGAGCCGCCATCGGTGAGGAAATCGCCGACGTAATGTGCTACGCGATGGCCCTATGCAACGAGATGGGTTTTGATGTCGCCACGCTGATGCGCGAGAAGATGAAGAAGAACGTAGCGAAGTACCCAGCCGATGAGTTTAAAGGACGGTATGGGAAAGAGGATCTGCCGAAGGAGTGAATTGCGAGTTCAAGCTGGCAACTAAAGCACAGCAAACACCATCACTACCAGTGCTATTGCAACCCATATCAGGGTAACAATTCTCTTGCGAATGTCCTGGAGCATCGCCCGGTGCCGAGAAAGATTAAAACTAAGCCAGATCGTCACGAAGCACCCAAAGAGCCAGAAAAGTGCGCCTATCGCAATTACAGTAAGCAAGCTTGATTTCTGGAAACTATACCACACGCTAAATACGGAACTTGCCGCGAACCCGAAACCCATCAGCGGCCAAAGCCATGCCTTCTTAGCCATTTGGACATAGAAGTCGGCATCGGAACTGGAACGACGACTGTCGTCTGGTGGTTCAACCGGAATCTGCTCGGACGAGTTATTCATTTCATGATTTTACGCTTTGAACGCGAATGAAACGTAGTCCTGTTATTGAATTGCCCTGCCGGCTAGAAATGCGAACCTGGTGTGGGCAATTGAAACGGATTCTCGACGTTCCTATTCGCTTACGTCCCGGGCACTAACCCGGGTAAGAAGAACTCACCGCGAAAAGTAGCAGCAAAATCACGCCCCCCACAACCGTCATCAAAACAAAGCTCGCGGCGAGACCTCCCATTACATGACGCAATAAAGCCCGATGAGCTACCGACCAGAACATGCCGTAGACCGTGAACAAGATCCCACCGACCAGGCACAGCAGAATGCCTATCAGGATCATGAAGTTAAGCGAAGTTGGGATCTCCAACCTGGTCGTCACCAGGATCATGACGAATAACCCGATGCCGATCAGCGGCAGCAGCCACCCCAGCCGGGCAAGGTGTACAACACGCTCGAGCGACGCACTCGGATCGCTGGCCGCGGTGGGGGACTCGAACGGGTTGTTTTGATCGGCTGGCTCCATAGGCATTTTCTACCAGATCACGAGGCAACTTCCCATGCGAGAATCTTCGGCCCGGGTAGTCGAATCGTACGATTCCGGCCAAAATGAAGGGGAATCATCACCATTTAGACCCTGAAATCAGAGCCCCGGAAACCCTGGCATGGATACCTTCGACGCCATTTACGGCCGCCGGTCGATTAAGCACTATCATCCCGAACACGAACTGACCGACGAAGAAGTCACCAAGCTGATGCAGGCGGCGATTCAGTCGCCAACCTCGTTCAACATTCAGCACTGGCGGTTCGTACTCGTTCGCGACAAGGAAACGCGCCAGCAACTTAAAGCGGCCGCCTATAACCAGGCCCAGGTCACCGACGCGTCCCTCCTGATAGTGCTGACCGCTGACATGCATGCATTCAAGAAGGAGCCTGAGCGGTATTGGAAGGATTCGCCGCCGGAAGTTGGCAAGAAGCTGGTTGGCATGCTGGTCGGCTTGTACGACAACCAACCGCAACTGCAGCGAGACGAAGCGATGCGATCGATGGGAATCGCCGCCCAAACGATCATGCTGGCCGCGAAGAGTATGGGCTACGACACCGGGGCCCTGGTTGGGTACGACCCCAACAAAGTTGCCGAGATCATCAACCTGCCAGAAGACCACGTGTTGGGAATGATGATCGTCGTCGGCCAGGCCACGCAAGGCGCGTGGGGCAAACCGGGACAGCTATCGCTGGAAGACGTGATCGTACACGACAAGTTTTCCGCAGAAGTTTAAGCTTTGCTACGAAGCACCCTTCTTGGGCCGAGGAATCTTGCCGCCGCTACGAGTGCGGCGGCCACGTTTGCGACTGCCGCCGCCGTCTTTGACATCGACCTCACTCTTTTTCTTGCCGATCGAATCTTCCATCTTGGAGATGCGGTCACGAATGGCGGCGGCCCGCTCGAACTCAAGGTTCTCAGCCGCTTCCAGCATTTCGGTTTGCAGCTCGTTGATGTATTCCTGCGTGATAATCTCCGAGTCATCCTTGCGTCCGACCGCCTCGTTCGCCTTGCGATGGGCGTCTGCTTCCGATTCGATCCCGCGGCGGATGTTTTTCTTAATCGTCTCAGGCGTGATGCCGTGTTCTTGGTTGTAGGCCTGTTGAATCTCACGACGTCGGGATGTCTCGTCGATGGCACTTTGCATGGCCGCGGTCATCTTGTCCGCGTACATGATCACCTTGGCATTCACGTTACGAGCCGATCGCCCGATCGTTTGAATGAGGGACGTTTCACTGCGAAGGAAGCCTTCTTTATCGGCATCCAGAATGGCGACCAGCGAGACTTCCGGCAAGTCGAGACCTTCTCGAAGAAGGTTCACCCCGACCAGCACATCGAACTTCCCTTCGCGAAGATCACGTAGCAGTTCCACTCGCTCGAACGCGTCAAGCTCGCTATGCAGCCACTTACACGCGACTCCTTGTTCGTTGAAGTAATGCGACAGGTCTTCGGCAAGTCGCTTGGTAAGTGTCGTTACCAACGTTCGATCGCCGGCGGTTACGCGAGCCCTGATCTCTTCCAAGAGGTGCGGTACCTGGCCACGTGCCGGACAGACTTCGACCACGGGGTCTAACAGCCCGGTCGGACGAATGATCTGCTCGACCACTTCGCCGGTGGTCTTCTCAAGCTCGTAATTGGAAGGGGTCGCCGAAACGAAGACCGTCTGGTTCAGCACGTTTTCCCATTCCTCGAACTTCATCGGCCGGTTATCGAGGGCACTGGGCAAGCGAAAACCGTGCTCGACCAGGTTCATCTTGCGGCTACGGTCACCATGGTACATGGCCGAGATCTGCGATACGGTCACGTGCGACTCGTCGACGAACAGCAAAAAGTCATCAGGGAAGAAGTCGTACAGCGTGCTCGGTGGAGCCCCCTTAGGCCGGCCAGATAATGGCTGACTGTAGTTTTCGATCCCGGGGCAGAAGCCAACTTCCTGCATCATCTCGAGATCGAACCGCGTGCGCGCGTTCAGTCGCTGGGCTTCGAGCAACTTGCCGGCTTGCTTCAACTCTTCCAGGCGACCGTTCAGTTCGGCCCGGATGTTTTGCACGGCCTTTTCGATACGTTCTTCCGGCATCACAAAGTGCTTGGCCGGGTAGATGAAGAGCTGATCCTGCTGACTGATGATCTCGCCGGTGGTCGGATTGATGATCGCTAGCTGCTCAACCTCATCTCCCCACAACTCGATGCGATAGGCGAACTCTTCATACGAGGGCCAGATCTCCAGGCAATCACCGCGGACACGGAACTTGGAACGTTCAAAGCCGACGTCGTTGCGTTCGTACAGGATATCGACCAGCTTCGACAGGATCTCGTCGCGATCGACGATCTGTCCCTTGCGAATGCTGACCATCATCTTCTTGTAGTCGTCCGGCGAACCCAACCCGTAGATGCTGGACACGCTAGCGACAATGATCACGTCGCGGCGACTGACCAGGGCACTGGTCGAAGCGAGACGAAGGCGATCGATCTCGTCGTTGATCGATGCATCTTTCTCGATATAGATGTCGCGCTGCGGTATGTAGGCTTCCGGCTGGTAATAGTCGTAGTAGCTGACGAAGTAATGGACCGCGTTATTGGGAAAGAAGTCCTTGAACTCGGAATAGAGTTGGGCGGCGAGGGTCTTGTTATGCGAGATCACCAGCGTAGGCCGCTGCAGGTTCTGGATTACGTTCGCCATGGTGAACGTCTTACCGGAACCGGTCACGCCGAGCAGACACTGATGCTTCTTGCCAGCCCGGATCCCCTCGGTGAGGGCCTCGATTGCGGCAGGCTGATCTCCGGCGGGCTTAAACTCGGACGCTAGCTGGAATTCCACTGGGTCTCCCTTTTCTCTGCTCGACTGGCCTCGACGACCGCCGGCTGCTTGCTATGGGTGCATGCCGGCGGAACTGCTCTCCCCCGAATCCGTTTATTCTAACGATTCTGGGGCGGACTTGGGGGGATTACTCGCCCAGGCTTCCCAAAGATGCCAGCAACTCGCCCATTTCTCCGGCGGCGTGCCCATCCCCTTGCTGGCGGGCAATCTCGATCCCGTCTCGTAAAACCGCTCGTGAATCCTCGATTTCTCCCATCTCGGCCAGCATCTGGCCACACATAAACCAAGCCGCTACATAGGGGGGAGTGCCGTGCATCAGCTTCTCGAACTCGGCGCGAGCCTCGGCAAAGCTCTCTTCCTTGCGAAGCTCCATCGCCAGACCGTAGCGCAGAAAGGTGTCGCTCGGGTCGCTTTCTAACAAGCTGAGGATCTGCTGTTTGCGTGAATTTGTCACGAAGTTATTGCTCTCACTAGGATTACGTCGAATTGGAACATTCCGAATAGGATACCCAAACCATCCATTCTCCGAAATCCGAACAATTCTTTAAACCACTATTCTAGGAATGACCGATACCCAGATAGGAATCCAAATATTGTTTTGATGGGTGACAGGAAATTCAATGATGCATCGTAGCGCAATTCTGGGAACCGCGGGACTTATCGTACTCGCCGCCCTCGGCCACGTTGTCATTTCAGGACTTATGCCGCAGCAGGAAGTTTCGGCCGAGACGAAATCGTCCGTTGTGCACGAGTTTGCTCCCGCCGCACCCAGCCGATTCACCGCTCCGGAAAGCTCGGTGCCGCTGCAGCCCATGCCGGCTCGCATGAACTCAAAAGCCGCTAACGGAATGCGTCTCACGGCAGGGGAAGAGTCGACGAAACCTTCCAGTCGCCGCCGCGTAGCAACCACGGAACTCGAAGAACCTGCCAAAACGGAAGACGCACCTGAGGTTACGCCCCCAGCAGGACTGCCGTCGTCGCTGGATGAAGCTCTGAGCCGTTTCCGCGACAATCCTGTTTCCCTGGGTAACGAACCGGAAGCTGCCCCTGAACTGGAAGCACCTGCACCGCAGGAGCCACCCAAGCAGGAAGCTTCGCCGATGCCCAAGCCAGCGGCTCCTAGCCAGCCGAATCCTTATCGCTATCAGCCAGCCCCAACCGAAGCTGAAGCCCCAGCTGCTAATGGAGCCGCTTCGATCGGTGCTCCTCAGCCGGCTGCCCCGGAAACACCGAAGCCGCAAGTGAAGCTCGATGCTGAGCCGCAGCCTGCGATGCCGCAGCCAACGTCCATTCCGCGTCAGACCCTTTCCGCGGTCGAAACGCCGGCTCCAGCGCCACAACCAACCACGACATCCGCCACACTGTTCTCGGTCAACAGTCCAGCCGTGGTCGTCGATACGACCGGGCCGAAGTCGCTGGTCATCGGTAAGCCATCGACCTATCGCATTCATGCCCGCAACATGGGCGACGCGAGTGCTCGCCAAGTCACCATTCAAATGGTGCTGCCGCAAGGTATTCAGTTGCAAGACCTGCGAGGTACTCTGGGTTCGCCACGTCAGGTGCAGACCCCAACCGGTATGATGGCCGTTCAATGGGACATCCCTGTTTTGCCTGCCCACAGCGAAGGCTCGCTCGACCTGGGCCTGGTCGCTACACAAACGCGTCCATTCGAGTTGGGCATGGAAGTCATGTACGCACCGATGAGTGCGAAATCGCCGATCTCGGTTCTCGAACCGAAGCTCGACATGGTGATTGATGGTCCTCAGGACATCCTGTTCGGCGACTCGCAGATCTTCAAGGTCATTGCGAAGAACACCGGCACCGGGCCTGCCGAGAACGTCTCGATCACGATCATGCCAATCAAGAAGGGTCAGAACCCAACTGTAATCGACTCGATCGGAACAATTGCTCCTGGCGATCAGAAAGTCATCGAACTGGAACTCACCGCCAAGCAGGCCGGAACGCTGGCCCTGCGAGCCGAAACATCGGCAGACAACGGCCTGCGTGCCGCTGCCGCTCACGACGTTCTGGTTCGTCGTGCTGAACTGGCCGTCAATGCTCAAGGTCCTGGCATCAAGTATGCCGCCACCACCGCAACCTATGCCGTTGTCGTGGCCAACGCGGGTAACGCTCCGGCTAGCAGCATTCAGGTAGAAGCCCAGCTTCCTACCGGATCGAAGTTCGTCTCCGCTTCGCATGGTGGTAAGCTTGACGAAGCATCGGGACGCGTGACCTGGAACCTGCCGAAACTGGAAGCCGGTACCCAGCAGCCGCTGCAAGTTGTCAGCACGCTGATGGTGGAAGGCAACAACATTCTGCAAATCAGTGCCAACGCCGATCAGGGGCTTTCCAGCCGCCACGAAATGATCACCCGCGTCGAATCGGTGGCTGACTTGAAACTGCTAGTGAACGATCCGACTGGGCCTATCCCGGTTGGCCAGGAAGTTGAATACGAATTCACCTTGAACAATCGCGGCACGAAGGAAGCTCGTGGCGTGAAGGTTACCGTCAGCTTCGGCAGCGGCATCGAGCCGGTTCTGGTCGAAGGGGGCAAGGGAACCATCCAGGGTGATATTGTTCAGCTGAACACAATTCCCACGGTGAACGCTGGCCAAGAGATCACCGTCAAGGTGAAGGCCCGCGGACGTAGCGAAGGAAACCACACGTTCCGTGCTGAAGTTCGCTGCGACGATCCAACTACTCGCCTGGCGATCGAAGAGTCGACCCACTTCTATGGTGCGACCCTTCAAACCGCTTCGCCACAGATGCCGGCTCCACGGTACCAACCACAGCCGCCGGCTGCTCAGGACCCAGCCGCTGGCACTCCAGCACCCCTGAGCCCAACCCCATTCAGCCGCTATCAGTAAGCGGCCCTAGGGGGCGTGACGACCGATGAGGGGGCGAAGATCGTAACGATAGATCGCCTCCTTCTCGGGAATCGACATCAGCAAAGCATCTTGCCACAGCGCCAGGCCAAAGACCCCATCGCTGTGACACGAGATCACCTCGACCAGCTTGCCGTTGGTTGTATCGATGACGGCGACTTCCCCGCGATCCCACAGGCTGACGTACAGCCAGTTCCGCCGATCGATCGCGATATGCCCCATCCGGCCAATCTCTTTCGAATCGTCGATATCCAACAGTAAAGCCAGGAAGTAGGCGGCCACCTTCTCGGTCGAGCCATCTTGCTGGTTAATCGTGTAGACAGAAATCAGGCCGCGGCCAGATTCAGCAACAAAGAGCGACTTCCCGTTCGAGTTCAAGCAGATGCCTGTGGGCTGATTGAGCCCATCAGCCAGCAGCACCGGCCGATTCGTCACAACGTCGAATCGATACAGCGAACCGGTCGCGCCGTCGCCGGAGGCTCGCTCAGGCTCAGAGAAATAGATATTCCCGCCGGGACCGATATCGATAGCAAACAACGAGTCGAAGCGTCGGCCCTGGATGCGATCAGCAAGCGTGGTCACCATCTTCGATTCTGGCATGTAACGCAGCACGCGACCAAGCTGAGAATCGAGTACGAGGATGCGTTGATCGTCGTCCAGCGCGATACCGACCAGGGAAGCGGTCTCGTCCTGGTCAGCGACCGGCAGAGGAGCATCGAAGAGCAGGGCAGCTCCATCCTGTTCGCTGATTCTGCCGACCGATCCAAGGTGCCGATAGTTGGTTGCCAGGACGTTGCCTTGACCGTCGCAGCACATCGCCGTCAGGCCCGCCAGACCGGTAGCAAATAACTGACACTGCGATGCTGGGGGACTGACCACTTCGTCCGATCGGGCAACTGCAGCGAATGCCAGACAGCCCATTGCGGCTACGAGGGAAAGCGTGCGTGGTAAAGTCGTGAGGATCATATCGGAAGGAAGCTCGAGGAGAGTTCGTAAGACGATCCTTGTCCCACTTGCTTCATCCGATGAAGTCTTCTGCAACTTAAGCTTGATCGGAATGCCGCTCGAATGCCAGGGGCTCTTCGGCACGGGGGTCGCCGATCTTCACAACCAGCGAACCATCTAGCAGGTCTTCAATCGTTTGACCAATGACCTCGGCCCGCCACCCCTTAGCCAAAGGAGGCAATTCTCCGGACTTATCTAAATGATAGGCCACTAAATCGCGCACGTCCTGAATGGTACAAGCCAAACTAGGGGCAATGCGGGCCTCGCGACAGATGCTTCCCAGTGCCGCACTGAGGAACTGCCCGAGCACTGTGTACTGCGAATTGGCCGTGCCACGATGATTGGTAGGGCAGTCGGCTTCCGGCAGTTCGATCGCGCGATGAACACAATCAGCAAGTTCATCAATGTACGGATCAAGGTCTCGACGGTTCATTCCACGCAATGCTTTGATCTGCGAAACCTTGGCAGACTTGCGTTTCGAAAGTTCCACCATCAAGTCATCTCGCAAGATCCGGCGAGGCGGAACATTTTGCGATTTCGCGTGATGGTCTCGCCAGGTCCAAATCTCGCGCACGATGGCCAGCGAGCGGCGATTCAGGTTGCCAATACCAGAGACGCTGCGCCAGCCCGGCCGGGTCGAATACTCTTCCCAGATCGTTTGAAAGCGGTTCATCTCGGCTTCCATCCAACTGGTTCGGCCGAGGTTTTCCAGTTCATCTGCCAGTTGCTGGTAGATCTGATCGAGATAGATCACATCGTTCAGAGCATACTCGATCTGCAGCTTGGAAAGAGGACGACCGCGCCAGTTGGTGCGTGTCTCTCCCTTGGGCAGCCGTTCGCCCAGTAGCCGTGTGATGAGGTTGCCCAGCGAGATGGGGAACTCCATCCCAATCAGACCGGCGGCTACCTGGGTGTCGAACAAGCGAGTGGGCCATTTGCCAGTGGCGCGAAAGCAGAAGAGGAACTCTTCACGGGCCGCATGCGCTACGATAGTAACATCGTCGCTGGTGATCAGATCCCAAAAGGGACTCAGATCGATCATCCCCTTGGGGTCGATGACGGCCAGCCCCGACTTGCTTGCTACTTGAATCAAACACAAATCGGGCAAGTACACATCTTCCGAAATGAACTCGGTATCGAAGAAAATGTGCTTGTCGGCGGCCAGTTGCTGGCAAAGAGCTTGTAAGTCACGGTCGTGACGGACGTAGGAGTAGTCCACCGTCGTATCGCTTATCATCCGTGGAAAGTTAGAGACTACGCGGTCCAGTCCCCGCAGTTACCGCTTCCTAGTATCGGATAAACTTTCCCGGGCCGCAAAGGGTGAAAGTGCCCGATGCAGCGAAAACTGGCGGTTCGACGGGCCTCTAAAGGAAGAAGACCAGCGCGACGATTGCCAAAATCGGCAGCAAGATCGGAATGCTGAAGAACAGGACGTAGCCAAAGAAGCTTGGCATCTTGACGCCGCTTTCTTCGGCAATCGCTCGGACCATGAAGTTCGGGCCGTTGCCGATGTAGGTCATCGCTCCCATGAACACCGACCCCAAACTGATCGCGACCAACTCCAAGTGAGAGTTGCCGCCTACTTCTGACAACGCAGTATGAATCATTTCGGCATCCATGTTAGGGAATGCCGTCTTGAAGAAGACCAGATATGTCGGGGCGTTGTCCAGAATCGACGAGAGGCCACCGGTGATCCAGTAGAACTTCATCGGCGTATCGATACCCAGGCTAGGACCTTTTTCGTTCAAGATCTCCAAAGCGGGCTGCATACAAATAAAGATACCGACAAACAGGGCAGCCACTTCCACAATCGCATGGTAGTTGAAGCGGTTGTCTTCGCGAATCTGCTTGTTACCCAGGAACAAGCTCAAACCAACCAAAGCTAATTGCACGGCTTCGCGCAGGTAAACAAATGGATACCAACCAATGCCTGGCAGTGGCTTCGTCGGATCGAGCAAAGCGACCGAGAAGATCACCCCCAACAGCAGCAAAGCGTTAGGCCAAAGGCCACGAACTTGCAGTGGCGTAGTTCGCACTTCGTCGCGTAGAACGTCTTCAGCACCTTCTTTGGGATAGTAATAGAACTTATCCATCAACACGTAGAGAATCAGCAGCAACGCATTGGTCAATAACCACGGCTGCCATAGGGCGGTCATCGTCCAGAGGAAGTTCACCCCTTGCAGGTATCCCAGGAACAACGGTGGATCGCCGATCGGCAGCAAGCAGCCACCGCAGTTACACACGATAAAGATAAAGAAGACAACCGTATGTTGTCGGTAACGACGTTCTTTATTGGTTTCCAATAGCGGACGAATCAACAGCATCGCCGCACCGGTGGTACCGATGAAGCTGGCCAGCAAACCACCAACCAGCATGAACGCGGCGTTGGTCGTTGGATGGGCTCGCAAGTCGCCCGAGATGCGAATGCCGCCAGAGATCACATAGAGCGAAAACAGCAGCACGATAAATGGAATGTATTCGCCCAGGATGGCATGATCGATTCGATGCCAGGCGGCCCCCAAACTAGCACCTTCGTAGACGGTCATGTAATAGGCCAAGGTAATCAGGGCCAGGCCAGCCGCAACGATCAATCGGTTCGTGTTGCTTTCCCACCAATGTTCGGTGAACTTCAACAGAGGAAGCACCGCAATCGCTCCTAGCAGCAGCACAAACGGGGCCACAGCCCAAACATGTGGTAGAGGATGACTGCCATGACCACCGTGGGCTTCTGCCGCATGGGGGTCGGCATGTTCATCGTGATGATCCGCAGCGTGCGTCGCATCGTGAGCGGCCTCGGCAGCGGCATGCGAACTGGAGGCGGCCTTAGGCGACGCCGTGAATCCGGCGACCGAAGCCACCGCGTATGCAATCAGAATGACAACGATGCCGATCAGCAAAGGTTTGTCCGAACCTGAGCCGTTTGAGTGATGATCGCTCACCGCCTGGTGCCCTCCGAGAATCCCGTTAATTTCCGTGGATGTGATTCCAGCCTGGCCCATGCTTGGTCACCTTTGATTGCCGTTTAAGGTGTTTCACGATATACCGGTGTCCATTCATGCAATCCAGGCAAACGACGCCAGATTGCGGGCATGGTATGTGTGCCAAACGTTAGGTTATGCTGAAGCGATTTAGGCTATCAGAGCAAGGTTTTCGTGCCAAGGTGGCACGCTGGCGGATACTCGATGCGGATTATCGCGGATTTGCCGTTGATACCGCCAAACGGCCCGATTTGACGATTTGCTGCTTATCTCATCGAATTCATTATTTCCTTAAGAAACAATCAATTGCATGCAATTACTGGTCAGCGTACGTAGCGTCGAAGAAGCCAATCTCGCCGGCAAATTGGGGGTTGATCTTCTTGATCTGAAGGAACCACACCTCGGTTCCCTGGGAGCGACCTCCCCAGGAATTTGGCAGGCCGTCGTTGGCAAGTGGCACACGCAAACCCGGGTCAGCCTGGCCCTGGGAGAACTGCCGCAAGCATCGTCCATCGATCAGGTTCCGCGCAGGACAGATAGCGTAAAGATCGGTCTCGCCGGATGCGGCTGCCTACCTAACTGGCGAGAAAAACTCGCTGCTCTCTTCGATCAGCTTCCCAGTGGGGTACAGCGCGTCGCCGTGCACTACGCCGACACGCACCTGGCGAACTCGCCCCCTTTAGATGATGTAATGCGTGTGGCCCAGGAACTCAATTGCCAAACTTTCTTGGTCGATACCTACGACAAGTCGGCAGGGGATGTTTTCCACCACATGTCCATAACGCAGCTAAAGAATCTGCGGAGTCAACTCACGGTTGCAGGGCTTCAATTTGCGCTTGCTGGTTCTCTCCAAAGTCAACACTTACCAGCAGTGGCGAAAATCCAACCAGACATCGTGGCAGTAAGGGGCGTCGTTTGTCATCGTGATCGAACCGGGGAAATCGATGCGGCGATGCTTCAGACGTTTCGCCAGCAGTTGAAACTCGCTTTCCAACTCGACAGGCACAAAGTTCTTTCCAGCAGCTAAACATTTCGGTGCCCCGCTGGTGGAGGACTTGCCTCAAAAGTCGCGACAAGTTGCTTGACTTTTGCATTTTGGGTTTCGATACTGGCGAATCGTTCTGTGCCGGCTTCTCAGCTTAGTCAGAACGCCGATATGTATTTCGCGCTTCGCTTGCCTTGCAAGGAGAAATCGACCGTGCCAAGTTCCGTTCTCGACGCGATTCGCTTAGGTATTTGGGATTACGAGCCGGAGAAAGTGGAGTCGAATCGATTTGATCCAACGGGTGCACTTCCTGGATCGAACGAAAAGTTAGATATCTTGGCTCGTCGACTTGCAAACGGTCTTCCCTTGTGGCATCCCCAAGATCGTCGCTCCTACGACGACACCGTCAGGGCAGAAGAATAACCTGAGCCGCGTAACTCTTTATCCACGACTTGCATTCCTGGTCTAATTAACGAAGATTGGACTAGTAACATCGCAATTCGACTTCTTTAACGAAGAGATACATCATGCCTGGCTTCAAGGTTGAAGTTCCCCACCCCCTTGGTCAAGAAGAGGCCGCAAATCGCGTCAAAACGCTGTTGGATCACTTGCGGGGTCGCTTCGAGGGACAGATCAAGGATATGCAACAGACCTGGACCGAAGATGACGTGATGCAGTTTTCGTTCAAGACGGCCGGCCTGGTCATCAAAGGCGAGATGGACGTACAGCCCAATTCGGTAATCGTTCACGGCGATTTGCCATTTGCCGCGATGCTTTTCAAAGGCCGCATCGAAAGCTCGATCAAAGACGAACTCGAAAAGTGCCTGAGCCATCCGGCTTAGTTATTCGAGCCAGACCTTCACCTCGCGCTGAGGATCGGCGAGTTCAAACACACTTCCCGGGACGTACCCGCTTCGGCGAACGTCCCTAACAATTTCCACCAGATCGATTCTTTCTTCCTGGATCCGTCGCAGCGTCTCGTCATCGAGAAAGTTTTCCAGGCGATCGATTGCCGCTGCCGCCAACGTAACGCTGGCTTTCAATTGGCCATCTCGCAAGACCTGCACCTTCAAGTGCTTGGCCAACGTGTTGTAGTCTGGCGTCGGCAGATGCGGCGGCCGAAGCTTTTCAATTGCCTGACGATGCTTTGCTACGTGCGATTGCACGGCGCGGTACCACAGCACTTTCGCCTCGAGACCACCAAGATACATAATCATCGCGTGGAATGACCGGAGCAGGTAAATCAAGTTCGGCGGCCCTGCCATGCGGAAGTTCATTCGTTCGGCTCCGAGCAAATCGTTCAATCGTTCGCTCAATCTCCAATGATTGGTGTCGTAAGGATGGTCTACGCAAAAGGGTTCCAGCAACACACGACTGAGTGCCGGCAGACGACTTGCCAGCGGTTCGAGCAGGTCCAGGCGAAACCCAAGCTCGACCAACAAGGGGAGGGGAGATTCGCTTTGGTCTCGCGTTGACTGAATGAATCGCAACAGCGTTGTTCGCTCGGTCATGTTCATATGACAGACCGAACCGAAGTCGTACAGAACAATCTTCGGGCCGTCACTGGTTCGCAGAAAGCGAATGTTTCCCGGGTGCAAATCGGCATGGATTTGTCCATGTTCAAAGAGGCTCTCTAGAAACCAGAAGAGCAATCGTCGTCCCAACTCTGACTTCTCGTCACGACTCCAATGCGACTGAACCTCCTGCCACGAATCGCCATCGACCCACTGAGAGACGAGAACATTTTCGCTGGAAAGTTCTTGATCGACCTGCGGAACGATCACCCATGGGCTTCGCCCAGGTCCGTCAGCAAACGCGACTTGCGAGTTTGCTTCAAGGCGGTAATCAAGTTCGCTCTTCAGCCCTTCGAGGACCGTATTGCGATATCCTTCCAGGTCGAACCCGCTGGACAAGTTGCCGAACGGTTTAGCCAGCCAACCAATCGCCGACAGGTCGGACATCACGGCATCGTGAATACCGGGGTATTGGATCTTGATTGCTAGTTTTCGTCCATCATGGAGCGTTGCGGAGTGCACTTGCCCCAGAGAAGCAGCTTTGCCGTTGGGATCGATCTCTTGAAAGAGGGTGTCGGGATCGACATCCCAAGCTGCCTGTAAGATCGGCCGCATGACAGACCAGGGGAGGGGATCGGCCGACTCATACAGTACGCCGAACGCATCTTGCTTGGCCTGGTCGCGCGAGAAGGCCATCATTTGGCCAACCTTTTGCGGCAGGCCTCGCATACGCCCAAGACGCTCAGCCACAAGTGTTTGGGCTGCCTGCTTCGCTTTATCGTCGTGCGACCAACGAACCTTGGCCGTGTCCTTGGCAAGTTGAGCGTAGTTCCAGGTACGGCGAATCGACTCGACTGGCATGGCAGGCCCCACATTCGGTCATCAGAAGAAAGAGCCTCGCAATAGCGGGCCCTGTCAACTCCATCGTCTCAGCTTCCTGCCTACGTGAGCAAGCAGGAAACAATTCCGATTATGTGGCCAGTGACGACAACTACGTCGCCGTGCGAAGTGTTTTTCGCATCTTCGGATCGGGCACGAACAAGATATTCCAGTTCAACTTTTCGCTACCCTGCAGAAAGGTTGTCTGGCAAATCAATACATCCATGGCCTCTTGGGCCTGCTCCATCAGGGCCTGCTCCAGCACACAGACGCCGTAGTCTTGCAGAAACGTCGGTGGGGAAGGCACAAATTCGCAATTCACCAGGCGAGCAATCGCATTGAAGTATGCACAGCCGAGGATGTTGCCGGTTTCGTTCAAGGCCGAGCGTTCCAGCTCGGACCACTCGGGATCGGTCAAGACTTCTTGCCGGAGCAGCGTCGCAGCCAACCGTCGACCGTTTTCCTCATCGAAGGTAAGGATCATCGTTCCACCGATATCCCCCTCGATCGTCAGTACGACCATCGTTAGCAGGTCCATCCCCAGATCACACTCCTGGGTCACCATTTCTAGTGGCATTTCGCGAACACAATCCAACGAAAGCGAGATCTCTCCGCCTGTCCAGACGCTCATGGCCTGGGAAGCTTCTTCGGTAGCCGCCCCGAGAACGTTCTGGAGCATCTGAAGCTGCTGATCATTGGTGCTAGTAGTCATTTCCATGGGACGAATCCTAACAAACGGTTGCTTCCATTGGGCTGCGGACAGCCAGATCAATCACGGCTGCAGGGTCAAGGATCAGAGCAACTCGGCCGTTACCCAGCACGCATGCGCCGGCAATGCCTTCGACGTTCTGATAGTTCTCGGCCAGCGACTTCACCACGACATCTTCTTCACCCAGAATCCCATCCACCACAAGCCCCATCTCTCGGCTGTCGTTTCGGATGATGATCATGGTGACGTCCCCTTGCGACACAGACCGCTGAGTCGGCTGGCTCCAGTGGAACGTATTGTGCAGTTCAACTACGGAAACAGGGCGACCGCGAACCATCGCAGTTTCTTTGCCATGCACGGTTCGCAGTTCCGTACGTCGCAGGCAAACAATCTCGACGATCGATTCGACCGGAATCGAGAACAAGTCGCCATCGATGCGTGCCATCAGGCTTGGCAGAATCGCCATGGTCAAAGGCAACTTGATCGTAAAGACCGTTCCTTCGCCATGCTTGCTATCGACTTCGACAACACCGTTGATCGATTCGATCTTGGCACGAACGATATCCATCCCCATACCGCGGCCCGAGATCTCGGTAATCGCTTCGGCGGTGCTGAAACCTGGTTCCCAGATTAACTGGTAGATCTGCTGATCGCTCATACGATCGAGATCTTGCTGGGTTACCAGTCCCTTTTCGAGGGCCTTCTTCGAGATCTTATCACGGCTCAAACCCCGACCATCGTCGATGGCTTGAATGACGATGCTGTTGCCGCGATGGAACGCGTTGAGCGTAATGGTGCCACATGGGGCCTTTCCGGTCTTGATTCGATCCTCAGGCGATTCGATGCCATGATCGGCAGAGTTGCGAACCATGTGAATCAGCGGATCCCCTAACTCGTCAATCATGCGTTTGTCGAGTTCGGTTTTTTCGCCATTGATCTCCAGCGTGATCTCTTTCCCGTTGGTTCGCGAAATGTCTCGGACGACGCGACGGAAACGCCCAAACAGGGGCCCAATCGGTACCATGCGTGTATCCATAATCGTTTTCTGGATACCGTCGGTCACGCGATCCAACTGGTGAACGGCATCAAAGAAGCTGGTCATGCCAGTGCGAATGGAGTCCATTCGACGCATTTCCTTGGTAATCGCGGTCAGGTTCTGCTGAATCTTGCGAACCTGAGCGTGGACCTCGGCCAGTTCTTTCGATTCCTTCTTCGATTTGCCTGCGGTATTGCCGAGCAGCTTTTCACACATGAGCTCGGTCGAATCAAGCCATTGCTGACACTGTTTATGCGGCACCGCATCTCGCAGGTTTTCACCCAACTGATTGAAGCGAGCCTTGCTGATCACCAACTGGCCGGCCAGGTTCATCAACTGATCGAGCCGCTCGATATCGACACGCAGTGTTTCGGCAGGCTTGGCATGATTCGCCTCGGCTGGCTTGCCGGCGGACGCGGCAACCGGTTTTGCCTCAGGCACTTTGGCTTCAGAGACCTCAGCGGGCTTGACATCCTGCTTCGCAACCGGTGCTTCCACCTTTTCGGCTTTGACTGCAACCGGAGGAGCTTGGACAGGCGTGGCTTCCACCACTGCTGCAGGAACCTTCGATGTGGCGTTCAAGTCTCGTTTGAGTTGTTGAATGCTTACTTCCCGAACCCCAGACACGTTGACGATACTGTGGATTACAGAATCTTCCAACTTCGTTACAAAGCCGATCAGGACCTCAGACAATTCACTGATGGTATCAAGCTCACTTCGCTTAGGATTCGTCAGCAGAACGGTCCCTTGTCGGGCCAGTTTCTCGCAAAGCAGCTGCGCCTTGAGCCCGACCAGGGGGATATTGCTTGTCAACTGAACCCGGATTAGCAGCAGACGCGAAGCTTCGTCTTCAAAGTGGCTGACCGCAAGTTGCTGAAGCTCTTGTGTATCGAGTGACCGCGGCTGTTCACTTACGACTACCTCTTCTTCGGTCGCAGGCTCTTCGGCCTCTTCGCTGCTCGAGAGGCAGTCCGCTTCGACCGCAAGTAGTTCACTGGCACAGCTTACGAAGTCAACGTCTAGCGTCTCACCACTTCGCAGCCCCTTTAAGTAGACTCGCAGGGCATCGACACATCCCAGTAGAGCGTCGACCAGAAACGGATCCAAGGTCTTCTCAGCATCGCGATGACGCTGAAGTACGTCTTCCATCATATGAGCCAACTTGGCTGGCCGATTCAGACCGATGGAAGCTGCCGATCCCTTGATGCGATGCGACGTGCACATCAGCGTTCGGACCGACTCTATCTGGGTCGCAAGATTTGAATCGAGCAACAGGTCGGTCATCTCATCCAGCGACAGTTCGGTTTCGTCGAGGAAGATCGCCATGTATTTTGCCGGAACTTCCGCTTCGTCGCGAACCTCGGCGAACATTTCCGTGCAGTCAAACGGATCCACGAGCGGCGAATCTTTGGCTGGTTCCACGATTGATTCTTTCTCAGTCTGTGTTGTTGGCTCGGATAGTGCTGGAGACACAGAGCCGCCGAACGCATCGTCGACATCCCCCTGTGCGCCTTGCTCTTTCAAGGCTCCGCCTGCAACGAGCACCTCGGTGATAGCCGCAATTTGCGTTTCACAGTCCAAGTCATCCGACTGCGTATCACGAAGGTGATCGATCAATTCACTCAAACGATCAACCGATGCATAAACAACGCCAACCACATGTCGCTCGATCGTCAACTGACCTCGTCGGGCAGCGTCGAAGACATTCTCGATATTGTGGGTCAATCCATTAATACGGGGCAGGCCGAGCATCGCGGAAAGTCCCTTGATGCTGTGTGCCGAACGAAACATGTCGTTCAACAAAGCCTCGTCGATGACAACTCCAGAGCTGGCTTCATCCTGAACCCACTGCTCCAACTCCATCAGGCGTTCATTGATTCTTTCGATCAGCTGGGTCGATTCATCTAGAAAATCGGCCAGCAAATCGTCCGAACAATCATCTCGCATCGCTGTGCTGTCGCTCATTGTCCTGCCCCAAGTTTGCAAAACCAAGTTTTGCGTCGTTATGAACTCATTAACCTGCTATTTCCGCAGATAGAGCCACGGATGAATTCGCTCGAACCCATCCATCAGGTCGCTAATCCCCTCGGCTGCGCCTGCCACCAGGTAGCTCCCCGGCTTCATCACCTGTTCCACATTCCGCATGACTCGCTTCTTGGAATCAGTATTGAAGTAAATCAATACATTCTTCAAAAACACGAGATCAAACGGCGACTCCGCAAGCCGATCCAGCAGGTTGTGCTGTCGAAACTTTGTCATCGCACGAAGTTTTGCGTTGGGCTCCCAGATCGAAGCTCCACCCATCTGGCTGAAGTACCGACGCTTCAAGTCATCGGGTACCAAACGCATGGCCCGTTCGTTGAACTTTGCGTCATTGGCCTCTTGAACGGCTCCGACACCAATATCGGTACCGACAATCTGAATCCTCGTGGCCGATAGATTGCGAACACCATCGGCAATGCAAGTGGCGATCGAATACGCCTCGTCACCCGTGCTACAAGCTGCCGACCAGACTCGCAGTGAGCTCTTGCCATTCTTCTGAAACTCTGGCAAAAACGTTCCTCGCAGCCACTTCCAATTGGAATCATCGCGAAAAAGATAGGTTTCGTGGGTTGTTACCTCTTGCAGAAACCCATCCCACTCCGCATGCGAAATAGGAAGTTTCTTCAGAAAGTTGTAATATTGCTCGAAGTCAGCAATCCCCGATTCCTTCAAACGTCGTCGAATGCGGTTGGAAAGAAGTTGTTTCTTTGCCAGTGAGATTTCGATTCCGGCAACGTCGTAAATCATTTTCGCATAACGCCGCATCTGGTCGTCGGTGACTTGTGCGGTGACGGCTAGTGAGCTCATTCTCTTTTCCCTTCATCCATCTTTTCTGCCCATGACGGTGTCGCCTCGTCTCGCGGCGTCTTACCGCGAGACGAGTGACCGTATTTACCTGCTCGCTTAGATGCGGAAGCGGCTGACCAACTCGCGAAGCATGGTGGCCTGAGCACCCAATTCTTCGCTGCTGGAAGCCATTTCTTCCGAAGCGGCTGCCGACTGCTCGGTGACACCGGAAACCTGCTGAATTGCTCCAGCGACTTCGTTGGCGTTCTGAGCCTGCTCCACAGTTGCGGTGGCGATTTCCGAGATCTTGTCGGCAGTCGAACTGACTCCGGCGATGATCTTTTCCAGTGCGGCACCCGTTTGAGCACTCAGCGTGGAACCATCTTGGACTCGTTGCGTCGACTCTTTAATGAGCGACGAAATCTCTTTGGCGGCTTCGCTCGAACGTTCGGCCAGCTTGCGAACTTCGTCGGCCACCACGGCAAATCCCAAGCCATGTTCGCCGGCACGGGCAGCTTCGATCGCTGCATTGAGTGCCAACAGATTGGTCTGGCTGGCGATTTCCGAGATCACCTGAATGATTTCGCTAATCTGTTCCGAGGAAGTCTTGATCCGTTCCATCGCTTCGATCGACTTCTGAACGGCGTTACCACCTTCTTCCGCCATCGTGCTGGTGTCGCCAGCCATGCGATTGGCTTCGCTGGCATTGTCTTTGACCGAGTCGATGCTGCGGGTCAGTTCTTCAATCGAAGCACTCATTTCTTCGACCGAAGCACTCTGGGTCTGAGCACCCTGAGCCAGGTTCTGCGAATTTTCGGCAATCACCGAGGCACCTTCAGCGAACTGCATGCCGCTGTCGACAACCTGACCGATGATGTCACGCAGGTCGGCGATCATACGATCGATGCCTTCGGCCAGTTTGCCAATTGCATCGTCACGGTTCAGATCGATACGCTTGGTCAAGTCGCCTTCGGCAGCGGCTTCGACAACTGCCAGGATCTGATCGACGTTGCGGAGAAGTTCGGCCTGCTCTTCGCGTTCGCGTTCCAGACGTGCTTCTTCGGCTTGTTTGGCTTTGACTTGATCGGTAACCAGCGACCAGGCCACCATCGGACCAGTGAAGTGACCTTCTTTGTCATAGATGGCACTGGCCTGCAGATCGAGGTATTCACCTTCGATTTCAATCTGAGTATTGATCGGCAGATTGCTCGGATCGCCCAGCAGACGACGCTGATGAGCAGGATTCTTGTGGAAGATGTCGTACGAAGCACCAACAATCTTGGAAACGGGAACCGGCAAGATGTGCTCGATGCTACGCAGCGTCTTTTCCGAAGCTGGGTTCATGTAGGTGATCGTGCCATTCAGGTCGGCCAACAGGATGTTGATCGGGGCGTTTTCGACGATCGCCGTCTTTTCAGCAGCGGAAGCTTCCAGGCGACGCTTTTCGGTCACGACTTCCCAGGTAACCATCGGGCCGAGGTATTCGCCCGCTTCGTCGTAGGTAGCCGAAACCAGCAAGTCGGCCGTTTGATCGCCGAGTTCGATGTTGGTTCGGACTGGGAGATTTTGAGGATTGCTAAGGATGCGGCGTTGGTAGGCCGGATCTTTGTGGAAGATATCGATCGACTGGCCGACAACGGCTTCCGGCTTACAGGGAATATAAGCAGCCAGGGTACGTAGCGTATCCAAGCTGGCCGGATTAACGTAGGTGATCGTAAGGTTCTTATCGGCCATCATGATATTGATGGGCGAGTTTTCGCTCATGGCTTTCGCTACCGAAAGCTCGTTGCGAAGGTTTTGTACGTTTGCGTTGGCCTGAGATGTTTTATTAGCGGTCATGGTTATATAGCTCGTTAGTTCAATCGTCTTGTAAGTAAAACTGCCCCTCCGGTGAATTCCGCGCGCTCCTGCAAGGTCGGTTATCCGCTTCATCGGGGAAGCCGGACTTTCCTGTTGACATGGTTCCGAGACGCAACTCGGAGGCGGCTTAGCCGATTCGAGCTTCGATTTGCTCGACTTCCGATTTGCCCAGAATCTTGTCGATATCCAGCAAGATCAAAAGACGCTTGTCGAGTTTCACCAAACCGGTGAGATACTCACGCCCGAGACCAGCCACGGTCGGAGGTGGCGAGGAAATCTGATCCTTGGAGATACGCAGGACCTCGCTGACGGCGTCGACAATAATGCCGACCGTCTTGCCACCGACATTCATGACCATAATGCGGGTCTCGTCAGTGGACTCTTGTTCTTGAAGACCAAACCGCAAACGCAAATCCACGATCGGAATGACCGTGTTGCGAAGATTGATCAGGCCTTTGATATAGATAGGGGTCTGAGGCACGCGGGTGATCTCACCCATCAGGATGATTTCCTGAACGCGGGTGATTTCGATTCCGTATTCCTCTTTGGCCAATTGAAAACTGACCAGTTGCATGGAATTGAGCCCTTCTCGACGCTGCGATTCGTGGCTCGAACGCTCTTCCGTCTTTAAATCTTCAGTAGTTACGGACAAAACTCTGTCTCCCGATCAGTGCTGGAACGAATTATCGATCCGCTGCCCCGAGATCCTCGGGCGGGACGGCCATGTCCGCGATTTGTTTTCCTTTACCATCGGATAAACGCTCTGTGCCAGGTGCATCCAGCCCACGCATGCCTGCGGCGTTCACGTATAAAGGTCGGTCAATAAAAACGAAAAAGTTTCGTCCGACTGCACATTTTCACTCATTGTTTGAGACCGCCCCTCTGACCTAGGCGAAACAAACGGAACAACCCCACCTCATTTGGGGAATCCCTAGAGACACGCACCAACCCGCTGAAGTTGCCGACACGTTCTCAGGCGACTAATAACACTCAAATCAGCAATGTCCGCTGGATTGCGGCTGGGCGCGAAAAGGGGAATTTTCTCACTTGCAATTTGACGGTCAGAGAGCGCGACCTATCGTTCGGTAGAAATTTTTAATTTCCCACAAGACCATTCTCCACCGGCCGACTCAGGCCGAGCGGGCAGGCTAAACACAGGAGCATTACAAAAATGTCCACACGCGTACTCGTTGCCGACGACTCCAGCACTATGCGAAAGATCATTCTCCGTTCCCTTCAAGCAGTCGGTGTTCCAAACGCAGTTGAAGCCGCCGATGGAGAAGAAGCTGTTAAGCTCTTCAAGCCAGGCGAGTTCGACCTCGTTCTGACCGACTGGAACATGCCCGGCAAGAGCGGCCTGGAAGTGATTCAAGAGATTCGCAAGGTTGACGCCAACGTGAAGATCATGATGGTCACCACCGAAGCGGAAAAGTCGCGTGTCATGGAAGCCATCCAGGCCGGTGTTTCCGACTACCTGGTCAAGCCATTCACCGCCGATACGCTTCGCGAAAAGCTGGAAAAGCACGGCTGCTAAGTTCCGCGACTTGCAGAACGATATTCAAATCGAATGAGACGACAAAGCCCAAGACGGGCGATGTCGTCTTTTTTTTGCGCCAGAATCGAAGCGACCTCCGTTAGGGCTTCTTCGAGATGACGATCTTCTTCTCTTGAATCTCGTAAGTAAGATCGGTCCCTTCAAATACCGCATCCAGCAAGCCCTGCATGTTGGCAGTCTTCACACTGAAGGAGATTCGCTGCGTCAATGCTTGCTCCATGTCGTCGGGCACCTCAAACTCCATGCCCAGTTGCTGCTCGAGCGCGTTGAGAACCGGTCCCAGCGGAAGCTGCTCGACGTTGAGCGTATAGCGTTTCTCGCCTGGCGTGACTACGGTATTGCGCGCCGTTCCTCCGCGCAACAACTTAGCCACTTGGTCTTGAACTTGCTGCGGCCCAGTCACTGCCAGTTTCCGCTTACCGTCTGACTGGACCTTGGCCTCGGGAAACAGCTGAGTGATCTTTTCGATTGCTTCATCGTGGTTGCCAGCATAAGGATAGACACGCGTCAGCGAGAGTTCATCCGGAATGGGAATCAACTGAAGCTCGACACCGTCGTCGGTCTTGTTAAACCGGTACGACGCATGGTAGCCAGCCAGGACCAGGGAAAGGTATTCGGTCGTTTTCATCGGGGGAAAATCGACCGCCGGCCATAGGTCGTGCTTGATGACGACATCCAGATTATTCCATCGCATGGCATGACTAGCGGCAACGTCGTTCAGAATCTCTTCAGGGGTCGAAAGCTTCGGCCAACCATACTTCTTCCGGTCGAGCAGTTTGACCGCTTCCGGGTATCCACTTGATTTCGCGAACTGTGCTTGAAGTTCGGCCACCGTTGGTAAGCGCCTGGCTGTCTCTTGCGGGCCAAGATAGATGACGTCGCCAACGCGAGCCATGCCAATCCCAAGCTGAGCAGCGATTCGCTGCAGCCCGAGTTCGAGCCGCTCGTCGGAAAACTTCATCTTGATGGGCTGATCAGGATCGACGCGCCGATCCAGGAATATGGCAACCCGCTGCGTTTGCGCCAGTCGCATCAGTCCATCACGAAGAGGGACATCTTCCCAAGTTAAATCGAACGTCGATTGAAGCTGTTTCTCGAGATCTGCTTCGGTTCGCCAGTCGATAGCCTCTTGCGCTTGAGCCAGGCTTCCTAATAGCAAAAACTGGACTGTCAATACTCCCATGAGAAGCTGGGTAAGATTGCGCACTAACGATCGCATGGATTATTTGCTCCGGGGTTACCGCGTGATTACACTCGGACATTGTTCAATGGATTGACCATAATGGATTTTCGATCTCAGGACGAGAGAAATACACTTTGATTGCCGTAAGGCCAACTTGTGAGCCACTCCCCCGAGCGTCATCCCGTACTGCTTTCGATCTTCCAGAAGTACCTTTCGGAAGAAAATACTGCGGCGTTTATTCATCGCGTGGCAGCGGTTTATACGTGCGGTACGCTGGAGCGTCTCTCTCAACACGGTACCGCTGAAGTACGCCGAGCGGCAGTGATGGCCTTGTGCTTTGTCAGCGATTATTCGTCGAACCACACCGTCGGCATGGCCCTGAACGATGCCGACCGGGGGGTTCGCCTGATTGCCGAGAATGGCATTCGTTCTCTCTGGATTCGTGCCGGCACACAAAGCCAGCGGCATCGCTTACGCAAAGTGATGACGCAAATCCAAGGCAACTCATTGGATTCGGCCCTGCAGGAAGCCGACTCGCTGATCGTCGATGCCCCCTGGTACTCGGAAGCCTATAACCAACGCGGGCAGGTTTACTTCAAGCGGCAGAACTTCGAGCGTTCCCTGCGTGATAGTCACCAGGCGTTAGAAATTAATCCCTATCATTTCCCCGCGGCTATCTCGATGGGGCAGTGCTACCTACGCCAGGGCGAAAACGTCATGGCGCTCGATAGCTTCCGCCGCGCCTTGCGACTGAATCCCAACCTCGAATCCATTCGCACGCAGATTAGCTACCTGGAGCGGCAACTCGAAGAGATGTAAGCTACGGGTGCTGGCCTTATCGTTTCGCCACAGCAAGGACTGCGAGCATGGCACAAAATCTCAACCCCGTTCTCATCCTGGGAGCCGGCATCAATGGTGCGGCTCTGGCGCGAGAACTCCTGCTTAATCATGTACCGGTTGTCCTGGTCGACCACGCCGACATTGCCTCAGGCACAACCAGTTGGTCTTCGCGCCTGATTCACGGTGGACTCAGGTATCTCGAGCACGGCGAGGCTTCCCTGGTTTACGAGTCGCTCGCCGAGCGGGAACGCTTTTTGAGCAATTCGCCCGAGCATGTCTCTCCGCTCGAATTGATGATTCCGGTCAAGTCGCAATTCGCAGGACTCATCTCATCGGCTGCGGGATTCTTCAATTTACCATTTCTGAAATCTACCAATCCGTCGCGTGGTTCCTGGGCCATCCGTAGCGGGCTCACCATGTACGACTTTCTGGCCGGAAGCCAGAACCTGGGCTCGCACCGGCGCATGACCGAAAAGCAATGGAAGCCGATCGGTTTCGATGCCAGCTTTGTCGACGTATTCAGTTACTACGATGGGCAGATCGAATTCCCCGAACTGTACGTCTCGACCCTGATTCACGATTGCCAGCTAATCGCCGATCAACACGGTATCCGCTTTACGCTGCGCACTTATCGACGCCCCAAACTGAACGGCAAGCATTTCGAGTTCGAGAACCTTCTCGACTTCGACGCGGCGATCGATCCGCTGGAACCTTCGGCACTTGTCAACGCTTCGGGTCCATCAGGGGATGAAACACTTCAGGAATTAGGCATTCG
This sequence comes from Blastopirellula marina, assembly GCF_002967715.1. Lineage (NCBI taxonomy): Bacteria > Pseudomonadati > Planctomycetota > Planctomycetia > Pirellulales > Pirellulaceae > Blastopirellula > Blastopirellula marina. The sequence continues at coordinate 129,058 of NZ_PUIA01000069.1, forward strand.
GTCCAATCGCCTCTTCGGCGGAACGCGTGGGTCACATTTGATCTCGCACAAACCGGCCCTGAAAGAAGCCCTGGGCCCGCGAGGCATCTACGCCGAGGCATTCGACGGCCGACCAGTCTTTATCTTACCGTGGAACGGTGGCGTATTGATCGGCACGACCGACATCCGACACGAAGGCGACCCTGAACAGGCAACCGCCAGCCAGGAAGAAATCGCCTACTTACTGAAGTGCGTTAATTCGGTACTGCCAGGCGTCGAACTTAAGCACGAAGATCTTGCCCAGCATTACAGTGGCGTTCGTCCGCTTCCTTTTGTTCCCGAAGGTTCCACCGCTTCTATCCCGCGCGGCCATTGGCTGCACGAACACAGTTCCACGCCGTGGCCATGCTACACGATCGTCGGGGGCAAGCTGACTACGTGCCGTTCACTGGCCGAACACTCCGCGAAGACAATACTCAAACAACTTGGCCGCGAAGTCGTTGGCGATTCCAAAACTCGCAAGACGTACCAGGGAGATCCTCCCCAGTTCGAGCCAGGGCAGCGTGCTCGGTTTATCTTGCAGCACCTAACCGGCGTCGACCGTGGAGCCGATATCCAAACACTTGCCGCAGCGACGATTACTCAACTTCATGCGAAAACGCTGGCCGATGTTGTCGAACGCCGCTTGATGCTGGTTTTCGATCCTAGTCTTTCGCGTTCGCACCTGAGCGAGGTTGCCGATGCCCTGATTGCCGATGGCAAGCTCGCGATTGACACGAAACAGGAAGCACTGGACGCCTACACCCAAAGATTACAATCGCGTTTCGGAAAGCAGGTCCTTCCTGACTAAACGCCACTTGCAGGACTTCTCACCATGCCTCAGTACATACTAGCCATCGACCAAGGCACCACCTCCAGCCGCTCGCTCTTGTTCGATCACGATGCCCGGATTGTTTCGGTCGCCCAAGAAGAGTTCCGCCAGATCCTGCCGGCACCAGGGCAAGTCGAGCACGACCCAGAAGATATCTGGAACAGCCAACTGAACACCATTCATGGGGCACTGGGCAAAGTTGCCTTGGACGCAGTAGCAGCGATCGGCATCACCAATCAGCGAGAAACGACATTCGTTTGGGATAAACGAACTGGCAATCCGATTCACAACGCCATCGTCTGGCAAAGCCGTGTTTCGAGCTACCTTTGCGATCGACTGCGCAAAGAGGGGCTCGAAGAGACGATCCGCCAAAAAACAGGTCTGGTCCTCGATGCCTATTTCTCCGCGACCAAACTAATGCACTTGCTGGAGACCATCGATGGGGCACGCCGGGCGGCAGAAGAAGGGCATCTCCTGTTCGGCACGGTCGACTGTTACCTGGTCTGGAAGCTAACCGGAGGCAAGCGGCACGTAACCGACGCGAGTAACGCATCGCGCACCATGATGCTGAACTTCGAAACGCTCGACTGGGACGATGAACTTCTGGCCGCTTATAATATCCCTCGCGGTATGCTACCTGAGATCGTCGACTGCAGCGGCAAGTTTGCCGAAACGGATCCTGCGATATTCGGAGCATCGATTCCAATTGCCGGCATGGCCGGTGACCAACAGGCCGCTTCCTTCGGTCAGACCTGCTTTGATCAGGGGATGGTGAAAAACACCTACGGGACAGGGGCGTTCGCGCTGATGAATATCGGCGACAAGCCGGTCCTTTCTCAAAACAACCTACTGACCACCGTCGGTTGGAAGATTGGCGACCAGGTAAGCTATGCCCTCGAAGGCTCGATCTTCGTCGCCGGTGCGGTCGTGCAGTGGCTGCGTGATGGACTGGGTATCATCGAGTGTTCGTCCGAAGTGGAACCTTTGGCAGATACTGTTCCCGATAACGGCGGCGTTTATTTTGTACCTGCATTCGTAGGACTAGGGGCACCTTACTGGGACCCAAATGCCCGGGGAACGATTGTCGGCCTCACGCGCGGAACGACGGGAGGCCACTTGGCCAGGGCAGCTCTCGAGTCGATGGCGTATCAAACACGCGACATGATCGAAGCCATGCAACGTGACGCAGGCGTTCCGCTGCAAGTCTTGCAGGTAGACGGCGGTGCCAGTGTGAACAATGCCTTGATGCAGTTTCAAACCGATCTACTGGGAACGACTGTCCGCCGTCCGAAAGTCAGCGAGACGACGGGCCTGGGGGCGGCATTCTTAGCGGGGCTCGCCGTGGGGTTCTGGGAATCGCAAGAAGAACTTCGCGGGCTCTGGAACCTGGACAAAGAATTCATGCCAGCAACCGATCGCAGCAAAATGGATCAGATGTATGCTCGCTGGAAAGAGGCCGTCGAGCGAAGCCGAAACTGGGAAAGAGCAGGGGAGTGATGGAGCTAGGCGTGTTGATCATGACGATCTTTACCGGACTGTTGGGGATTGGCGGTATCTGGTCCGCCATTCAGGACACACCCGAGGTGTTTCAATCTCGTAAAATCGCGTTTCTGGAAAAGCACATCGGTCGAATCGGTGCCCGTCTTTTCGTTGGCATTGGCGGTCTGCTATTGTTAATCTTAGCGATCAGCTTTGTTGCCCTTCCGCCTGAGTAACTAAAAGCGTTCAGACGTTGCTTCCCAGCAATTAGTACACACATGGACGTCGCGACTCCAAGACCTCAATCGCAGCGGGAAGCTGCTTAGACGGGTGCACGATGATTTTCCCCTACAGCACTGACGCTCCCCTCTATCACCTGCCGATCGTGACCGTGTCGATGATTGTCATCAACACGATCATCTTCTTCTCGTACCCACTTAAGTCTGAGTTCGACCTCTCGGACATCTCCGAGGATCAGTACGTCGAGTTCATGCAAGAAATGCGTGACGAGGGAGTGATAAGCGAAGAAGAATACCAGGAAGCCATGGAGGAAATGGGCGATGCTGACGAGGTAGAAGTCGAAACGGCACCAGCCGACGGCGACCTGCTCACGCTGCAATATGGCAGGGGCCTGCGTCCCTGGCAGTGGATCACCGGGCACTTTCTGCACGCTGACTTCATGCACCTGTTCGGCAATATGGTCTGGCTGTGGACGTTTGGCCTGATCGTCGAGGGAAAGATTGGTTGGCAGAAATTCCTCGCGGTCTACTTCGGCATTGCCGTCGTGGAAGGCTTCATGGAACAAACGCTCATGCTGGGCATGGATCCTGAACCTTGGAACTGCTCGGTTGGGGCATCGTCGATTATCTTTGGAATCATGGCCATGGCCATGATCTGGGCTCCGGCGAATGATGTTCACTGTAACGTCCTTCTATACCCGACGGCGCTGTTTAGCGTTCCCGTTGCAGGCCTCGGCGGCTTCTACATGATGTACAGTGTGATCATCGCCGTCTTCTTCACCTTCAATGGCGAAGCGATCACACCAACCAGCGAGCTACTACATGCCCTGGGTGGAGTTGTTGGACTTGTCGTGGGTATAGGAATGCTGCGCTACGGCATGGTCGATTGCGAGAACTGGGACCTCTTTTCAGTATGGGCGGGACGCAATCGCATGTCTCGCGAAGAGCTCGCGGAGTTGACGTCATCGTCGGCAGACTACCAATCGATGGCGCAAACGCACTTGGAAAAGGGATTAGGTCAAATCCGGGCAATCTTAAAAGAGGAATCGTCTCCTCAATTAGCCTATCGCGCTCACCTTAGCATGACGCAAAAGTACGAACGCTGGTATCTGCCGGACGCAGAGTTCCTGATGATCATCAAACAGCTTTGCGACCAGAAACTATGGGACGATGCAACGCTGGCCATGGGGGAATACCTGAAAACGGCTCGCAGCAAACAGGATCAGGTACGCTTGAAACTATCGTCCGTCCTACTCGATCAACTGGGACGCCCGAGCCAATGCCTGTCGGTCCTCTCGAAAGTCACACAAAGCTCGCTAGGGGAACGAGAGAAAACGATCTATCGAAAGCTGGCCAGCAAAGCGAGTAAGCTCAAAGAAGAGGGTGCCATCGACACCCTGGAGGACTGGTAAGAAGAATCTTTGTAGGGTTCCAATATTACGTGAAATGCGACGAATAAACGATAGCATCCATTCAGCGATCCTTGCATTTCGACACGATGTTCATACCCTGCGGAACCGACGCCCCTCTTTACCACGTGCCTGCCATGACGATCTCGCTGATCGTCATTAACGTTGGCATTTTCTTCGCCGAACCGATCCAGTCTGCCATCGCACCCCAGCAAGGGGACCAACAAACGGCAATTGCCGAATGGATACTCGATGCCGGCAACCATCATCCCAACGCGAACATGCTTCAATTCGGCGAAGGCATTAAGCCCTGGCAAGGCGTGACTGCTTCGTTTCTACATGCCAACTTCCTCCACCTGATTGGCAACATGCTGTTCCTGTTTGTCTTCGGCTTGATCGTCGAAGGAAAGATCGGCTGGTGGAAGTTTCTACTTGTCTACTTCGGAATAGCGCTAGTTTGGGGTCTGTTGCTTCAACTAATCGCAATGACCTTCAACCCCGGGTTTCATGCCACGGCCCTCGGGGCATCCGGCGTCATCTTTGGATTGATGGCGATCGCCGTCATCTGGGCTCCGCTGAACAATGTGGAAGTCATGATCGTCTTCCAACGATTTGGTAACGTCTCGCACAGTATTGAACCGGTCGACGTACCGGTAATGGCGTTGGCTGGGTTCTACTTACTGTTCGACATCGTTATGAGCATTTTCATTGTCCAAGGCCGTTATGGATTTGTCCCCTATACCTGCGTACTGCATGCAACCGGCGGCCTGCTGGGAGGCGCGACAGGATTATGGATGCTTCGATCGAAACTCGTAGACTGTGAACGCTACGATGCGTTTTCCGTTTGGGCCGGTCATCACGAGAAAACTCGCGACCAACTCAACGCAGAAGAACTCACCAACGATGAAAATAAGCTGGTCCAACAAGGCCTTCAGCAGATACGTCAAATCCTTGATGAAGCCGAAAACCCGCAAATGGCCTATCGAGCCCATGTCAGCATGGCCCAGAAGTACGCTTCTTGGCATCTGCCAGAACGTGAATTCCTGACGATCATCAAACAATTGTGCGATCAACAACGAGATCACGACGCGCTGCTCGCCATGGAAGAATACCTGAAAGCCAATCGCCCCAAACAGAATCAGGTTCGCTTGAAACTGGCTTTGCTGCTGACTGGCCCAATGCAGTTACCGGGGCAGGCCCTCAGCACGCTATTGCCAATTCATTACGACAATCTGTCGCAGAAAGAGCAGATGCTCTACAAGAAAATTGCCGCCGAGGCCAAAGCCTTACAGGCCGCCGGGGTCGCCGACACTTGCATGGACGATTGGTAAACGAAAAAAGGCGATCACACATTCGTGCAATCGCCTTTGTATTTCACAGCAATTCAGTTGCGTACTAGCGACGCATGTTCTGCGAAGCCATGGCTTGCTGAACCATCGACGAATATCGCTGTGGATCGTTCCAGAACGTTTGCAGGCTCTGTTCGCTGCTGAACAAGTACAGCGTGCCGCGGTAGGTCAAACCATAGCGGCGATCCCCAGGCACAACCTGCCCGTTGCCCAGGTAAGCAACCGGGTCGATGCCCGACATGACAGGACTGTACTGATTGGGGTTAGCCAAAAACTTCTGCTGTTCGTTCTGCGACGAGAAGAGATAGATCTGGCCTTGGTGCTGAGCACCCCAGCGAGGATCACCCTTCTGCCACTTCATTTGCTCGACCAGCGTCACCGGGCAGTATCCGTCCATGGCGAACTTCGGCTGCTGCGGTTCTGGCTGTTGGGCCGGAGCGGAAGGTGCCGGAGCCGAAGGGGCGGCAGCAGGCTGCTGTTGGGCAAACTGCTGTGCTGGCGGCTGCGAAGGAGCAACGTTTTGGGTTGGAGCGTTGGACGAGAACCGGCTTTGATTTGGTGCCTGAGTTGGCATAACCTGGTCGGGGCTTGGTCCCATCGAAGCAAAACGCGAAGTCGCTGGCTGCTGCGGGGCAACCTGTTGAGTCGGTTGCGATGGAGCAACCTGAGCCGGAGCTGCATTGGCAGGGAAGTTGGAGTAACGCGAACCTGCCGGTTGGCTCGGGGCGACCTGTTGAGGTGCCTGAGGAGCGACCGGGGTGGTATTGGCAGCCTGAGCAATCATGCCGGCAGTTGGAGCAGCGTTAGGATTCAGCTTGGCAGAAACCTGAGCCAGGATACCGGTGTAGCGTTCTTGTTCCTGAGGGCTGATCATGCGGTACACAACCTGACCACTCGGAGCGATCACAACGTCTTGCGGCCAGCGGTCGACACCAAATTCCTTGGCAATCGCAGGCTGCTCACTCGCATTGATCTTGATCGGAATGTAGTTCTGCTCGACTGACTGGGCGAAGCTGGCTTGCGAAAAGACATTCGCTTCCAGACGACGACAAGGTGGGCAGTTATCGGCATAGAAATGAATCAGAACCAGCTGATTCTTAGCAGCCGCTACACGCTTGGCAGTATCCAGATCTGGTGCCCAGCGAACGGCATCTTCAGCAAGAACCATCGTCTGGAATAATGCCAGCAACAGGGCGATAGCAGAGGTACGGATAATTAACGACATGAATGAACGAGCCCCGGTAAGCGAGTTCCAAAATATGGCTTGGTTCGGTTTTCCATTGGTTTCGTATCGGGACGGCCACTTATCGAAATACATCAAAAGTAACGATTTTGAGGAATTTCCTGGCCTAAACTGCCGACCGGGTGGTATCAATCGTACCGATTAGGCAAATCATATGGGCGCTAAGTTCCTTGGTGACAACAACTTGCTTGCGATGCTACTTTTCCGATGCAGAAAATGGAAAACTCTGTCGATTGATTGAGAATGATAGCTTGACACAACCGGTCAAATCCTTATGATGCCAGTAGTTTGATCGCCAGCGGTCTGTTGGCAAAACCGCGTGTTTTGCAGACAAAGCTGGCCATCCTTTCTGCTCAAAGGCGTCGGCCTGAGATCTTCAGCAAGCGTCAAGTTCTTCGGGCAGTTATGGTTTTCTTTGAGACGTCACAGTAAGTAGTGTGACCCGTTTGAGAACCAAGGAAGCTTTCAGTTCTTCAGGGAACTGTTTCGGTTACCACGAGACTTCACTAGGGTAACTAGTCTTGCCAGCGAGGCACTTCAATGGCCGAGGCAAGGGACTTGGGTAACCACCAATTTTCAGTTGTGACTCGTTAGGTAACGGAATTACCTTTCGACCTTCATTAAACACCGAGCAGTTCGCCCTCGGCATCCTGCTCGGCCACTGTTGCCATCCTTAAGGCATCCTCGCTTTCGGTGAATGGCAACCCCGTAACCTCTCACACATCAGGCATTCTCGTGGGATGCCTCGTCCCTTACGTGCGTGAGGTTGAGCTAGATTCAGCACGGTCGTTTTGCCAGTTTCTGGCATCACTTGTGCGAGTTATTCGCTCCCAAGGTACTTAGGAATCTTTTTAACCCCGTTCAGGTAAAAACTCCCACTTAGGGAGAACAACCTCAGGAATCTGTTAATCCGATCCTGTGTTCTTTCTGAAGACACCGGCTCGAACCTGACTTCTGTGATTAGGTAGCTTTCAATGTCAAACAAACGGCAAGCCCGCTCGAAATCTGGTGGTGGGCGACGACGTGGTAACAGCGGTGGTGGTGGTGGCGGCCAGAGTGGCCCCGGCCCTAAGGGGCGCGGTCGTTCCGGTGGAGGTCGACGCCGCTCTTCTCCCCCTAGCTCTAATGTGCCACGCAACAATCTCGAAAATGAAGAATTTGAACCAGGGGAACCCATTCCACTGGAACCTGGCTACGGCCTTCTCGAGATGCACCCTAACGGCTACGGCTTCTTACGCAGCCCAGCCAACAACTACGCTCGCGAACGTACCGATCCATTCGTGCCCGGCACAATGATCGAACGATACGGTCTTCGCGAAGGGGTCATGATTCGCGGTATGATCCAACGCTTTCGTCGCGGACAAGGACCTCGCCTGCGAGATGTCTTCGACGTCGATGGCATGCTGCCAGATGATTACCTGAACGTCAAATCGTTCGACGAGTTGACGCCGGTCAATCCTTCCGAGCACCTGAAGCTGGAATACGACGGTGGCCCACTTACTAACCGTGTCGTCGATCTTTTAACGCCACTGGGCAAAGGCCAACGTGCTTTGATCGTGGCTCCGCCGCGTACCGGCAAGACCATGCTGTTGCAAAATATCAGCCGTGGTATTTCCGCTAACCACCCTAGCGTCAAGCTGGTGGTCCTTCTGATCGACGAACGTCCGGAAGAAGTGACCGAAATGCAGCGTAGCGTAAAGGGCGAAGTGATCGCGAGCAGCCTGGACCGCGACATCGAAAGCCACGTGCGTCTTTCGCAGCTGGTGATCGAACGTTGCAAGCGTCTGGCCGAATCAGGCCAGGACGTCTTCCTGCTGCTGGACTCGATTACTCGCCTGGCTCGTGCGTTCAACAAATGGGTCGGTGACAACCGAGGTAACAGCGCCATCATGTCGGGCGGTATCAACGTCAAGGCGATGGACATCCCTAAGAAGTTGTTCGCCACCGCTCGTTCCTTCGAAGAAGGGGGCTCACTCACCATCGTCGGTACGGCTCTGGTCGACACCGGCAGCAAGATGGACGAAGTGATCTTCCAAGAGTTCAAAGGGACCGGCAACATGGAACTGGTCCTCGATCGCAAGTTGGCCGATCGCCGCGTCTGGCCGGCAATCGACATTTCGCAGTCGGGCACTCGTCGCGAAGAACTGCTGCTTACCGAGGAAGCTCTCAACGCGGTGGTCGCCCTGCGACGCACGCTGACTTCGATGCATCACATCGATGCTATGGAACAGCTAACCAAGCAGTTGGGCAAGTACGAAAATAACGATCAGTTCATCAGCCTGATCGCCAACAGTCGCGATCGTTATCAATAACGATCCAGCCCAACTCAGCAAACTCATTCGGAGCCGCTCGCTATCGAGGGCTCCGTTTTTGTTGCGCTGAGCAGTTTCTGATCTCGCCAGATTAAGAACGCAAACAGCGGAATCGCAGCCAAGGCCGCAAGCTGATAGGCGGTCAGTCCGAGCACAAACGTCGGTTCTGGACGAAGCCACTCGGTAAAGAAGCGATACGTCATGTAGGTAATCAGGTAGATCTTAAACAACTGCCCGGGAAACATCTTCTTGCGCCACAGCACGAAGAACACCACGGCGCACGTCAGGTGAAAGATCGACTCATAGATCTGCGTCGGATGACGAATTAGCTGGCCGCCATCCGGAGCACTGGGAAACGCGACACCCCACGGCAAGCTGCACGCCTGGCCAAAACAACATCCTGCCACAAAGCAGGCCCATCGCCCAATTCCAATCGAGACAGCCACCGGCACAACGAAACTATCACCGGTCTTCGTGCGGATATCGAGAATCCACTTGGCGAGTTCCACGCCAAAGTACCCCCCCAGCAGCCCAGCAATGATCGTCTTCCCGTGGGCAAACCAGGTCGTCCCATCGATCAGCCCCTGCCAGTCGTAGATCGCAAAGGGAAGTTTTGCACCAATCATCGCTCCACAAAAACCACCCAGCGCGATACCGGCCTTCTCCCACCAGGCAAGTTCCAGTTTCTCTTGAAACAGCCGCAGCAAGATGAAGCCGACGAAAATCGCCACCAGCATGATCACCATGTAAGCCAATTGCGTCATCGTGCGCTTTCCACGGCCGTCTTCAAGGGTGGCAGCTCCACGTGACCTTCGCGATACAGAACGTTGTACGCGCAAAACGGCACGACGTGTCCACTGGGCAACAAGTGATGCACGCAGCATTTCATCACGCGTCGAACGTCGAAGTTGTACACATCTAAGAAAGAGGTGATCATGATCCGAAAGACATCCTCCGCACCGAGTTCTTCCCGCATGGCCCTGGTAAAGAAGTCGACGGCCGCCTCGGCATGACGCGGATCGGATGTATTCAACGCTCCAATCAGTTCCTCAAGTGGACTACTGCTACTTAGCACCGGCAGCGACGACTGGCCGGAGGAGGGCGGGGGAGCACAGCTTCCGCCGGGGCAGCATGCTTCACGTACCAGGTAACGTTCCAGCAATTCTTTCACGGCACCTCGCTGAAACGAGATCCCGCCGGAAAGCAGATCCAAGTGTTCGGCCGCTTTGATAAATCGCATCAGCGGAATCAGCTCCCCATTGCGGCGACAAGCATACGACATCTGATGACAATTGGGATGGGCACACGGCAGCGGCATGAAGTCGGCCTCGGTGTACATGCCCGACGTTTGATCGACAATCCCACGAATGACATCCGGAAACGTGATCCGGTTTTCGAGTTCCTCCGGCAGCACGTGACGCCCGGAATAGGTTGCCGGCTGCAAGCTCAGCCCGGTGATCCAAGGCCGCTTCGCGCAGTATCGCACCAGTTCGCCCAGCTCATCATCATTCACGCCTGGCTGCAAGGTCGAAACGAGATTCACGTGCAGCCCAGCCTCGCCACAACGTTCCACCGCTTTGAGCTTGGTCTCGACGAGGGCTTCCCCTCGGAGCTGCAATGATGTCTTGTCGCGAAAACCATCGAACTGCAAATACACCTCGACTCGATCGCGCCGCTCGGCCAGGAATTCGAGCGTCTCCCGATCGTGCGCTAGCCGTATTCCGTTAGTGTTGATCATCACATAGTCGATCGGCTGAGACAGGGCGTACTCGACAATCGCGCGGAAGTCGGGATGAATCGTCGGTTCTCCCCCCGATATCTGCAATACCTCGGGGTGCCCTTCGACCTCGACATAACGATCGATCGTTTGCCGGCACTGCTCGAGCGTCAAATGCTTTCCACCTGGGCCGCTCGACGCGTAACACATCGGGCACGAAAGATTGCAGCTGGAAGTAATCTCCAGCAGGCCGATACACGTGTGCTGTTCGTGTTCGGTGCATAGCCCACAATCCAATGGACACCCTTTGTTCGGCTCGACACCGAACTCGCGAGGAATCTTACCCGGCACATTGAACTGAGCCTGATCGTACCAGGCAACATCCGAGCAAACGTAGTCGTCACGACTGCCGTGGACCTCGCAGCGTTTGCGAAAATAAACACGGTTTCCGCGCGTAATGATCTTCGCCGGGACGATCGCGTGGCATTCGGGACACAGGCTCTGTGTTATGCCGAGAACGGTGTAGTCACGAAACTTGGCCATCCCATATCCCTTCCGCCAACATCAATGGTGGATTAAAGCTTTTGTAAAAGCCACGTTGCAGTAAACAAAGGAGACTATCGCAGCCAGAATACTCAAACCAATGGTGCCTATGCTCATCAGGGTTACGCTTAGTTTCGAGATACGCTCGGCTACTTTAGCATTCCGATTGCGACGCATTTTCCGCAGCAACACGCCACTGATAAGAAGTAGCGGAAATACAAGCACCGCCCAGGTAGCGAACGCCAGCAAGCCGACCCCCAGCATCAACAGGCCGCCACCACCGATAACCACCAACGCGATGACAAACAAACTGGTCGCCCACGCTGCCGCTTCCATCACGGAAGCACGACTGGCAAGCTTTGCGTCTTGTTCTTCACTCGTCGGCTCTCCTGGCCCACCTTCAAAAGGCTCCATTCTCAAAAGCCTCCCGAAGCCGCAAGCACCATGAAGCAAAACGCAATAAGAGCGATAATCGAAGCAATCCCCAACAGCACCATGGCACCAGCAGATACGATCAGTGCTGAAAAACACATCGCGATTCCCCGCAGCCATGGGTTATCACTTTGATTCCCCTTAAGAATCAACACGCCGATCCCAATGCAAAGTGGAGTTACGATGATGAGGTATGGGAGCAAGATGCCGGGCTCGTCGACATACACCCCGAGCCCGACCACAAAGGCCCCCAGTGCTAAAAAGATAAACGCCCAAACCCCGAATATGCGTCCCACACGATCTTGCCGTGGACTGCCAATTGGAGAAACCATCTCCGCTTCGACCAGTTCATCCCCTTCGTAGAGAGGACGACGGCAAATCCAACAGACGTTGGCAAACGTGTTATTCTCGGCACCACATTCTGGGCAATTGATGTGAGGCAAATCGGAACGCGTCATTTCGTCTCCTTTGCCTCGGCCTGAACGAGTCGATCGTGGTACTGCTGAGCAAGCGGCCGGGCCAGACGAACAATCTGCCCAACAACAATCCCGGTCCCACCTAAACAAGCCAGCGCTACTCCTTGTTGCACAAGTGGGACAACATGATTGGCATCGAACCACGTATCGTCCATTACGCCGACGGTTCCCATATAAGCCGCCATTGCACCAAGCGTCGCCAGCCAGACTAGCGGTAAGTCAAATCGCAACCCTGCCATGGCAATCACCAGGTAAAAGGCCCCGGTCAACGAGGTCGCCACGGGTCCGCCTGCGACTCCGACCAACAGTGCAATCGCCAGCAAGTCGACAATCGTGGTCAAATAGGGCAACCAAACCGGCAAGATCCGCTTCAAAACAAGGAGCAGAACAAGCAAGGAAACGACAATCAAGAGTACCGCGGTTCCTGTCGCCACACGCTGAAAAGAAAGATTAGCGGTCTGGCCTGCTTCATCCAGCGATAGATGGTGAGCGATCTGACAACCGTAAAGTACAACGACGGCAATCACCCTTAACAGAAGTACTCGCAGTTCGCTTGCGTACGTCTGCCAGCGCCGCACGATAAACCATTGGCGATCCGCCGTCGGCGAGTCGGGCTGTGAATCAGAGTTCATACGAGCCTATTTCAATTTGCCTGTTCGTGTTGGGTGATGCGCGTCTTAATATAGCGAGCATCACGAATCATGAGCATTAACTTATCGGCTTCGACTTCTCCTCATCAACTCCGGTCGGGGTAGAAATGCTACGCAACGTAAGGCGAAAGCACAGCACGAACGAAATCAGACCGGCGATCAACCCAATCGGTATGCCTCCGTAAAGCATATTGGAGAAGCCATATTCATCCCCCTTGGGGAAAGCGCTGAGCCCAATCATTGCCCCCGCCCAACAGACGGCGGAAAAAGCAATGCCCGTTGCGATCCAAACAGGAATCATGATCAATGCAGAGATTACCAGAGCACTGGCCTGCTGCCATCCCTGGGGCCAGGTGCCGGTCGATTGAAGCTCTTTTCGCATCGCCAGAAACGCGCGCAGATTTGCCGGCACAAGTAACATTGCCGCAATCACCCCAAGGCCAGGGGTAACCAGGAAGAGCCCAAAAGCGATCAGAAACGATACCGCTGCCGCGGCAAGTGCCCCAATCAGAGCGGTCTGGGGCGTTCCCGGATCCGGCTGCGCCCCGCCGCATTCGGCTTCAGGCGACTCGAAGGGATTGGGCTCTTTTTCAGGCTCGGGCATCACCAAAAGCGACTCTCAGTCGAGGAATTTGAGCTCGGGCAAAGCTTGGCCCACGCCCATGATACGCGATAACGGCCCCCATTGCGGTCAAAATCCATGGCCGCTATTCTCTAGATTCTCACGATCAGTTAAGATGCACCGTGAACCAAGAGCCCCCGTCAGGCCTCCCTTAGGGAAGCTTTACGGTGCATCTGACTGGAGGGTAAGCGAATGGTTAGCGGTCACATTGGAAATGTGATGCCCCCTTGTGGGGTTGCGAGTTCGAGTCTCGTGCCCTCCGCTTAAAGCCGTGCTGGTGAATGCCGCACGGCTTTTCTTTTGCGCAAAATTATTCATCGCAAAGCCCCCTTAGCGGCCGGTTAACCCCCTCAAGGGCGTAATCCACGACAACTAAGTTGGATTAAATCTTTTTATTTCTAAAACCCCCGGCTATACTTCACAGATTGCCGAAGATTTTTTGCCCCAAAGGTCGCCTACTCATCAAACGCCTTTGATTCTTCGGCAGGCATTTTTCTTATCTCCATATACTTACTGCCTTCTTTTGTCAGCACGGATGTCGACACGCTTTTCATCTTATTTTTTTCTCTTATGCACCCCGTTTTGTGAGACTAAGTATGTCCCTATCTGTAAGTCCATTTCGACGCTCAGGTTTTACACTGGTCGAACTCCTGGTGGTGATTGCCATCATCGGAGTGTTAATCGCATTGCTTTTGCCCGCTGTTCAGCAAGCGCGTGAAGCAGCCCGTCGCATTGAGTGCAACAACAAGATCAAGCAGCTGGGCTTGGCTCTGCACAACTATCACGACACTTACTTAAAGTTCCCCGCCGGCGCGCAGATGACCGATGGAAAAACACAGACTTGCACCACTTCGGTATCGTCTCCAGCGATAACTCGTGGTGTTCCGTGGACGGTTGCGATTCTCCCGTTCCTGGAACTGACGAACCTGTATGATCAAGTCGATATGTCGGCTGAGTTTGTCTGTTCCAATGCCGAGGCACCAACTTCGGGTGCCAATAAGAACGTCTGGAAGACATCCGTGGCGGCCTATCAATGTCCATCCTTCCCGGCCGAATCAGTAGATAAGAACCATTCCAACTACTATGGAGTCATGGGCGGCGGCCCCACCGGGTCAGGCAACTGCCAATCCAGTGATGCAGGGCGACGCTTCTACATCAACGGCATCCTCTTCCAGAACTCTCGCACGAACTTCGCCAGCATTCAGGATGGCTCGTCGAACACGTTTCTGGTTGGTGAAACCCGTTACCAGCTGCTTGACGGTGGTCGTAGCGATACCCATTGGCTCGGCTGGGCATCAACCAATCGAGGAGGTGGATCAGCCGTTACCGGCACGCTGGCAGCTGCCCAAATCCAAATCAACGCCTGCGATGGCAACTGCCACGGAGACCGTTACGATACGACCTTCGGAAGCGGAACGATCCCCAACAGCCTGGGACAAGGCATTCACCAGCGCACCTTTGGCAGCTTTCACCCCGGCGGATGCATCTTCCTGATGGGCGACGCATCGGCTCACTTCGTAAGTGATACGATCGACCTGACCACGTACCAGAACCTGGCTATCCGCGACGATGGCAACGTGGCATCGCTTTCCAACTAGCCGGGTCTTGCACTAGCAAGTCGTTCCTACAAGTTATTCCTTTCTGAAACACATTGCATGAAACGTTTATCAGCTTTCCTGTTTCACCGCAGATGGGCATTGGCATTTGCGGTACTGCTGACGTCCGGCTGTGGTGACGGGAAGACTTCCGATACGTACTCGGTCTCCGGCAACATCACGTACGACGGCAAGCCCCTTCCTAGGGGAAACATCATGTTTTCGCCAGATGCCTCGGCAAATAACAAAGGTCCAGGCGCGATCGCGGAAATCAAAGATGGCAAGTACCAGACGCTGCCCGAAAAAGGTGTCACTGGCGGATCGTATGTACTGACCATCAACGGCTACGATGGTGTTCCAATCCCTAGTGGCGAAGGCGGAATGAACGAAATGGGAAAACCCTTGTTCCAGTCTTACGACACCAAGGTCGACCTTCCGAAGGAAGATACCCAGCACGATATCGAAGTGCCCAAACAAAAGTAGTCCGTTCCGACTACCCCTCGAAAGCCCAGCAGCAGGTTCCATCCATCGGTGGAATCTGCTTTTTTTGTCGATTCCAATCGCAGGCCTTCCCTTCCACAGAAGACTACAACGAACCTTCGGCTCGAAATTGGTATCCCACAAGCTGGCACTTCCACTGGCAAGCCGAATCACGTAAAACTGGACTCTGAAACGATTTGCCCTCGTAGCTCAGGGGATAGAGCGACGGTTTCCTAAACCGCAGGTCGGAGGTTCGATTCCTCCCGGGGGCACTTCTTCTTCTACCGTCGGGTTTAACCTGGCCAGGGCGTATGGGATCCCTGGATCAGGCTAAATCTTGCTAAGGGCCCAATTGGCCTGACGAGGTCTTTCTACGGCACCTAGCGGCAGTTCTGCTTTATTTCCGTGACCGGTCCTTGGATAACCATCTATTAGGTGGTGAAAGTCTTGCTCGGTTCGGCGAACGGCAGACAAGAAAGAGAAACGCCCCCGGCACACGAAATGTATTCCGTGTACCGGAGGTGTCCTTGGAGTCGGCCCGTTTTTGCCATGAAATATGATGGCTTTACGTTTGCCCTAGCCCACTCGTTTCCCTATCGATCTACGGTACCTGCATCAGAGCAATCGAACAGGAACGCAACCGGCACGACCGAAAGACCCTATTCTTTTGCGCAGCATTGGAAAGTTTTTGAGACTATTTTCTGCGAAACGAAAACTTCAGTGTCTCACTTTCCGCATCTTTTTCGCTTATCTATTTAGGAGCCAAGTGACGGCAAAATTCATGACGGATTCGTTTGCGAATGAATCCGTTAGACAGGATGAGTTTCAGCGGTTCAGAATTTCACATTACGCTTCTCTCTCGGAAACCCATGTGACAGCGAAATACATCGCACAAGAGTTCACTTTTGTAAGCAATCACAAGAGAGCAAAAGCTACCGTTAGCCTAGCCAATACCGGCCCCCACTTGGCAGGTTGTCACCTCAGGTGACCGTGAATACAGTGACACAAACATCGAATATTTACGAAACGTATTCCGCTCGATTGATAATTTGAACAGGAAAGCTTACCAGGAACAATGAATCGAGCTTACGCGTGTAACCGAGATTTCTTGCGTCATCTTCGACTTCGAAACGGATGGACGCAGGCCGATTTGGCCAAACGAGCAGGCTACAGCGAGCGATTAATCAGCAAGGCCGAAGCGGGAGTTCCCATCGCGCGAGATACAATCGTTGACCTCGCCGATGCTTTCAGCGAGTCGAATGAGGAACCGGTCTACTGGGAGGACCTTGCGAGTGATCCCATTCAACTCGCCCAACGTTATCTTGATGCGCTTCATATCCATCAAGAAAACATGTTCGACCATCTTGTCGACTTTATTCATGAAGATGTTGTTTTCAGAATCGCGGGAGATCCCGCTCACATTCCTTTCGCCGGTGAACACACAGGGATCGATGCCGTTCGCCAGGCATTTAATCTCTTTTTTGCCGTTTTGGAAGTTCCCCAAGACCACGACTACAACAAGGGCTATCAAGTCATGGGGCAAGGTCCCAATGCCATCATTTGGGGCGAATCTTGGATTCACCCCAAGGGAAAGCCCATGGATCAGCCCATTCGCGTTTCCAATCTGCTCATGTTTCGACGGGGCAAATTAATATTCCTGGATGACTGCTACGACACGGCAACGGGGGCCGCTCTTTTGCAGGGCTTTCCTTCGCCACCCGGCTAGTCTCCGAGATTCGATGGTCCTCTCGGAATTGCCGTAAACGAATTAAGCTTTAGCCGTACCACCAGGGAATGAGGATCACGCAGGCAATCAGCACCAAGATTGTGAAAGGCGTGCCGATTTTCAAATAGTCGCCGAACTTGTACTCGCCAGGCCCCATCACCAACGTGTTTACTGGCGAAGCAACCGGAGTCATGAATGCGGCCGATGCGGCAATCGCGACGGTCATCACAAAAGGGTAGGGGGAAACATCCAACTGCTTGGCAATACTCATGGCGATAGGTGCCATGAGAATTGCGGTTGCCGTGTTCGAAATTACCAGGCTAAACCCAGTGGTCAGTACAAACAGAACTGCGATTAACACATGTATCCCAGCCCCGTCTAAAGTGTTCATTAAAAACTCGACGGCGAGTTCTATACCGTGGGTTTTCTCGAGCGCTATCGCAAACGGCATCATACCGACGATCAAAAAAACGCTCTGCCATCGGATCGACTTGTAGGCCGTTTCGACATCAACACAGCGGAATAGCCCTAGCATCAGGCAGGCAATCAGGGCGGCAATGGCATTCGGCACAATGCCCGAAACCATCAGCATGATCATTACCGCCAACGACATAAGAGCCCAAGGGGCCTGCGAGATAGCAGGAGCGATATCGTCACTTTCCGCCGGCAATGAAAGCACCAAAAAGTTTCGCTTTTGTGTCCGCAGATTGTGAATCTGCTTCCAAGGTCCAATTACCAGTAAGATATCCCCTGGGCGAAGCTTCTCATCGGCTATGGCCCCAGCAAACGCGTCTCCACCTCGCCTCAGGCCGATCACACTGAGGCCATAAACGGTACGAAACTTTTCGTCCAGAATTGTTCGACCAATCAGGCCAGACTCCGGCACGACTGCAACTTCCGCCATCCCGACATTCTTCGACTGCTGGCTGAAGTAACTCCCTTCGATCGATAGGACAACGAGCCCAAGTTCGTCGACAAACTTTTCCAGATCATTCTCGGGGTGTACCAAGTCCGCCAATAGCACGTCCCCTGGGCGAATTTCGGTCTGCGCGATCGGATTGAGCAGATAGTTCCTTCCGCGTCCGTGGCGCTCGATACCAATCAGGTTCACGCCATTTCGCTGTCGTAAATCAAGCTCGCCGAGGGTTCTCCCGATCAGTTCGGAAGAGTAAGGCACCTGCAAACGAAAAGCTCGATCCTGGAGCTTATACTCTTCGATAAATGACTTCAGTGTTCGCCGACGAGAATTGGTGCCTGTCGTCGTATTTTTCGCCGTCAACCAATGTCTCGCCACCAGCATATAACCAACACTCAGCACGAGAATCGATAACCCCATGGGTGTGAACGAGAAGAAGTTGAAGCCTGGATGTCCTTCGCTTTCCAGAGCACTATCGACAATCATGTTGGGGGGCGTTGCCACAAGGGTCATCATGCCGCTGATCAGCCCAGCAACACTAAGCGGCATCATCATTCGCCCGGGATGTATGTTGAGACGCGAAGTGACATTCAGAACAACCGGGATGAAAATCGCGACGATGCCTGTCGAACTCATCACACTTCCCAGCAGTCCCACGCTCAGCATCAGCAGGACAACGAGCCTCGCCTCACTCCGGCCTGCTTTGAGAGCGAGCCACTGACCGACCTGCAGCGCGATGCCGGTCCGTGTGATACCTTCGCCAATGACAAACAGCGCGGCAATCAAAACCACATTCGGATCCGAGAAGCCCGCGAAGGCTTCCTGCACGCTAATAATGCCCAGCACAGGCAGCGCGACCATAGCCGACAAAGCCACCACATCCATGCGTGGCCAGTCGATAATGAACAGCACGATGCATATCACAAGCAGCCCAAGTACGACCGCCAAGTCCCATGGCATCGCTTTTTACTCCTTCACGCCACCAACAGTCGAAGCTGACGGACTTAGCCTTCTCGTTCGACAGGGTGTCTTTCTTTGTTATTGGTATAGAAATGCACATCTTGTTGCGGGCAAGGAATCGAGCTGCCAGCCTCAGCTCTTTCCTTAACTTTTTCGCTTATTCCAGGGAAGACTTGGCCGCAGTTTCGTCACCGCCTCGTTGGTCTTCTTCACCCCCATCTGCACGGCGGAGATGATCTGCTTCCCCTTGGCAAGTGTGTCAGTGTTCGGGTGCGGCCTCGGGACCTTTCCAGAGTTCTTCTTGCGTTGACAAAAGAGCCGTTATCCACCGGGTATAGGCGAACAGGTAGTCGCTCAACCGATTTGCGTAAGCCAACACCCACGGATCAATCGGTGAAAGTTCGTTCCGGCGAACCAAGACACGTTCCCAGCGACGACAAACAGTCCGTGCGACATGAGCGTGAGCTCCCAGCATGCAATCGCCAGGGATCGTAAAACCATCGATCGCATCGAACATCTCTCGATATCGATCGATACGTTCTTCGAGAAACGTTATCCGGGGATCAGCGGTTGCGTCGTAGGTTTGAGCTTCGGCCACAGGGGGCTTGGCACTAGCCAGGACGGCACCGGCCTCGTAGAGAATATTCTGAACCTTCCGAAAAATCTCATCCGTTTCCGCCGCGATCTTGGCACTGGGGCGCGTGCGAGGATCAGTAGCGTAAGCCCGAACAACTCCTAGAAAACTGATCAATTCGTCCGATTCTCCGTACGATTCGACTTCCAGCGATGACTTAGACACCTGAACCCCACCAGCCAAGGCAGTCGAGCCCTGGTCACCGGCTCGCGTATAGATTCGATGGATGTGAATCGACATGGAGTTGCTCCACGGGTAAAACTGAGAACCTGTTTCTGTCTCCATCATCGCAAATGGGCCGGTCTAAGAAAATGGCGGCCACCAAGGAACTGCTCGCTTGTTCGACCTGCAATCGTTCACGATCGTCAGTATTCTGTTGACCTTGACCCATATTCTGGGGCTGTTCGCTGCGGTCGACGCGATTATGAAATCGCGGACTTCCCAGGGCGCTATCGCCTGGATTCTTTTGCTGGTCTTGGTCCCATACTTTTCTCTTCCCTTCTACTGGATCTTTGGACGCAGCAAGTTTCAGGGGTACGTCAATACGCGTCGCATCCGAGCCAAGGATATTAAAGACAACACGCAGACGTTTCGGGCGGTCAGTCCGGACGTCATTGCCGACTTCCACGACCAGCCAGAAAAGCTCGTCCTGGAACGCCTGGCTGACTTTCCTTATACGCACTCGAATTCCATCCGCCTGTTGGTCAACGGGGAAGCGACCTTCGACGCCACCTACGAGATGATCTCGGAGGCGTCCGAGTATGTTCTGTTTCAGACCTATATCTTTCGAGAGGATGGCGTTGGCAAGCGGTTTGCCGAGCTACTCAAACGCAAAGCGCAGGAAGGGGTTGCGATTTACTTCCTGTACGACGAAATCGGCAGCTACCAGCTCACTCGCAAGTTCCTGCATGAACTGCGCGAAGCCAATATCAACGTGCGGCCGTTCCATACGACGCGCGGCAAAGGAAATCGTTTCCAGTTAAACTTCCGCAACCATCGCAAGATTGTCGTCGTTGATGGAAAAGCGGCAACTGTCGGAGGACTCAACTTTGGCGACGAGTATCTCGGTTTGTCAAAGCGTTTCGGTCCCTGGCGAGACACGCATATCAGAATTGACGGTCCCGCTGTTCAAGCTGTGCAGTGGTCGTTCCTGGAAGACTGGTACTGGGCCTCCGGTGACAATATTAACGTCAACTGGGACGAAGAACCGGCCCAAGACGGAGACGAGATCGCACTGGTCATTCCTATGGGGCCGGCCGATACCATCGAAACCTGCGGGCTGTTCTTCGTTCATGCCATCAACTCTGCCCAAAAGCGGATCTGGATTGCTTCTCCTTACTTTGTTCCCGACAAACAAGTTATCTGCGCCCTGCAGCTAGCAGCTTTGCGTGGATGCGACGTCCGGATCATGCTGCCAGAGCGTCCGGACCATTTGTTGGTTTACTTATCCAGTTTCCATTTCATCTCTGAAACGGCAATCGCTGATCGAATCACGTTCTACCGCTATCAGCCAGGCTTTCTTCACCAGAAGGTCATCCTGATCGACCACGAGATGGCGGCCGTTGGTACGGCCAACCTCGACAACCGTTCGTTTCGTCTCAATTTCGAGATTATGGTTGCCATCGTCAGCGAGAAATTCGCTCACTCTGTCGAAGCGATGCTGCTGGAAGACTTCAAGCAATGCCGTGAAGTCGACCCGCAAGAGATCCAAAAACGCTCGTTCTGGTTTCAGCTTGCCGTGAGTGGTTCGCGTTTGATGTCGCCGATCCAATAGCCTGCTAGCAGCGGCATTAACCGCAACATCGGCAAAGTTTACTTAACCGGAACCTACCTGACGTCCGAAAAACGAGAAGGACGCTTTGTCTTCATCGCACGACAGACAGGGCACACCAATCGTATCTAGTGAAAATGCAGTTAGATTTTGCGGACGGATATCATGCCAGCATCGCTTCGCCCCAACTTGCTCGCGACTCTTACCCTCGCGACCACGGTTAGCATGACCGGATGCATTTTTCCATTCACTCGGTCAAGCGATACCAAGCTGACCGAACTGGTCACTGAAGACTCGCAGCCACAACCCGTTCAGCAGGCCGCTGCTGCACCAAAGCCAGTCGGGGAAAAGAAGATGCCCCCGTTTGCGCGTTTCCTAGGTGGAATGTTCGGTGGTGAAGGGGCCCCTCAGGCCGAAGCCGAGCCAGAACCAGATCCGATCAACACACAAGCTTCCGAACCGGTTCAGCGAGTTGCTACCCTTCCGGCGACGACGCCAGCTCCTCAGCCAAGTGCCATTCAGCCAGCCCAAGACCTGGTAAAGACGAGCCCCCAGACCCCAATCTTCAATCCTAAGACCAACAACATGCCGGTTGTGGTGACACCAGAAACGAACACGATGGCCGACAAGCCAGATGTCGTTTCCTCGTTCACTCAGAAGCCAACTCAACTGGTCGATGCCCCGCGTCCCGAGGTTGTTGTCCAACCGATGCCCACTTCCGAGACGCAACCTCCGCAACAAGCCCCCGCACAGGCTGCACCTGCTCCACAGGTTGCCAAGACGACGCCTGTGAAACTTGAAGAAGATGCGTTGGACGCCCATGCCCGAGCACCTTGGGGCGAAAAGAAATTGCTGCAAAAGGCCATGGCCAATAGTTCGACCAACACCACCACGCTCGAACACTCGCTGGATTTGGCGTTGGAAACCGTACGTCGTGAACGACTGGGCGAGCAACCAGCCCCAGCAGTTGAGGCCACCACGCCCCAACCAGAACTTACGGCTCACGCAGATGTTAAAGCAGAGCCAGCGTTACCTGCCCAAACCCCGGCCACTCAGCAGCCAACCAAGATGGCCGCGAATCCGCTGCGTTCTTACGGCACAAAGACCGACTGGACCGGCAGTTCCTTACGAGACAGCCAGCCACAGATGATCGAGAACAACACACTCACAAAATACCCGCAAACCGACTCGAAGTGGTCGCCCAAGCTTCCCCCCAGTACGCCGGCTCCTGAAGAAGTCGTTAAACAGGAAGAGCCTGCGGCCGAACCACAAGTCACCGTGAATCCCTATGCGAAAACCGTCAGTAAGACGATCGCGGCCACTCCTGCTGCAGCCCCGCAACTTGCCGACAATGCAGTTGCCACTGCGGAACCAACGAACGAGCAGCCGGCTACCACCGACGACATTCACTTTCAATCGTCACTGCTAACCAAATTGCAAGCAGCCAATCGTCAGGCGAAGTGGGACTTCGACAGCCAGCCGCAACCACCAGCACAGAAAGCTGAAATCGCAGCGAAAACCACGAGTGCGATGCCTCAGATCGTGGAAAAGGAAATCGCCAAGCCCACGCTTCCACTTGTCGCTGCGGAAGAGCCGAAGGTTGCTCCAGCGGAGCCAGTTGCCGTACAGCCGAAGACAACCATCAATCCATCGGTCGCTCAGACCGAGCCGAAAGAAGTACCCCAAGTCATCCAGCCATTCATCATCGAGGAACCAGCGCGAGTAGCGCCAGTTCAACGTGGCCTGGTCCGCGCGGCCGAACCTCAACCGCTGGTCATCGATAACCAGCATGGGAAAATGCAGAATGCATCGCCGACAACGGCCCGGCCAATGCCCAAACTCGCTCCTGTCGTGCGAGCCAGCGAATACCAGAAGCCTTTGCCGCAAGCCGGCGGATCAAAGACGTATATCGTCAACTAAAGCTCTGCCCAGTGCACATCGGCACGGGTAAGCAGTCGATCCGCGACCGGAACGTAGTCTGGGCGGTTCTCGATCAGCAGTCTAGCGGCGTCTCGTAACGGAATGTTGCCGCCCGATTCCATCCAGATCACCTTAGGCAGCTTGGTTCCCAGCGGAGAACTGCCAGCCAGATGAGGGGCTGAAGTGGTCACGGTACTGTTATCCGCCACCGATTCTGGCATAAACATCAACCGCGAGACCGTTGGCCCCAACTGCGTCAGGCGACAATTCGACGAAGCAACGCGTTGCTTCCAATCGGGACCTTCCTGCAGAGAACTGAGGAACTGGCTCTCGCTACCTTCTTCGGAAGCATTCCGGCGTGCCAGGTCTTTGCCGCATTCCATCATGACGTCGATCAGCTTGTTGACGCCGTTACGCTCTTCATGCAGCAAGTTACAAAGCCCGCCGTGCTCGGCGTTCAGGACATCATCGATTTGAGTCTCCAGCACCAGGAGCTTCTCAAGGAACTTAGGGTCTTCCGTCAGCGAAGTGTCGTCGAGAGCCATGCGCTCGCGGGCTTTCATCTCAGCCATTTCCAGGCTGATAATTGTGTTTTTGATCCACATGTTGTCTCGCATGATGGCCGTTCTCAGATGCTGAAACACCTGACACGTGGCCAATACGATGACACCGTGAGTACGCAGCAAAGCGTAGTTGAGCCAAAGCGAACGCAGTTCCGGTAGTCCCATCCGATGATCGCCAGCACGGCCGCCACGTTTTGACGCCTGGTGAATGACTGGGAACAGGGCAGTGCGGACCTTTTCAATTTCCTGCTCGGTTCGATCTCCCATCGCACGAACCTTATCTTCCAGTTCGCTCAAACGCTGGTCGACGACGATGGAAAGTTGCTTAACGCCTCGGACACGGAAAGATGGCTCGTTCAGAATCCCGTGAACTTGATCGAGCACTTTCTTCTGATAGTGGGCGGCAATCTGTCGAATGTGCGGGGCGATTTCCGAATGCAACGAAACGGCGATCAACTTGCCCGGCTCGGCTTCCATGTTCGAGGCACCGATCAACTGATCGAGCGAGTCGAGCATTTGAATGGTCATCTCGGCCGAGGTAGGGGGAATTCGCGAGGCACCAATCTCGTTGGCGAAGCGACCAATCGTTTCGCTAAAGTAGTCTTCAGGGCGTCCGCCGATCTCGTCTTCCACGACTTGCGTGACCATATCGATCACGGTCTCCAGACGGAACTCGCTATCCTGAAAGATCTTGGCCGAACGCAGATCGAGCACCCTTTGATAATGATCTGCTCGCGAACTGGCTTGCTGGTCGGTATCGTTCAAATGTGCCAGCTTGCGTTGTTCTTTCTCGCCATGCCCGCTGCCGTGCCAACGACGCAGCAATTCCATGGTGTAGCGAGCCGCGGCCAGATCGAGATGCCCGCTGGAACACAACGCTTTCCCGGCAAAAGCCCAGGCAGAAACTGTCGGCCCCATCTCTTTGTTCGTATCTTCAGAATCACGGCTACGCTGAGCCACGTCGCGGCCTTCGTACACGTTCATGTACAACAAGTCGGCCAGGTCATGGATATCGACCGGCACGTTTCGCGTCTCAGCGGAACTACCCGTTTCGAACAACGTGATCTGTTTCGAGATCTTTTCGGTCCAACGCTGCGGCGGGATCTTGGTGACGGCATCACCGGGATACTCGCCGGTAACCTGAAAGTGAAATAGCTCCCGCAAGCAAGCATACGTATTGCAGCGTGCCAGATCTTGCTGTTCGGTTCCGTTGGGCGTTGCGTGAACCAGCCATAGCGAGACATCGTCGCCGCTGCCGCCAAACTCTTGAATGACTTCCTGGGCGAGCGCGAACGCGTCCCAGGCCATGCCGCTGCCTGTGCCGCCGCTACTGCTCATCACGAGCACAATCCGCGGCTTTTCCTGCCAGGAGAAGTGTTCGCTGCGAGGGTCCATGTTTCCGCGAGCCAAATCCATCGCATCGGCAACGGCATCGCGGATCTGCTCTCGCAAACGACTGGCATGATCGGCAAACGCAAGTCGCCCCAGGGGACGCATGCCTTCGGTTTTCAACGACAGGGGAATGTTATACAGCCAACGCCGGCTCATCGACTTCGTCAAATGACGCGAAAGGTTGCGATACGCTTGAGGACGTCGCAGCGGCATTTCCACGGTCGAAAGCGAAGGCGTTCCAGCCGTGGCACCGAGTTGCCCAGTGCTTTGCACCAGGTCCGTGGTATCTGTATCAATTGCCACGCAGCGGCACCAATGCTGTTCGGCATTGGTACCAACCAGTTCCAGACGTCGATCGACGAAATGACGAATGATTCGGTTTCCTAAGCCACCGATTCCCAGCACCACGCTGGGGCGTAGTTCGCGCTGGGTACGATCGTCGGCCAGCGGTGGCAGAATCTCTTGCTTGCGAGGCGTGATCTCCTCCCAAACATGGCTCGACCGGGCCTGCCACTGCTGACTGTCGCGATCCATGCGGATGGTTTCAGGATCGAAATCACCCGAGCCCTGCTTGGCATCGCTCGACTTCGTGTCGTTGCAGTTGATGGTCTTGGTATCGGTCTTGGAAGACTCGTCGTGGTCGACCGAACCACTACGTACCTGGGGAAGGTGGGCGATGCTATCAGCCTCGATCAAGGCCTTCACCATTTCCGCGCAACTGCGATAGCGTTCGTTGGGCTTTTTCGCGAGTGCCTTGGAAAGGATGTCCCGATCGCGCGGAGGAAGGGTGTTCAGCCGCGGGGGGCTATTGAGATGCTGAGCGGTTAACTGGGCCAGATTGCGACCGGGGAAGGGGAGGGTGCCGGTCAGCATTTCCTGGTACACAATTGCCAGGCTGTATTGATCGCTCTGTCGCGATGGCTGGTCGTTGAACACTTCAGGCGAAGCGTAAAGCGGCGTCAGGCCGGCCATCATCGAGGCCGTCACGTCCTGGATCGACTTGACCAGGCCAAAGTCGGCCACCTTGGCGTGCGTGCCGACGACAAGCAGGTTCTCAGGCTTCACATCCAAATGCTGCAGCGAATGGACCTCGGTCATGTAGTCCAATGCTTCGGCCGAGTCGGCCAGGTATCGCAGCAGTTCGTCGCGGGGGATGCCTGGAAGTCCTTCCTTGCGGCATTCGTCGAAACGATCCTTCAAGCAGCAATCGGCCAGCTCGGTAACGACCACTAACTGCGCATCGATCACTTCGATGCGTTCGAGAGATAGAAGAAATGGATGGCGAAGGTTTTTGATGCGGTTGAGTGCCTTCAGCTCGCGCGAGGCACGAGCTTCGTCGTGGAATCCGAACACCAACTTGACGGCCTTGGAAAGACCACCAGGGGCATCGGCTCGCCAGACTTCGCCGTATCCACCAGCTCCGATTCGTTGTACGAGACGATATCCGTCTACTTCCCGTACGGTTGTACTTGTCTCAATCGACACGATTAGGAACCTTATCTCGGGTCTGCGATTTCAATCATCGCAAAGGAACACCCAGTTGTGTATGTGCACGCATTGCTGCGTTCAGCTTTCGCTAGGAACCTTGCTCCCGAAGAAGCGAGGCTAGTTATCAGGACATCCTGTCCGAGGATCGATCAAACATTGAGTTCAGGCGGGAAAACGCACTACGGCATGGAATCCCATCTGTTCTAAGGCTTGATTGTCCGGTCCGCCGGAACCTGCTTGGGCCAATGCCTGGCAGCCTTTGGACGAAACCTCCTGAATGAATTCGTGAATGCTATTGGCGACCGCCGGACTTCGCGACGTGGCCGACAACGCACTGGCAGCAACTCCGATCATCGAGCAGTGCTCAAGCACTTCCGAGACGATCGGCGGTTTGAATTGATCGATACCGACGACAGCAAACTGCACGCCCATCCCGCGCAAGTCATCGACGAGCACGTTGTCGAATAAGTTGGCTTCCCAAACGTCGATCTTTGCCCCAAGGGCGACCTTCAGCGACGCTCCAAAGGTGGTTCGCATCCAGCCCACGGTTTCCTGCAGGTCTTGCCGCTGGAAGTCGGTTTGATCGAGTTCCAACATCAGGAAACTGCCCGTTTCCTGGCGTTCCTGCAGGGCGAACATGGCCGACACATGTTGCAATAGTCGAAGTGGGTTCTCTAAAACGAGCGAGTCTTTCAACAGGCGAGTTTCATCGTGACTTTGATACGCCTTGCGAAACAGCGGGCACCAGTGGCCAACGGTCTTTTGATCGCGAATGGATTGAACGGAAGTCAGTCCCGGATCGATACGATTGAGCCCCGACCATTGATTGACGGTTCGCAGGGCCTGGATCAACAAGTGCGGATCTTGAGCGGGCTTTTCGGCTTGGATACGGTCTTCCATCGCCAACGTAACGGTCTGGCGCGTCGTCGCAGCCGCAGGGCAGTGAAAGTCGAATTCAAAATCGGCGATCGAAACGGTATCGCCATCCACCAGCAGATGCTCTTCGATCTGCTCGCCGTTGATATAAACGCCGTTGGTGCTGCGCAAATCACGAATCAGGTAGCCTGTTCCATGCCGCACGACTTCCGCATGCTCGCGCGAAACACGCCCCGACTCCACCGTTAAGTTGCAGGTTGCGTTACGCCCGATGATGAAGGGAAACTCATCGATCACCGTCTTGGTCGACCGTCCATTGGCTTGATCGAGGTACTCGAGGTAAATCGAGTCGGTTCCGATTTGTGGAAGCAGCTGCGTCTGCATTCGTCCTACCCTAATGCTGGCGTCTACTCGAAAACCGACGTTTGGATCCGTAATATCCGCGTCGATCGGGAAAAGTCTGAGGAAAAGCTGCCGCGTTGCGCTGATTGATTCACTTCGCGGAGATTGGGGGCAATGTCACGCCCAAAACAAACATAGGTCACGATTGCTCGGTGTGACTGCGAATTCTCTTTCGGCGAGTGGCAAAATTTCTTACGGCCCTTTCGCGTACCACCATAAAAAACAATTTCCGCAACGGATTTGGCCATTTCCCAGACGGATATGAACTATGTTTTTCATAGCCGCGCGGGTCCCTCCATGCGCCGCGACCTTTCCTTTTCTCTTATCTGGGTAGCAGGTAGTTCTATGGTTACACGCGCACTGCGAATCGTCGTTGTCTCTGAGGACCGTCAGCACCTTCGCGATTGCTTCGACTTCTTTGTCGCTTGCGGATATGAGGTCGAAACTCGCTGCGATTCCATCTACCGCGAGTCCGATTCGCCTGAGAAAAAGGATGTCCTGATCTACGACTACGATGGTAGCCAAACGACCATCAGCCATAACAACCTATTCAAAATTGCCGTCATTCCGGCAGAAAAGCCAGATCTAGTGCAGAAGGCCATTTCGGAAGCGGCCGACGACGTCGTTCTCAAGCCAGTTACACCTGCCAAGCTGCTCGTTCGCGTCCGAGCTGCCGCCGCGATCCTCGAAGCACGAGTCGCCGTTTCCCAGCAATACGGTCGCAATCCGCGCAATGCGTATCCCAGCGAGGGGGCCTTCCTGGGCACCTTACAATACACCATCGAGCAGATCGCCGTTCATGGCCATTGCGTCTGCACAACACTTTTCGCCGTCTCGAACACCAAGTCTGAACGTTACCGGGAATGGCTTGCCAGTCTCGAGGCGACAGCCCTTCCTGATTCGCGCATCTTCGAGTTGTCCGGCAATCGTGTGGCCGTGGTCACCCCGGCGTCTTCGCCAGATCAGGTAACCCTGTGGGCCGCTGATCAAATGGCGCAAGCATCGGTCCGCGATACCTCGCACGCCGATGTTTCTCCGCTCAGCATTTCGGGAAGCTTCGTCAGTACCCGAAACGAATCTTCCACCAGCGAGCAGGTTTCGTTGCTGCTAACCGATCGGCTGAATTTAGCCCAAAGTCTCGGCGAAGGGCTGCTTGTCGATGATTCGCTGGAAAATCAGTGGCTGCCACCGCAACCAACGGGAAGCATTTTCGAAGGCATGACCGCCCAAGATATCATGCAGCCGACGACGGTCCGCCTGAACGCATCCGACAGCGTGCAGAATGCCCTGGAAAACATGCGACTATGGAACGCCGAAATTGCCCCGGTCTTCCAAGCCGATGATACGCCGTGTGGTCTCATCCGAACGGACGACCTCGTTGAAATCGAGGATAAGCACCAGGCCATTGGCCGGTACTGCCTGCCGAATATCCCACAGGTTCGCTGCGATTCGACGTTCGATGAATTTGTGGCCCTGTTCTCCTCGCACGACTCTTCGTGGCTCCAGGTCTTTCGTGACGGCACGCCGGTGGGCGTTATTCACTGCGACGACCTGACCTCGATGAATACGCCGGTGATGGTCTCGCTGCCGTAACGAAATGGCTTGCAACGCATTCATCGTGACGATCAAACCGTGATCGTCACGCCTGGAAAGTCGGCCATCAGTTGCCACCCAACAACTCTCTGCTGAAGAGCAAGCCGAATACTTCGCTTGCGATCCTAGTCAGGCCAGCCTCATCGAAACCAATTTCGACGAGTAATCATTCACCGCATGACGAGCCGCTGCTTAGTCGTTGCCGGCCACAACCGTGAAGTAGCTTCCCACAACCAGGTCAAAGTACTCTGGCCGCATCTCCATCGGAAAGCCTTTATAGACGCAATAATTGCGGATTTGCGTCAGAAGGTCACGCGGCTGGCAGCGTCGTAGAGGACGCTTGGTTGGCGTGTAATGCTTATCGATCAGATGCGTTACCGAATCTTCGTCATAGCGACAACCGAATTGCTTTGTGAAGATCTGAAACAGCTTGTGGAACTCTTCTTGCGAAGCATCTTCGATTTCGATCTTGTACGGAATACGACGCAGGAAGGCATCGTCGGTCAGGTCCGATGGCTCCAGGTTGGTCGAGAAGATAATTAACTGCTCGAACGGCACCTGTATCTTTTTACCATTAGGCAATGCCAGGTAGTCGACTCGGTTTTCCAGCGGAACAATCCAGCGATTCAACAGTTCCTGCGGCTGCATACGCTGACGTCCAAAGTCGTCGATCAGCAGGCTGCCACAATTGCTTTTCATCTGCAGCGGAGCCTCGCAGATGTTGTTGATCGGGTCGAACCGGATTTC
The DNA here is from genome assembly GCF_002967715.1 of Blastopirellula marina. Lineage (NCBI taxonomy): Bacteria > Pseudomonadati > Planctomycetota > Planctomycetia > Pirellulales > Pirellulaceae > Blastopirellula > Blastopirellula marina. The sequence continues at coordinate 159,442 of NZ_PUIA01000069.1, forward strand.
GAGGCTATCCATGGTGAGTTCACCACCGACAACCACCGTCGGGCGCTGAATCTTGATCCAGCGATGGTCGAAGTTGTCGTTCTTGATGATGCTGTTTTCCTGCTGATCGACCGTCTCGTGGAACGCGGCATCAAACAGCTTGATGTACTGGCCATCTTCCACAACGGTCCGCGGAATCCAGATCTCTTGCCCGTAACAGGCCGTAATCCGCTTGGCCAGCGTCGTTTTGCCGTTGCCTGGGGCACCGTATAGGAAAAGACCAGCCCCGGAATTCACAGCCGGTCCCAATCGATCGAACATGCCTGGCTCGACGGAAAGCCCCTCGAACGCACGACGCAGGTCTTCCTCTTTCGGGGTCTCGTTACGTACCGACTGGGCTTCGACCGAGGTGATATAGTCGTCCAGCGATACCGGGGCCGGGCCGAAGTAGGCACACGAATGCATGTAGGTTTGAGCCCGGGAACGCCCCTGGTCGGTCAGGGTATAGGTGTAGTCATTCAGCGGAGCCGAGCCGCAGTGGGTGATCAACTGCCGCGTCCGAAGCGAGGTCAGCAAACCCTCGACAATGCCAAACGGCAGGCAGATATGCTCGGCCGTCTTCCGGCCGCTCAGCGATCCAATGTTCAGATACAGCTTGAGGATGATCGACTCAATCAGTGTCGGGGATAACTGAGTGTCCTCTAAGGTCTTGGGTTCTTCAGGACGAAATCCATCATCCGCTAGCAAAGCCGCAAGAAGACCTGACTTAAGTTCGGTACCGGACATAGTTATGACTTCTGCAATGTTTGATGGCGACTGAAAGATTCGCGCATAGGGGCGCACGACACTGAAAAAGTGTAGGATGCGAGGCACAATCGGCCCCGAATTACTGAGTTTTTTCGGTCAATTTCTAAAAAGTTGAAAATGCCAATCACCCGCTAGCGCCCTGGCATTTTTACGCCTCATAACAATATCCCAAGCCAAACTTCGCGCTAGCAATCAACATGTGGTGTCTTATGACCTAGACTTTCTCGTGTGACGATAATAATAGGTGCAACAGACGCGCAGGTTCATATTTCTTGCCGAGCCCATTCATGGTAGGTTCTGCAAATCACTAACTCACGCGAGTCAAAAGCCATGGCCAACGAAAAAGCCAAACTGCTGTTAGAGAATTCGAGCGATTACTTCGAGCGAATTTCCGCCATCCAATCTGCCCTGCAATTGGGGATGCCGATGGAGGAGATCGAAGACTACCTCGACTGGCTGCGACTACTTCGCGCCGAGAAGTGCGAGATGGCAGCCGCTGGTTCCACGAGCACGTCGGGAATCTAGTCGACCGGGGGCTGGAGAGAAACGGCCCTCAGAAAAAATCCTTCTGCCACATGCCTGGCTGGCTACTGCCCCAGCTTCTTTAGCATCTCGATTGCTTGTCGAGCATTCTGCATCCCGCCAATCCGCTGAATGAACAATTGAACTCCCAGCAGTTCACTCGGTGATAGCAGGTCTTGCCCATATTCCATCAGGATTTCAAGCTCATGGGCAGGCAGGTTTTCGATCTCGACTCTTGAAAGCATGAATGTATCCGATCCGTATCCAAATCCTTAGCAGCAACTAACGTGATGTATCGGAACGAAACTGCTCGGTGGTTAGTACTGGGACACCCGCTTCGCCCCTGAAACATCAGATTCTCAAGGGTTGATGGCCACTTATCGGACTGATCGGTAAAACCTGTGCTTCCTGATAGCACGCCTGCAAAGCGTGGGAGCATTCCAGGCCCCTTGCATTCGCTCTTTACCGCTTTTGTGGTCTGTCCTGCATCGTTGAATTAACCACTCCAACCCTACCATATCCACCTTGCGGTGCCTGGGCCGGGCCACTACGATTGCCGCCCGCTGATTCTCTCCGTTCTGAAAGGATGCTGTCGACGTGAGTTCCCCTGAAGTCTTAGGCCAGTTTATTCCGCTGCACTATCACTATGACATGCTTCGCGACAACTACCGCATGACCTCGTTTCAGCAGGCCATTGCAGAAACGGTTCGTCCCGGCATGACCGTCGTCGACCTGGGAGGAGGCACCGGCGTTCTATCCTATTTCGCCGCCATGGAAGGGGCCAAGGTTTACTACGTCGAGCGAAATCCCGAGCTCGTCGAAGTGGCTCGCCGGTTTCTGCGGATGAACAAAGTCGAAGATCGCGTAACCATCGTCCATCAAGATGCTGCCACGTTTGTCCCCCCGGAACCGGTCGACGTGGTGACCTGCGAGATGCTGCACGTCGGTCTGGTGCGCGAGAAGCAAACGGCCGTGATCGAGGCTTTCAAGCAGAATTACACCCAAAAACACGGTTCCAAGCTGCCTCGCTTCATTCCCGAAGCTACCATTCTGGCGATTCAGCCGGTGATGCAGGCCTATCAGTTTGCTGGCTTCCACGCTCCGGTTCCACTGTTTCAGCCCCCCTCGGCCGAGGTCGCCGGCACCCAGGAACTCGGTTTGCCAGCCGTCTACCAGACAGTAATCTATGACGAAACCTATGCACACGAGGTCTCCTGGCAGGGGATCCTGACGATGCAACACGCCGGCACGCTCAATGCCTGGCGATTGGTCACCAAGAACGTGCTATCAGTACTGATCGAAAAGCAATCCGAAGTTTGCTGGCACAATCAGTACCTCGTCGTGCCGCTGCTCGAACCGATCGAGGTCGAGCCAGGCGATCGGGTCGAAGTACAGATTCAGTACGCTTACTGCACGGAACTGTCTGATCTCTGGAGTGGCATTTCTCAGCATGTCGCTCCCCAAACAATGGTTCGACGAGTTTCGGCCTAGTCCCAAGTTCGCCTGGTATCGATTATTTCGATTATGAAGGGGACACGCATCGCTCGATGTAACGATGCGTCAATGGACATCGTGTTGATCTGACCTAGGGTTTCTTAGCTTTCCCGCTTCGCGGATGGTCCTGAACTGCGCATCAGGCATGCCGAAGCGATGGATTAGAGCCGCAACCCTTTCAGATCGACGTATACAATGACCGCGAATCGACCGGGGATATTCGCCCTCTTTACCTGGTTATGCCCCATCGTATTGGGACTAACGCTGGTAGCCATATCGACTGCAACCATCCTGGATCAGGCCGGAGCATCGCTTCCCGTGATCCTGGCTCTTGTTGGCGTTGCGATTGCAATGGTTGTGAGCATCGCTCAAAGAGCATCGTACCGGCAGCTCTCTCAGAACCTGTACATTCAGTTGGAAAAGCTGTCCGCCATGTCAACCGATGACCTGGACCCCGAGCGTTTCCAGCAACAGCTCCGCCAGGCGAATCTCTCGGACCGTGCCCAGCGGATTCTAACCGAGATCTATCAGTCGATTGACCAAGACCGCGAAAAGATCTACGAGTTCCAGCAGAAATCTGCCAGCAGTGAAGTCAGAGCACATCTGGCCGAAACCCGTACCGCACAAATCAATTGGGTTATCGAAGGGCTGACCGAGCCTGTTTTGATGGTCAATCAATACGGTGAAATCACCCTGAAGAACTCCGCCGCAATCAAGCTACTGGGGCTGAAGGATGTTGCCGAGGGAACGCCCCTGGAAAAAGGGCTCCACTGCGAATCGCTCGTGCAGCTATTGCATGAAACCCGTCGTCGCAAGCTGAAATCGACCCGCCTGGCTGAGATCGAGCTGGAAGATCCCGACAATGAAAAACACTGGTACCGCGTCACGGTGAACACCGTCTCCGAAGGCGAGCACGAAGGGGCCTCGGAATCAGGCTTCGGGGCCGTCGCCGTCATGCGAGACATCAGCGGCTACAAAGCCATCCAGCGCCGCAACGCCGAGTTCGTCTCGGCCGTCAGTCACGAAATGAAGACCCCGCTCGCCGGTATCAAGGCCTACACCGAGCTTCTCGCCGATGGAGAAGCGGAAGACGAAGAAACGCGAGACGAGTTCCTCGGCGTGATCAGCGGCCAGGCCGATCGCCTGCAGCGACTGATCGACAACCTATTGAACCTGGCTCGCATCGAAGCTGGCGTAGTGAGCGTCAGCAAGAAGCCACGTTCGCTCAACGACCTGCTCGACGAAGCCGCGGCCATCGTTCAGCCAACCGCCGAACAGAAGCATATCACCCTCAAGGTCGAACTCAGCCCGATGTACCTGGGCGTGCTGGCCGATCGCGATATGATCCTGCAAGCCGCGATCAACCTCCTTTCCAATGCCATCAAATACACGCCCGATGGCGGTAACGTCACGCTCCGCAGCCGCATGTCAGACCGTGAAGTTCACTTCGAGGTCGAAGACACCGGCGTCGGTCTGAGCCCGGAAGACTGCGAAATGGTCTTCGAGAAGTTCTACCGCGTGAAGAAAGACCAGAAGATGGCCTCAGGCACCGGCCTGGGACTTCCGCTGGCCAAGCACATTGTCGAAGACGTCCATAGTGGAACGCTCACCGTCAAAAGCGAACTGGGCAAGGGAAGCACGTTCATGATTGCCCTCCCCACCGTTCAAGTGATCGAACACGCGAGCTAATCGCGAAACAACATCGAAGAAAGGAAGAGCCGTACCCATGCCCGTCAAAGTTCTGATTGCCGACGACGAGATGCACATCCTGCGTGCCGCTGAGTTCAAACTGAAACGCAGTGGCTTCGACGTGACCTGTGTGGAAGATGGCCAGGAAGCCTGGGAGGCCATTCAGCAGGAACGGCCTGATATCTTGATCACCGACTTTCACATGCCGCGGATGGATGGCCTGGCACTGTGCCGCACGATTCGCTCCCATAGCGAAACGGCCGACCTGCCGATCATCATGCTAACGGCCAAAGGCTACGATCTTTCCGGCGACGATGGAACTTCCGAACTGAACATCGCGGCCGTTTTGGCCAAACCCTTCAGCCCCCGCGGCCTGGTGCAGTGCATTCAAGAGATCCTGGAAACCGGCAAGTTCGTACCCGGCGTCGCTACCTTTTAGCAGTACAAACAGCTTATGAAACTGTCGACTGAAATCTTTGGCGCTGTCATGGTGGTCCACACCCCGGAAGAACTCGGCGAGGACCAGGCCGACAACGTGCGCGCGTTTCTCGAATCACGTGAACGCAACAAGCTGATCGTCGATCTCGATGGCACCGAAACGATCGACAGTGTCGGCCTCGAAATACTACTCGACGTGCAGGATACCCTGCGCGAGAAAGGGGGCGATCTGCGAATCGCGACCACCAACTACGCCAATCGCAAGATCCTGGAAGTCACCCGGCTCGATTCGATGCTGGAAGTCTTCGATAGCGTTATCGATGCCGTTAAGAGCTTCGCCTAAGCGGAAAGAAAGGATGCCATGGAATCGATGATGAACCCCACGACCAGCGCCCCGCCTCGGCTTGGCAATCTCTTGATCCGCCGCGGGTACGTGACGGTCGAACAGCTCGAACAAGCACTCGCCTATCAGAAATTGCGAGGGCAAGGCAAACTGCTGGGTGAAATCCTGGTCGAGCTCGAGTTTTGCTCCGAAGATCACGTCATCGAGTGCCTGGCTACCGAATACGGCGTACCCCATGCGCGTCTGGAAGCTCGCCTGTACGACCCCAAGGTGGTCGACTTGCTGCCGCGCGAGTACATCGAAAAGCACGGCATCTTTCCGCTGTTCAAGATTCGCGGGGTGCTGAGTGTTGCCCTGTCGGAACTGTCGAACCTGTTCTTGATCGAAGAGATCAAGACACAAACCCGACTCCAGGTGCAAATCGTCGCGGCGTCGTCCAAAGACATTCGCCGCATGATCTCGCAGTTGCCGGACTCGCGGGTCTTCGTCATCGACGACATCATCGAAGACAACAACGAGACCGAAGTCACGCTGATCGAAGACGCGATCGAAGATATTGGCGACGTCGAAGAAATCGCCGGCCAGTCTCCGGTGATCCGCCTGGTAAACTACGTCGTTTACAACGCGGTCAAGGAAGGGGCAAGCGATATTCACATCGAGCCAGCCGAACGCTGCATGCGGGTTCGCTACCGTATCGACGGCAAGCTGCATAAGTCGCTCGAGGTGCCGATTCACTTGCTCAACGCGGTGAGCAGCCGTATCAAGATTATGGCCGGACTCGACATCAGCGAACGCCGCTTGCCGCAAGACGGCCGCGTGAACGTGATGCTCGACTCGCGCAAGATCGACCTTCGTGTGAGCACCTTCCCCGGCAATCGGGGCGAAAAGACGGTGATTCGTGTTCTCGACACGAAGAAAGTCACGCTCGTTCTCAAGAACCTCGGTTTCGCCGAAGACATTCTCACGCGGCTCTCGGCCAACGTGCATGCTCCTAACGGGATCGTCCTGGTTACCGGCCCGACCGGTAGCGGTAAGTCGACGACCCTGTACGCGGCGCTCAACGAGATCGCCACCATGGAGAACAACATCTGCACGGTCGAAGACCCAATCGAATACCACCTGCCGCTGATCAACCAGTTTCAAGTGCAGGAACGCGTCGGCCTGACGTTCTCGGTCGCTTTGCGAACGCTTCTGCGACAAGATCCCGACGTGATCATGGTGGGTGAAATCCGCGACGAAGAGACCGGCCGAACCGCCATTCAAGCGGCCCTTACCGGTCACTTGGTGCTTAGCACGCTGCACACCAACAATGCGTTGTCGGCCGTGACGCGGCTAGTGAACATGGGTGTCGAGCCTTACCTGATTGGTGCCGCGCTCAACATGGTGCTTGCCCAGCGTCTGGTCCGCCGCATCTGCCCGAAGTGCAGCGAGTCGTACGAACCCGACCGGAACCTCCGCCGAGCCTTGGAACGCATGGGGTACGAGATCGACTCGTTCCGCCGCGGTGTCGGTTGCCGCGCATGCCGCAACACCGGGTACAGCGGACGTATCGGCGTTCATGAACTGCTGACCATTTCGGACGAACTACGCGACGCGATCGTCAATGGTGCTTCGCTGGCCGAGATGCGGAGGATCGCTCAAAACAATAACTCGCTGATCGGAATGCAACTGGACGGCTACCGCAAGGTGAAAGAAGGGATCACGACCGTCGAAGAAGTGATCCATGCCACCGGGGACATCGTCTATTAAAAAGTCGTAAGCCATGCAAACGTTCGCCTATCAAGCCAAAGACAAGCTCGGGAACATTCACGACAGCTCCATCGATGCCGACAGCATGGAGGAAGCTCGTAGCGTACTCGCTAGCGATGGCTTACAGTTGCTCTCTATCGAAGAAGAGTCATCCGGCGGGTTCTCGTTCGGCGGCAGTCGCATCACCAAGCACGACATCATCTACATGACCAGTCAGTTGTCGGTGATGATCGAAACAGGCATCAACCTTTCCACGGCGCTCGATGGCATCGCCTCGCAGGAAAAGAACGACGCGCTCAAGAAGTTGATTCTTGGCCTGAAGAAAGAGGTCGAAGGAGGCGAAGACTTCTCGTCGGTGCTGGCCAAATACCCGAAATACTTCGACCAAACGTACATCGCCTTGATTCGTGCCAGCGAACAAACTGGTCTCATGGGCGAAATGCTCGAAAAGGTCGCCGTCTACCTTCGCAAGGAAGCCGAAACCAAGGGAAAGATCCGCGCGGCACTCGCCTATCCCGCTGTCATGATCCTGCTGGCATGTGGTGTGACGATCTTCCTGCTGACCTTTGTGCTGCCCAAGTTCGAGCCGCTGTTCAACCGCAAAGGGGTGAAACTGCCTGGGCCGACCGTCTTCATGATGACCGCGTCCGACTTTCTGTTGAACTATTGGATGTACTGGATTCCCGCGCTCGTCGCATCCATCGTGGCCTTCTTCTTATTCAAACGAAGTGAAACGGGAAAAAAAGTCATCGATACTGTGAAGTTGAACGTCCCGATCATCGGACCGATGGTTCGCAAGGTGACCATTGCTCGAAGTCTCAATACGCTCGGCACACTGGTCCGCAGCGATGTTCCCATGCTACAGTCGTTGGAGTTGACCTCGCAGGTTTGCAACAACGCGAACTATTCGCAGCTATGGCGAAATGTGATCGATGCCGTGACTTCCGGCAGTCAGATTCACGAAAGCTTGCGCAAGAGCCAGCTCTTCCCCGCCACGATCGTGCAAATGATTGCCGCCGGCGAAGAAACGGGCCGCCTGGATGACGTGCTCGAGAAAGTGAGCACGCACTACGAACACGACGTCGATCTTTCGATCAAAACCACCACCAGCCTGATCGAGCCGATCATGATCGCCGTGATGGGGGTCGTCGTGGGTGGGATCGCCCTGGCGCTGCTCATGCCGATCTTCTCGCTGAGCCGCAACGTCTAACCCGACAAGCCCTCGAACAATCCGTTGGTGGGGGCTCCACTGCTGTCAGGCAAGCGAAGAGATCACGTGACCGGCACAGCTTAACATTTTGGGCGACCTGCCAGCATCGCAGGGGCCATTTCGTCGTTCAGATCGTCCCGGCCGCTTCCGATTCTTCTACGGTCGAATCTCTTTCCTGGCTCAGGACACCCTCATGAGTACTTCCGCTCGCATCGCTAATATTGTCGACGAACTTTGTCGACGCCAGGATCAAGTTCTGAAAGAGCTGGACACCCTCGACCAGCAGATCGAGCAAGTGCTGAAGTCCCTTGCTCCCAAGCCAGAACCCGCCGCGATTCCCGTCGTCGTTCCATCCGATCGAAAAGCGGCCTAGCGTTTACTCTCGATCCAGCTTGCCAGAGCGATTGATCGCCATCACCAGGCGAAAGCCGATCGCAAAGCTGATCACCAGCCCGACCGCCCCGGGGATCGAGATATCTTGCATCTGCAGCCACGCTTCATCTTTGAAGAGCAGGGGAGGCACGTCCGAGCTAAGCATCTGGGACGACCCCATGAACAGCGCTGCCGTCATAATCCCCATCACCATACGGTTGACCGATGGTTCGAGCCGGCGGTGATCGAGGTGAATGTCAAACTTGCCCACCCGCACCAGTTCGAGAATCTCGCTGATTCGGCGCGGCATCACTTCGGCCAGGCGTTCCAGTTCGTTGTACATCCGCCATAGCTTCCGCAGTCTTCGCGACGGCGAAAAACGCTTCATCATGATACGGCGACGATGCTTATGCAGTAGTTCACTCAAACTGAATTGCGGATTCAGCATGCGTCCGGTGCCGTCCAGCATCATCATCGTCTTCAGTAGCATCACCACCTGGGGAGGCAGCTGAATGCGGTAGTTCCGCACGATCTTGAACATCTCGTTGACCGCGTCGGCGAAGTTCAGCCCCTCGAGTTGTTGATTCGCGAAGTCCGAAACGTAGTCGTTCGCGTCGCGGCGTAATGCCCGTTCGTCCAGGTCCGGCGGAGTCGATCCGATACGAACGATCGTCGCCGTCAGCAGTTCGGCGTCTCGCCCGGTGATCCCCATCAAAAGATCTTCAATATCTTCTCGCAGGCGGTCATCGATTCGTCCGATCATGCCGAAATCGAGCAAACCGATCACGTCCCCCGGCAGCAGCACCAGGTTGCCCGGATGTGGGTCTGCATGGTAGAAGCCGGAATCGAAGATCATGTCCATGTACAGCTCAGCGCCACGCCGGGCCACTTCGCTCAGGTCGATCCCTTCGGCAACCAGCCGCTCGTGATCGTTCAGCTTGATCCCGTCGATGTATTCCATCGTCAGGACCCGCGGCGTGCACAAGTCGGGGTAGACCTTCGGAATCTCAACCGTGTCGTTGTGCTCGAAGGCCGCTTCAAACTGCAGAATGTTGCGTTCCTCGCGTCCGAAATCGAGTTCACGGCGCAGTGCCCGCTGGAACTCGGCAACGGTGGCCTTGGGGTGGTAGTCGCGGAATTCCGGCACGTTCTCTGCCAGTGCGGCCAGCCCGCTTAAGATGTCGAGATCTTCAGAGACCTTCTTCTCGATGCCGTGATGCTGAACCTTAACGACGACCTTCTCGCCGGTAAACAGCCGAGCCAGATGTACCTGGCCAATCGATGCCGAGGCGAGTGCGGTGTCTTCGAATGTCGAGAACAACTGATCGATCGGCTGACCGAGCTCTTCTTCAATCAGCTTGCGAACCTGCTCCGGAGGATCGGCCGGGACATTGGCCTGGAGCTGCTTCAACTCTTCCGCTTGATCGACGCCGACAATATCAGGGCGGGTACTCAGGATCTGTCCGAGCTTGATGAACGTGGGGCCTAAGTCCTCTAACGCCATGCGAACGCGGGCTTCGCGCGTATATTTCGCCAGGACCTCCCCATCGCGATCTTTGAGGAATCCTTTGGCGAAGTCGAACTGAAAACGCTGAATCCAATCCGCCAGCCCATACCGGCTGAGCACCGACAGTATCTCGGTCCAGCGGTTTACGTTGCGATAAAGCTGGGGAATATTGGTGAGTCTCATGAATCTTCTCAAAGGAGGTCGACACCCCTTTCCTATTAATTCAAGCATCTACGACCAGGCTGAGACGTAGGAAGTCTTGACCGCCTCAGCATAATGCCGCAAACTTTCCCTGTCCGCACTTCTCGGGCCAAATTTAGGCAGTCCGGGGCAAAGCAGGGCCGTTTCGTCCGATTTTTCGGTCGATTACCCCGTATAATGCGGCATTCCTCCGAAGCCTGACCCGTTGTCCTCCGACGGAAACCACCTCATGAAAAGTACCATTCCCGCCGTTCTCCTGCTTGTCACTACCATTGTTTCGTCCGCGACCGCCGAAAATTGGCCCTCGTGGCGTGGTCCGGAAAACCAGGGGATCAGTTCTGAAAAGAACGTCCCCACCCAATGGAGTGCCGACAAGAATATCGCCTGGCGTTTGCCCATGCCAGGGGCAGCCGGCTCAACACCGGTCGTGTGGGATGATCATATCTTCGTGACTTCTGTTGCCGACGACGACCTCATCTTGATGTGTATCGGAACCGACGGCGTCGAGAAGTGGCGACGAAAGATGGGGAGCGGTAACAAGGAAGTCCGCGGCGACGAAGGCAACTCGGCCGCACCATCACCTTCAACCGACGGCAAGCACGTCTGGGCATTCTTCACCAGCGGTGCGCTCGCCTGCTTCGACTTCGCAGGCAACGAAGTCTGGCAGTTCAACGTGCAAGACAAGTACGGCAAGTTCGATATCCAGTTCGGTTTGACCAGCACACCCGTTCTGCACAACGACAAGATCTACCTGCAATTGATCCACAGCGGCGGAGCCAAGGTTGTGGCGCTTGACAAAGCCACCGGCAAAGAAGCCTGGGTGACCGATCGCACCAGCGATGCTCGCCAGGAATGCGAACACAGCTATGCCTCGCCGATCGTGTACGACGGCCAGGAAGCCAAGTTCCTGTTGACCCACGGTGCCGACTACTCGATTGCCTACGACCTGGAAACGGGCAAAGAGATCTGGCGCGTCGGCGGCCTGCATCCTCCCGGGCAGTACGACGTTACCCTGCGTTTTGTTTCCTCGCCGGTCGCGAAGGATGGGATGGTCGTCGTTCCCTCGGCTAAAAAAGGTATCACCGCCGCCGTGAAGACCACCGGCAAGGGCAACATCACCGACAAGAAAGACCTCTACTACTGGACGTTCGAGATCACGCCGGACGTACCTTCGCCCCTGATCGTGGACGACCTGGTCTATCTGTGCCGCGAAAACGGCAACCTGATCGTCCTGGAAAAGGAATCAGGCAAGCAGCTTTACGAGGAACGCACCAACCGCATTCGCCATCGTGCATCCCCCGTGTATGCCGACGGAAAGATCTATCTCACCGGTCGCGACGGCATGGTAACCGTCGTGCAAGCAGGCCGCGAGTTCAAGATCCTCGCCCAGAACGAAATCGGGGAAGCGATTGCCGCGTCGCCGGTTATCAGCAACGGAAAGATCTACCTGCGCACGTTCGATGCCCTGTGGGCGATCGGAAGCGAGTAGTTTCCGCCACTGTTCCCCCAGGTCGGTATTTCCTGAATAATCGCTACTCTTGAGCCGATAAGAGCCCTAAGAGGTTGCCCGATTGGTACGGACTACCACCAATGCCACCAGCTAGCAAAACCGATAGTGCCATGCGTATTTGCTTTGCTTTCGTACTCGCGTTTTCCTGTCTTACCGCCTCGGTTGTCTGGGCTCAGAACCCGGTCGTGCCGGGGCAAGGCCAGCGCATCTGGATCGATGACCTGGAAGACGAAAACTGGGAATACATCGACAATCACCCCAAGTCGAGCCACGAACAAGACAACAACGTTCGCCTGCCTGGTGGGATGTCGAAGAACAAGCTGTGGGGCGAAAGCAGCAAGCGTGGTCATCCCGACTACATTCGCCGCGTCGAAACGCCAGAAGGTGGCATCCCTGGCAGCAAAGGTGCCTTGTTGATGATGACGCTGCAGTCCAACATCCCGTTCCGCGCCAGCAACGAACTGGGACAAGACGACTTCATTTGCCGCGTCCCCGGCAGCTACTCGGTTCGTCAGTTCCCCAGCGCCGTGACGCGGGTATACCTGCCGCCGTTCGACAAGTGGGAACAATACAAGGGTGCCGCCACGTTCGGTTTCCGCACGACCTGCGTCGGTAGCCGCTCGAAGAAGAAGGGTGCCGGCCTGTTCAGCTACACCTCGAATGAGACCGAAGAAAACTGGCCAGGCATATTCATCGAATTCCAACCTGCCAAGCAAGGCAGCGAACAAGAATCGAAAGCCCAATGGATCATCCGCGGTGCCCCGCATGGCGACGTGCGAGGTCCGATGATCAGCGTCGATCAACTCGGCTGGTGGACGATCGGTATGTCGTTCACGCCGGATGGCCGCTGCCACTACTTCATCTCGGAAGGTGCCGACGACCTGACTTCCAAAGACCTGGTCGCTTCGTACCTGCCGTACAACTACAAAATCGAAACGGTCAGCGGGATGTTCTTCAACATCTTCAACTTCGACAACGGCAAGAGCTGGTCGACCCCCTGGGTGGTCGACGATCCTGCTTTCTACGTCGGCCGTCGTTAATCTAACTCGCTGGCACGGCGGAAGCGTCCGACGCGATAGCTTCCGCCTTGGGCATCGGCAGCAGGTAACCTCGCAGCGATTCGACCGTCCGCGGTCCGATACCTTTCACGCGCTGCAGGTCCGAGTGATCGAGAAACGGTCCCTGCATTTCTCGCGAATCCACAATCCGCCTGGCCAACGTTTCGCCAACCCCCGGCAACTGAGCGAGTTCCGACCAATCGGCCTGGTTCACATCGACCAGAAACCGATATTCGACGCTGGGTGCCTGGTCGATGTCGATGTAGTCGATCGACCGCATCTTCTGCATGCCGAAGTAAGCGGCCCCGGAAAGCACCGTCATCACCAGGATCGACGCAATCACAAGCTGATCGCCGCGGCGCAGAAACCACCGCATAACGATTCGCTCTTCCGGTTTTTGCCGCCTGGTACCCATGTCACCCCTTGGTCGTGAAGCTCCCATTATCGACAATGAATCGCACCAGGGCGAGCAAGAATGTGTCGCCCGTCGAAATCCCCTCGAAAATGCAACGAAAATCATGGCCAAACAGTTCCATCAAGTCGCCTGGGATGACCTGCTGCAGGACGATAGCCGACAACTTCTCGACCTGGCCGTGCGCGAGGATTTAGGCCGCGAGCACGACTGGTCGACCCTCAGCCTGATTCCCGAATCGGCCACCGGCGAAGTCCGCATCGTGGCTCGACAGGAAGGGGTACTCGCCGGCAGCCGAATCATCGACTTGATGATCGACGAACTGGAACTCGATATCGAAGCGACCTATCACCACAGCGACCGCTCGGCCATGCAGCCCGGCGACAAGCTGATCACCCTCGGCGGCAGCGTGCGTGATTTGCTCACCACCGAACGCATCGTCTTGAATTTCCTCGGCCGCCTGGTCGGGGTCGCCACGCTTACGCGCACGTACGTCGAGCAGGTCCAGGGAACAGCCGCCCAGGTATACGACACCCGCAAGACCACGCCGGGCTGGCGTCGTCTGGAAAAGTATGCCGTGCAGTGCGGCGGGGGAACCAATCACCGCACCGGTTTGTACGAAGCGGTGATGTTGAAAGACAATCACCTGGCCTGGTACACGCAGTTCACCGGCAAGTCGGCCCAGCTTGGCGACCTGGTTGGCATCGTGCGGCAGTTTCTGATCGATCAACTGGGCGAGACCAACGGCGCGCGACGGATCATTGAAATCGAAGTCGATCGAATCGAACAGCTCCAGCAGGTACTACCCAGCAAGCCAGATATCATCTTGCTGGATAACATGAACTGCGAAACGCTCCGCGCCGCGGTCGAGCTTCGTAATCAGTTGGCTCCGGAAGTCGAGCTGGAAGCATCCGGCGGAGTGAATCTACAGACCATCCGCGGCATTGCCGAAACAGGCGTCGAGCGGATTAGCGTCGGGGCTCTGACGCACTCTGCGGTCAACGTCGACTTGGGATACGATTGGGGCTGATCGCCGCTGGCATGTTGCTTTTTTGCAACACGCCCCCCGAGCGATGCGGTCTTTTTTCGATTATCTGCGGCAACTCTCGTCGCGAAAATTGACGACGACCAGGGCAAACCTAAGTTTCAGACGGACCCTCAGGCATACGTAATGGCCTGACACCCTCGCTTCACGCGGCGTCTGAAACTCGGAATCATGCCTACAATCGTCACCCTAAACCGTCTCCGCACTGGCTTCTCGCTGATGGAAGCTGTCGTCGCGATGTCGATTGTGGCGTTTGCCAGCAGCGTGCTGCTGCTGGGTGTCGAAGCGACCATGGAGTCGGTCCACGAGCAGGAAGAGATCACGATCGCCGATGGCCTGGCCCGACAGATGCTCGACGAGATTCAAGGCCAAAGCTGGGTCGATCCCGCTTTGCGTTCCCACCCCTATCAGACATCGCTCTCGGCCTCGCCCGACGAACTGCTGGGGCCTGGCCGATCGAAGTTCGACGATACCGACGACTACAACAATTACAAAGCGACCCCTCCGGTGCATGTCAACGGCAAGGCTCTCGCAGCGACGGACTCGTCAGGAGACACCCTCCCGGAAGCATTTCGCCCGCGCAGCAATTTTTTGTCTAGCTGGCGGATCACGGTCGAGGTCGCTTATTTGAACGAAAACAATCATTCGGTTCAGGTCGCCGATTACCAACCCACGAATTACCGCGTGCTGATTTGCCGCGTCTATCGCCAGAACCGCGACAACACCCGGCGCGAGGTCGTCTCCCGCGAACGAGTCATTTCATACATTCCCGCCCATGACTAACCGCACCCACAATCCGAAACGAGGTCTCTCGTTGGCCGAGCTGTTGGTTGCTAGCGCGGTGATGGGAATTATCTGCCTGTCCTTTGGCACACTGGCCATGTCGGTCCAGATGGCCAACGAGTATTCGCAGGAAAAGAACCTCGTCGGTCAGCATGCCCGGGTCATACTGCAGCGGATCGAACGCACCATGCAAGGTGCCCACGCCACCGAGAGCTTCCCAGGCATTCTCCCGATCACTTACTACTATACGAGCTACGACTTTCCTCAAGCGGTCGCGATTTGGGACCCCGCAGGGGATGCACTTTCGAGTTACCCGCAGGTCTCCGAACTGGTCCTCTTCGCGATCGACCCGCAAAACCCGAATCAACTTCTCGAGATCCGAAACAAACTCGATACGCGCACGGCTCCGGGTCTTGCCGATGAAGCTGGCTGGCGAACGCTCGTTGCCGATCTGATCGATAGCTCAGACAGCGAGATCGTCGAAATCAGCGACTTGCTACGAGCCGGTAAAGCCGGATCGAACTATTACAGCACGCTTCGCTTTCAAACGCGAGTCGTTCCTAGCGATGCCGACATCGCGGCCGCTCGGGCAGGCTCGCTTGATTGGGAAGATCTGAACTGGGCCACCAGTATTTATTCGTCCAAAGCAGGCGTCCGCCAGGTCTGGTGTCACTTCGAGTGGCAACTGGTTCCCAGTTCGGACGTTAGCCAGCACAGCGGCCTGCGTGAACAAGCGGTTCCGTTCTTTGGTTCCTCGGCCATCTATTACCAGGTGACGAAATAGCCATGAACATTCATCTCCATCCCCCTCGCCGCCAGGGCTTTGCTGTTGTGATTGTCTTGGCACTGTTGTCGGTGACGCTGGCGTTGTCGTATTCGATGATGCGTGTGCAATCGACCACCAGTCAAATCCAGCAGAACATGAGCCGCCAGGCCGATGCCCGTCAAGCGGCCATCTCTGGCCTCTCGGCCGGCATGCGCG
The DNA here is from genome assembly GCF_002967715.1 of Blastopirellula marina. Taxonomy (NCBI): domain Bacteria; kingdom Pseudomonadati; phylum Planctomycetota; class Planctomycetia; order Pirellulales; family Pirellulaceae; genus Blastopirellula; species Blastopirellula marina. The sequence goes on from NZ_PUIA01000069.1 coordinate 175,543, forward strand.
AGATGTACGAAAGCGACTGGGGCGGAATTGACTCGACACTGCAAATGAACCTGGGCAACAATCGCTCGTACCAGGTCAGCTACCAATCAGGCGACGCCTGGCTGGAAGCCGACGACCCGGACTACTCTGAGAAGCCCTTTCGCGTGACCGTTGTCTCGACAGGATACGCGTTCGACACCATCAATCCGACGGTACGTTCCGAGTACAAGATTCGCGCCGTGGTGCAGCTTGTCCGCCGAAAGCTACAGTCCAACCCTAGCAGCTATGCTGCCGCCGCAGGACATTCGATGTACAGCCACGGGACCGGCACCAATACGCTGGAATCTCCCACCCAGGTTCACGGTAAAACGTTCATCAACGGCAAGCTCAATCTTTGCGAAGACTGGGAAAAGACCAATCGGCCATTCCACGGCTTGATTGACGAAATAGCCATTTACGACCGCGACATGGGCAGCTTTGAAATCTTTACGATTAGCCTGGTTGGTAATCTTACCAACTCGACCCTTTCCAGTGCCTTGTCGACCACCGGCATTCGGCATTGGTGGCGATTCAATGAAGCGAGCTCTTCGGCGACGGTCGCGACCGACTCCGCCGGTTCACGCAACGGAACCTATCAGGGAGGCGTCTATCCTGGCATCGATATCGGTGGCGGCAACAAGGCCGTCTACCTCGATGGTGTCTCGGGACGCGTCGATTTGGGGAATATGTCGCTTCCCAACCCGTACAACTTCACGATCATGGCTTGGGTCATGCCGATGACCCTCACCGGCAACAATGAAGACGGAAGAATTCTTTCCAAGGCCACGCATACCAATGCCAACAACCATCAATGGATGCTCAGCACGACAAGAAGTGGCGGATATTCCTACCCCAGGGTTCGCTTAAAAACGTCGAGCAATTTCTACGAACGAGTCCCCAACAGCGGCGCATTGTCGACCAATTCCTGGGTCCTTCTGACGCTCACGTTCAATTCCAGTACGAACCAGGCCAAGTTGTACGTTAACGGAACGCTGCGAGATTCATGGACCGCCTACGGCATTCCTCAATCTTCCAGCGACATCCTGGCCTGGATCGGCGACAACCCACCTGGCTCGGCGAGAACCCGTTATTTAGAGGCCACCAAAAGCCTGGCCGATGCCGATCAGGGAGATTATCGTCCGCTGGCCGGGGATGTCACGCTTTCCAGTGATCGCAACGAATTGAGCACCGCGCTGACCGTCAGTCGGCAACTGGGATGCAACCTTTCCTACACTTCGACACCTACCACTTCCACAAGTGGCTCGACATTCGCCGGCTCGACGTATCGCCTGTACCCAGGCGGCAAAGAGTACACGATCCCCTTGCTCAGTTCGACCGTCAACTATCAAACGCTCGAACCTGATCTCGATACCAATCCACTGGGAATCTTTCGCAGCTCTGGTACGGTTACCCTGGATCATGCGACCACTTTGCGTGGAACGTTGATTGCGCAGAATTCAGGCAGCGATATTCAATTGCGAGGAAACCCGCTCACCATTAAAGGGGTTAATCTACCAGCTCTCGACGGAGATTCGACCGTCTATCAGTTGCCGACCCTACTCGCGAGCGATGACATTCACGCCCTCTACAGCGTCAACGCTACGATCGAAGGCGCTGTGGCTGCGATCGGTGACTTGCAGATCGATAACCTGTATACCAGTTCATCGCTTCAACTTACCGGTCAGGCCTACGTCGACCAGTTCGACCTGAACGCCAAAACCGAGTGGGCCGCGGTTGCCTACTATTCCTCGTACTATTTAGCCAACTTCGTCAACTACGTGGGGCATTCCAACACGTCGGCGAACTTCGCCAGCTGGTTGAACGAAACAACCTCTGCGAAATTCGAGCATAAGGTTACAATCGATCTGCCTGAAACGGCTCCGACCTACCAATGGCTAGACCTCGGCCAACCGATCTACCAGAAGGGGGACAGCGATACAGGCCTCGTGTGGGAGCTCGTCCGTTGGAAGGACGACGGCGGCATTTAAACCAAAGGAGTTTGAACATGAACGATACCCAAAAACGCTGGCAACTGTTGATCATTGCAAACATCGTTTGCCTGGCTGGGGGATGGTGGTACTCGCAAGGGCACGCGGCACCGCCGGAAACGAAACAGCCATTTGCCAACGCGGTACAACAGCGAGAATCGATGATTCGACTCTTGCAGGAATCGAATCAACTCCTGCGCGAGCAAAACATGTTGCTCAAGTCTGGCAAATTAAAAGTTCAAGTCACGGAATCGAAGTAAATCGATGCTCGCTACGACGACAAGTAATTCGCTCCAACCGCCGCGCATGCGTCGTGGGCTGACGTTGATCGAGATCTTGATCACCGTGGCGATCCTGGGGATCCTGGCCGCGGCCATCATTCCCCAATTCGGTGCGACCGCCCCGGACCAGGTACGGGGTGCGGCACAGATCGTTGCGGCCGACATGGAATATGCCCGTTCGCTGGCGATTTCTAACAACTCGACCTACCTGGTCACCTTTCACAAAACACGAAATGGCTACGTCCTGACCCATTCCGGTACGAATACCTCGCTGGATACCTTGCCGGACAATCCATTTCGCAAGCCTTCGGATGATGAGAAGTCGCTGATCGTGCTCCTCTCAGATTTCCCGCACGTCGGCTCAGGTGCCAGAATCGGTGCAATCGTCACAGACGAACCATCGCCCCAAGAGGTCACTTCGATTGAATTCGACACGCTCGGTCAGACCACGCGAAAGCAACCTACACTTATTTGGCTTTCCTCCAGGGCTGGGGCGGAGGAGATCTACTTGCCGATCGAGATCAATCCGGTAACCGGGCTGACCACCATTGGCGAGATCACGAACGTGGCCCCAAACATTTTGAGCGCAAAAGCCTCGACCTGATCGTACGCCAGCCGAACTTTAGCGGCCGCGTCCGTGGCCCGGCTTTCGGTTTCCCTACGACTGCTATGATTCGGCTTCCCTTAGCTCGCTACAACCCGATCGGCATCGACATCGGTTCTAAATCGATCAAGATGATCCAGTTCGCTAAGGACTACAGTTCGATCCAAGAAGCGACGTCCGTCGACTTTCCGGAAGACGTATCGGCCGAGAAGGACTTCGACACCTATTTAGACGTGTTGAACCAAACCCTCCAGCGTGCGCGGACGGGCCATAATTTCCGTGGGAACGACGCGATCATCTGCATTCACCAACGCGATTTGTTCCTGCATAACATTCGCGTCGGAAAGAACGACACCAAAGCCCTGTCCAACATCGTTCACCAGGAAGCGGCCGACCGCATTCCTTACTCCATGCTCGATGCCGAAATTCGCTTTGTCGAGTCCGAAGAGATTCGCCAAGGCGAGCAGATCCTGCGTGAAGTCATCATCATGGCCTGCTTCCGACCCAAGCTCGAAGCGATTCTCGAAACGTGCGAAAAGAGCGGTTTCCGCCCCGTTTCGGTCGATGTCGAACCGATGGCCATCTTGCGATCGTTTACCACCCAATACCGGCGCGAAGCCGACGAAGAGGACCGTGTCATCTACCTTCATGTGGGCTATACCAACACGCTGGTCATCATCGCCCAGGGGAAGCAGGCACTGTTCGTCAAGTACATCGATGTCGGCGGGCGGCACTTCGACGAAGCCGTTGCCCGGCAACTCGACATGAGCTTGTCCGACGCCGTCAACCTTCGCAAACACAACTCCGACCGTCGCCGTTCGCAGCAGACACCGGAAGTCGAACGCAGCGTTATCAACGCCATGCGAGACGAACTCGAACGTTTGCAGTCCGAACTGGCCATGTGCATTCGGTACCATAGCGTGACATTCCGCGGCAAGCCGCTGGTCCGCATGGTTCTCTCCGGCGGCGAAGCCACCGAGTCTCTCCGCACGGAACTACAGCGTGTCACCGGAATCGAAACCGATTTGGGCGACCCACTGCGTATTTACGAAACAAGTCTGAACCTTGGCCGACGTTCGCAATGGGATGTCGCCGCGGGTCTGGCTGCCCGGCAGTTGGGAGGCTCGAAATGACTTCCGACGAAATCGAATTCTTGCCGAAGAAGTACCGCGAAAAACGCAAGAGCCACAACTTTCAGGTCTCGCGTTTGCTGTTGATCGTCGTGATCGTGGCAGGCATGTCAGCCGTCCTGCTGTACCAACTGGCATCGCTGCATGCGGTGAATCTTCAAGTATCAGCGCTCGACTCGCAGCACGAAAAGATCATGCAACTGATGCAGGAAGTCGAACGCAGCCGAGCGGAGGTCGCCGTCAAACGACATCACGCCAAGCTGCAGACTTTCCTCGACCATCCCTATCCGAAGTCGCAGATCATCGCCGCGATCGCTAACCCGCTTCCAACCGAGATCACCATCACGCGGCTGCAGGTCACGGTCGAACAGCTGGCTGCTACCAGCGCCAAGCCTCCTTCCGAAAAGGGAAAGAGCGTTCCGCAAGGACACCCGATGGTATTAGACCTCAAGCAACTGATCGGCGAAGCCAAAGCGCATCGCTGCACGGTCGAAGTCGAAGGAACCACCGACGATACTTCGTGCCTGTACACGTTTCTCGCCTCGCTTCACCAGGCCGAGATTATCGAGTCGGCCAAAATCGAGTCGATCGACCCCCATCAAAAGTCGGACGGTAGCGAGTTCTCGAATTTCACCGCCCATGTCAAAGTCAAACGTGGCTACCTGAATCACTTCGAGACCCTCGTAGGCCGCACGATCGAAGCCGCGCCCCTTGCCGAGGGCATCCGATGAAATTAGACCTGACCAAAAGTTCGACCTCGATCCTGCTGGTAATCCTGGGACTGCTGGCCACCTTCGTGATGCTGGTTTACCTGCCGCTTAATCGAAGCATCGCCGCGGCACACGACGCGCTGGAACTGAAGCAATCGCTCGTCAGCCAGGAAGAGTCGCTGCTAGCACAAATTCAACGCCACGCCCAAGAGCTGGAAGATGTGAAAGCGTACACCAAGGACTGGGAAGAAGTCCCCAACGCGAACTTCTACCTCAGCCAACTACTGGGCGAGATCTCGCAGCACGCCAAGCAAGCCGGCACCGACGCGCTGCGTCTGGAACCAGGCCAGGTTATCGAGATGCAAGCAGTGCAGCGTATCCCGGTGCGGCTGGGCTGCAGCGGCACCTTTCAAGAGATTCACGACCTTGTCGGCAGGATCGAAAGCCTGCCGTATAAGATCTGGCTTCGCCAAATCGAGCTAGCACCCAAGAGCGAGCAACAACGCGACCTTACCTGTGAGATGGAATTTGAGGCTTTTATCGTCTCGGTAAAGAATTCGCATTAGGAAGACTATTCCGTAAGTCCGATAAGACGAAAGAAGAGATGCCCCGGTATCTCGTCCAAACTGTGAATATTCAAAAACATACCAATCAACTGACTCGAGAAATCAAACGGAATCCTGCCAAGGCAGCGGTCCTGGGTGGTTTGCTTTTGGTCGCTATCTGGTTCTGGTACCCTCTCGTCCAAAAATGGATGGGCAGCGGCACCCGCAGCGTGGCGAACAAAACCGAGGAGCAAGACCTGGTCATCCCACAGGCGACAACACTTCCCACCCCGGAAGCGTCTGCGGCCCCCAAGCAGGCTCCTATCGGCAAAACCGACTGGCGATCGATTGCCCAGCAGATCAGTGACGATCCCTGGATGAAGAAGGGAACGTTACGCCACGAGAACTTCGATCCGTTTTTTCCTGAGCCGGAACCCAAGACGATCCTGACCTCGACCCGTGTCGAGACAGACTCGACTCCCGATTTGGACGTGCCGCCGGAAACGGCCGGACTGGTCGTTACGTCGGTCATCGTGGGTGGTCGCGTTCCCATTGCCCGAATCAATAACCAGAACTACCGCGTCGGAGACACCATCCGTGCCACCGATGCCAACATCCAATACACGCTCGTCCAAGTGCACCCATGGGGCGTCTCGTTAAAGGGATCTCAACGAGTCCATGAGTTGCCCATCGACGAAGTAACCCTGACGGACAATCACCGATTGGTCCTCCGCAACGGAAACTTGATTTCCCCCGAGAACTGAGATCCGCCATCGACATGGAAGTCGAATGAAAAAATTTCTAATTCTATCGCTGCTGCTGGTCAGTACCTCTGGCGGGATTGCCTTGGCAATCTTCCTGGAGTCGTGCGATTTATCTCAGTGGGAACTCCCGACATTCCTGGCCCAGCAAACGCAAGTAGTCGCGCCGGCGGATCCCCAGCCTGAAGTCGCTATCACTACGCCAACGGTACACATCGATCCGGCCGTTCGCCCCGCCTCGCAAATCGAACTCGAACCACGCGTGACGCAGCAGTTCGATCTCGAAGCGATCAAGAAGACCCTGGAAGACTCGCAGGCCACGCAGCAAAAGATGGCCGACTCGCAAAATCGTTCGTGGGAAGTCGTGAACAAGGCGATCGATTCCATGAAGGAAGTCGCCACTTCCAAAGTCGAAACCAGTAAGCCCGAAACGCAAACCACCGCCGTGCAAGCTCCGCTGCCGGTGGAAGAAGCTCCGGCACCCAGCCCCAGCGACAACCTGCTGCCGCGTCCCACGCAGCCCCGCATCATCCCCGATGAAGGGGACGACAAGCTGACGATCGTGATTCAAGACAGCGACATACGCGAAGTCCTGGAACTGCTCAGCGAACAAGGGCAACTCAACATTCTGCCCAGCCAAAGCGTGCAAGGCACCGTCTCCGCTTCCCTCACCAAGGTCGACGTTCGCACGGCACTAGCCGCCATCTTGCGTTCGACCGGGTACGTCATGCAGCAAGAAGGGGACTTCATCTACGTCGGCACGCCGGCAGACATGCAGAACATGCAGCGTCTGCAAGACCAGATCGGCACACGCATCTATCGCCTGAAATATATCCGGGCCATCGAAGTGCAGACGCTGATCACCCCCATGCTGACCGAATCGGTCGGTTCGCTCAGCATTTCCACCGAATCGAAGATAGGCATCGCCGCCGACGCCAACAACCCCGGCTCCGACGACTACGCCGGCGTCGAAACGGTCATCATCCGCGACTACGAACAGAACCTCGCCAAGATCGACCGCGCGATCCTCGAGATCGACTGCCGACCGCTGCAAGTTGCTATCGAAGCAATGATTCTCAGCGTGCAACTGGATGACTCGCTCGACATGGGCGTCAGCTTTGAAGCACTCCGCCAGAACAACAACATTCGTCTGATCTCCGGGTTTCCTCCGCAAAGTCTCGCCTCGTTGGATCTCACCGAAGGGGGGCTCAAGCTCGGTTACCTCGACGCCAACTTGTCGCTGTTTGTCGAAGCGTTGGAAGCGGTCGGCGAAACCAACGTGATCGCCGCGCCTCAACTGCTGGTATTGAACAAGCAACGCGCTGAAATCCTGATCGGTGAACAAAAGGGCTATATCAGCACGACCGTCACCGAAACGGCCTCGACCCAGTCGGTCGAGTTTCTGGAAGTGGGTACGCAGCTGCGTATCCGTCCTTTCATCACCAACGACGGCATGGTTCGCCTGGATGTTCATCCGGAAATCTCGACCGGCGAAGTCCGTGTCGAATCAGGCCTCACCATTCCCGACAAAGAAGTCACCCAGGTCACCACCAACATCATGTGCCCCGACGGCAAAACGGTGGTCATTGGTGGTCTGATCAAAAGCAGCCAAACGAAGTCAACTTTCCAGATCCCTTACCTGGGCAGCTTGCCGGGGGCAGGGCTCCTCTTCCGTCAAAAGCATGAAGAACTCGAACGCCAGGAACTGATTGTTCTGATCACGCCACGTATCGTCGATCCGAACCACATCAACAACGACGGCGAAAAGGCACGCGACCTGTTCGAGTTGCAGCACGAATACAGCGCCGACAAGATGAGCCCGCTCAGCAAGCGGCACATTGGCCGCAACTACTATCGCCTGGCCACCTCGGCCTGGGCCACCGGCGATGCCTATTCGGCCCTGCGATACGTCAACCTGGCGATTCACTACGACAACCAACTGCTGGAAGCGGTTGCCCTGCGTGACGAGATCACCACCCAGACCGGCCTGGGAGACCGCACGGTTCATTCCCACTTGAAAGAAGGCCTCGCTCCATGGAACCATCCCCATGGTGTGCAAGTCTCGCCGTGGCACCTCGACCAGATCGAATCAGGCCCGCCGATTTCGTCCGACTACCAACCGCCGGAACTGATTCCCAATCCGCGGATTGTCCCCCATCAATAGTTAAGTCGTCGCTATGCTCACACGTTCGGTCACCTTGTTGATTCTGACGGCTACGATTGCTCAAAGCATCGGCTGCGCCATTTCGCCGTCGATCCGCCAGGCATTCATGGACCCAGGCAAAGAGCAGCGCGAGCGCAAGCAAGAGATTCATCGCCTGGTTGACCAGCGGCATATCCAAACACGTCTGCAAGCGGCCTCGGCCATGCTCGATGCCGGTCGTTATGCCGACTGCGAACGTGTGCTGGCCGAGATCGAAAAGATCGACCCCAACTGCAAAGAGATGGTCCTGGTTCGCGGCGAAGCGTTGATGGCCCAAAACAAGTTTGCCGAAGCCGCCGCAATCTATGATAAGGTTCTCCAGGCTCACCCCGCCGACGCCAATCTGCATCACTTGCATGCGGTGGCCCTCGAACTCTCTGGCGACTCAGTCTCGGCCATGCTGGCCTTTCAACGGGCCGCGGAACTCTCGCCGGACAGCTCATTGATTCAGCTCAGCCAGATTCGCACCGAAGCCCCTGGCACGACCACGCGCTGACCTCTAAGCTACAAACGAACCGCGTTTCGTTACCTTAGCATTGTTAGCCGCGCGTCATGAACATCCTGGCACTCGAGCCCTATTACGGCGGCAGCCATCGTGCCTTTCTCGATGGCTGGATTGCCCAGAGCCGCCACGCGTGGACCTGTTTGACGCTGCCTGCCCACCACTGGAAATGGCGGATGCGGCACGCGGCGATCACGTTTGCGGATGAGATCGCACAGCGCCCTGACACGCACTTCGACGCGATCTTCTGCACCGACATGCTGAACCTGGCCGCGTTCCGCGGTCTGGCTCCACAGCCAATCGCGAGCCTGCCGGCGATCGTCTACTTTCACGAGAACCAGCTAACCTACCCCGACGATACGCGCACCCAGCGTGACTTCCATTACGCATTCGATAACTTCCAAACCCTGCTGGCCGCCGACCAGGCCTGGTTCAATTCCGCCTACCATCGCACCGAGTTCTTCACGCAGTGCCGGGCATTCCTGAAAAAGTTTCCCGACTACACGTTAGATGCTCATCTCGATCGCGCGCACGAGAAAACCATCGTCGCAGCGCCAGGCCTGCCTGAGATCACGCCGAATCAACGAGACCACAACTTCGCTTGTCCGCATATCGTGTGGGCGGCACGCTGGGAGAAGGACAAGAACCCCGAAGGCTTCTTCGCCGCGATGATCGAACTAAAGCAGCAAGGTCAACCCTTTCGCTTGAGTGTCGTGGGAGAGTCGTTCCGCGATACGCCGCCGATCTTCGAGCATGCCCGCGAGCTTCTGGCCGATCGTATCGACCAGTGGGGCTTTCTTGCCAGCCACGACGATTATCTTCAGCTACTTCGCACCAGCGACCTCTTCGTCTCGACCGCCGTGCACGAGTTCTTCGGCATCTCAGCCGCCGAGGCGATTCTCGCCGGAGCCATGCCCATCTTGCCCAATCGCTTGGCCTATCCCGAGCTTGTCGACGGCCAGCCGAACTTACTCTACGACGGCACAACCGCCGGCCTGATCGCGCACCTGCGAAAGCTGTGCGAGGACGAGGCCTTCCAAGCGGCTGCGACGGGGCAACTATCACTGGTCACCCAGAAGCTCGATGCCCTGCGTTGGTCGCAACTGGCTCCCGTGTATGACGAACATCTGCAGCGGGTCGTCGATCGGACGACTGCCCGATAGGGGGACCGCGCAACGGTAATCCTTTTGACAAACCAGCCCTCTTCCAGTAGGCTGAGATCGACATCAAGCCCGAATTGCCATGCACACTGAATAACTCTTCTTCCTCTTGGCAATTCCCCATCCCGCCCCTTAGAAGATCCGTGCCCTTATGAATCGCTTCTTCAGTTCGCTCATCGCGCTGATTGCGTTGGTTCCTGCCGCTTTGGCAGTTGCAGACGAGCCGATTAGCTACTCGCGCGACATCAAGCCGCTGCTCTCCAACAGTTGCTACACATGCCATGGGCCAGACCAGCACACGCGCGAAGCCGACCTTCGTCTCGATATGCGCGACGCAGCGATCAGCCACGCGATTGTCCCTGGCAAGCCAGGGGAAAGCGAACTGATTGCCCGAATCGCAAGTAACGAGGCCGATACCCAGATGCCGCCGGCCGAATCGAATCGCCCTCGGTTGACGCCTGAGGAAGTCGACCTCATGCGGGAGTGGATCGCACAAGGGGCCAAGTATGACGAGCATTGGTCGTACATCCCTGCCCAGCGCCATCAGATTCCTGAAGCCAACCGCACGTCTCCGATCGATTACTTCATCAACCAGCGACTTGCGGAGAAAAACATCACGCCGGCCAGCAAGGCCGATGCCCGGACCTTGATTCGCCGACTCTACTTCGACTTGAATGGCCTGCCCCCCACCTCCGCCGATGTGGCCATCTTCGAGGCCGATCCATCCCCCCAGGCCTACCAAATGTATGTCGACAGGCTGCTCGCCTCGCCACGCTTCGGCGAACGGATGGCCATCCACTGGCTGGACCTGGTGCGTTACGGCGACTCGGTTGGCATCCACGGCGACCAGGAATGGAGCATGTCGCCGTACCGCGACTATGTCATTCAGTCGTTCAACGAAAACAAACCGTTCGACCAGTTCACCATCGAACAGCTCGCCGGCGACCTGCTGCCCGATGCGACCCGCGAGCAGCAGATCGCCTCTGGCTACAACCGCTTGAACATGATCACCGCCGAAGGAGGTGCCCAGGCCAAGGAGTACCTGGCCAAGTATGCCGCCGACCGCGTTCGTACAACCAGCACGGTTTGGCTCGGCGCTACGATGGGATGCAGCGAGTGCCACGATCATAAGTTCGATCCTTACACAATCAAGGAGTTCTACGAGTTCGCCGCCTTCTTTGCCGACTTGAAAGAGCAGGGGGTCTACAGCGGCAGCAGCCGGACCAGCTACTGGGGACCGAACATCATGGTCCCCACCGACGACCAGGCAACACGCTTGCAAGAACTCGACCAACAAATTGCGGCTCTCGAAAAACAACTGCAAACCGATACGCCAGAACTGGCCAGCGACCAGCGTCAATGGGAAGCGGAACTTCCCGCAGCCGCCGCATGGCATCCCTTGAAACCAACCAGCCTCACATCGAAACCGGAAGTCACCTGGAAGCAGTTGGACGACGACTCCCTTCTGGCCACCGGAGCCAACCCCGACAAGCCAACCTACGAACTTCAGTTCACGACCAATCTCCCCAAGGCGACCGCCATCCGCCTGGAAGTCATGCCCGACGATTCGCTGCCGGCCAAAGGCCCCGGACGCGCTGGCAACGGCAACTTCGTTCTTAACGGCTTTCAGCTTTCGGTCGATGACAAGCCGGTCGCACTGCACTCGGCAACGGCCACCCATGCCCAGGATGGTTGGGCACCAGGCGGCTTGTTGTCCGCAAAGCCGGGCGACGGCTGGGCGATCTTGCCGCAGGTTGGAAAGGCGAACGAAGTCGTCTTCGAACTGAAGGAAGACCTCGCGCTAACGCCTGCCAGCAAGCTGACCGTCACCATGACGCACAACTATGGCAGTAGCCATGCGATCGGCCGGTTCCGCATCTCGCTGGTCGATTCGCCACGTCCTGTGCTGGCTGGCAAAGGAGTGGGAGTTCCCAATGACATTCGCGCAATCGTCGATCTTCCCAACAACCAGCGCACGCCCGAGCAGCAGCAAAAGCTGGCCACTTTCTATCGGACGATCGCCCCACGGCTGGATCAGGCCCGGAAGGATCTGGCCGCGCGAAAGGAAGACCATAAAAAGCTGACTGATTCGATCACCACCACGCTCGTCTCCGTGTCGGTCGAACCGCGCACCATGCGGGTTCTGCCGCGCGGCAATTGGTTGGACGACAGTGGCGAGATCGTTCAGCCGGGCGTACCTGGCTTTTTGGGGTACGATATCGAAGCCGGCGATCAGCGGGCCACGCGGCTCGATCTGGCACATTGGCTGGTCGATCGTCGCAACCCACTCACCGCGCGGGTGTTTGTGAATCGCTTGTGGCAACTGATGTTCGGCCGCGGCCTGGTCACCACCTCCGACGACCTCGGCTCGCAGGGATCGGTCCCCAGCAATCCGCAGCTACTCGACTGGCTGGCCGGTGAGTTCGTCGACAGTGGCTGGAACGTGAAACACATCATTCGCCTGATCGTTCTTTCCGACGCTTACCAGCGGTCTTCTGCCCGCTCGCCCGAGCTGAAACAAAAGGACCTCAACAATTCGCTGCTGGCGGCTCAGTCTTCGTTCCGTCTGCCGGCCGAAATGATTCGCGACAACGCTCTCGCGTCCAGCGGACTGCTGGTCGAAAAGCTGGGGGGCGAAAGTGCTCGGCCTTATCAGCCCCCTGGTTACTGGTCGCACCTCAACTTTCCGATGCGTGAGTATCAGCGCGATCATGGCGATAATCTTTATCGTCGCGGGCTCTACACGCATTGGCAGCGAACCTATCTGCACCCGAGCCTGGCGGCATTCGATGCACCAACGCGGGAAGAATGCACCGTTCGCCGAAACCTTTCAAACACACCGCAGCAGGCCTTGGTGCTGATGAACGATCCCACCTACGTCGAAGCTGCCCGGGCCCTCGCCGCGCTGCTGATCCAGCAAGGGGGTGATACGCCGCGCAACAAAATCAACTTCGGTATGCAGGCCGTGCAGCAGCGGAATGCTTCTGACGAGGAAGCACACATCCTGCTCGACATCTACCAGAAGCATCACCAGCAGTACGCGGCCGATAACGACGCGGCCCGCAAGCTGCTGGAGGTAGGCGAGTACCAGGTTCCCGCTGATATCGATCCCGCCAACCTGGCTGCCTGGATGTCGGTGGCTCGCGTTTTGTTGAATTTAAACGAGACGATCACTCGGTATTAGTGCCGCGAAGCAGGCACCTGTTCCGATTTATCCCCCCATAGGCGATCCCATGTTCGATCCACACGAAGCCGCTATCCGACAAACCAGGCGTACCTTCCTTGGGCAAGGCATGGCCGGGCTCGGTACGGCGGCGCTCGCTTCGCTGATGAATGCCTCGACCGCGCATGCCAACGAGGCACCAGGGCTGTTCCCCAACTTCGCTCCGAAGGCGAAGCGGGTGATCGTCCTGTGTCAGGCGGGTGGTCCTTCGCACCTGGAAACGTTCGACGAAAAGCCGGAGCTGAAGCGTCTCAACGATCAGCCGATGCCCGAGTCGTTCACCAAAGGGCAACCGATCGCGCAGCTGCAAGGGCGGGCCCTCAAGTGCTACGCGCCTCGTTTCGACTTCAACCATTACGGCGAGTCGGGGCAGTCGATTGTTTCGCTATTCCCCAAGATGGGCGAAATCGCGGACGACCTGTGCATCATCAACTCGATGGTGACCGAGCAGATCAATCACGACCCGGCGCATACGTTCATGAACACCGGCACGTCGATCTCTGGCCGACCGTCGATGGGTTCGTGGGTGCAGTATGGCCTAGGGAGCGAAGCGGACGACCTGCCTGGCTTCGTCGTGCTGACCTCAGTTGGCAAGGGAGGCCAGGCCCAGCCAATCGCGGCGCGGCAGTGGCACAGTGGCTTTCTGCCGAGCCGTTACCAAGGGGTCGAATTCCGCTCGACCGGAGATCCGGTTTTGTACGTGCAGAACCCGCCTGGGATTACCACGGGGCGTCAGCGCGACGTTGTCGATGCCGTCAACCAGATGAACGCGCTGCGGCAGCCGATGCTGGACGATCCCGAGATCGCCACGCGAATCGCCCAGTACGAACTGGCGTTCAAGATGCAGACCAGCGTGCCGAGCTTGATGGACGTCTCGGGGGAACCGCAGCACATTCTCGACATGTACGGCACGAAGGGGGCTGACGGAACGTTTGCCGCGAACTGTTTGCTCGCCCGGCGGCTGGCCGAGCGCGGCGTCCGTTTCGTGCAGTTGTATCATCGCGGCTGGGACCATCACGGCGGCATCGAACGCGGCATGCAGATCTGTGCTTCCGAAGTCGATCAGGCCTCGGCCGCGCTGGTGACCGACCTGAAAAACCGCGGGATGCTCGACGAGACGCTGGTGGTCTGGGGTGGCGAGTTCGGCCGCACCCCGATGGCCCAAGGGAGTGGCCGCGACCATCACATCAAAGGCTTTTCGATCTGGATGGCTGGCGGCGGCATCAAGGGGGGCATCAAGTACGGCAAGACCGACGAACTGGGTTACAACGCCGTCGAAGACATCGTCCACGTCCACGACTTCCACGCGACGCTGTTGCATCTGCTGGGCATCAACCACGAAAAACTGACCGTCCGTCACCAAGGGCGCGACTTCCGTCTGACCGACGTCCATGGCCGCGTGGTGAAAGAGATCTTGGCGTAACGGTTCTTGCGGAACCTCCGGCCGCTGCTCCGCTTGCGGCGGATCTGGTTGCTTGGCCGGTGCCTTCTCAGGCTGTTCGGCCAGTTGCCTTCGCAGCTGGTCAAGCTCTTGCTGCTGCTTTTGAAGGATCTCGTCTTGCTTGTCGCAGACATCGATCAGGCGCTGAAAGAGCGCCGCTTCCCGCTGCGCACGAGTCGCCGGCGAGCCATTGGAATGGGGGTGAGAGTGGTGAGACATAGCAATGCTGCTCCGAAAAAAAGGAATACGGTGATCACGCGAACAGCGCGTGATGTGTTTGTGTTGAACAATTCGTAAGAAGCCTGCAAAGGTGCAGGAAATAACGCCCAGGCCAAAGCGGGCACAGGACTTAGCACGCCCAAATCAAGAGCGACTGGCGGGCTGATGCATGTAATTTATTTGGCAAGCGCTTCCGTTAAAAAGTACGCCTGGGAAATTTTCTGGGAAAAAGTTTGGGGGGGGGAATCGTCGGCACGAAATGCCAACATTCCCCGGGTGAAAGTGAACGCGTGCGTGTATCATTGGCCTCTGGCCAGTGCGAATCAGGTACCCGCCGGCCGAAGAGGTGAGGTATTGTACTGAGTGACTCAGGGAGACAATTTCATCTTGCAGGGACTCATCGAACAGAAGTTCCGAGGTGTATCGTCTGAAGATGGAAGCCGCATCGCACTGGCCAGAGGCCAGTGGCACACGGCGAGTCGAGTCTGGCTTGGAAACCATTCCGCCGGACAGGATGGTGAGCGTATCATTGCACGACTTGATGTTCGTCCATCAGACGTTAGCGGAGTTGGAAACAAAAGGGGACGGGGGTCTTCTTCAGGCTCTCTTGTTAAACTGCAATTAAAGCCCCCCGTCCCCATTTTTGCCCTCCAATGATCTGAATAGAAATTAGTTATGAAGACAACTAAGGCTCTGGCCCCACCAAGTGCTCCTCGCATCAGTAAACTGCAAGATCATTTCGAGATCGAGTTTCCTGACGACTATTTGACATTCTTAAAGGAAAACAATGGTGGGGTTCCAGATTTGAACGTGTTTTCCATGAGAGGGTATGACTTTGTCGTGGAACGATTTCTACCAATCCTAGACGACCCGAGACAAGACAATGAGCATGGTTGGTATGATATTTCTGTTGTAACATCGCAGCTAGATTGTCGCTTGATCGATGACGAAGATTCGACTGGGATGAATGTCTTGCCAATCGCGGCGCTATTTGGGGGCGATTTTGTTTGCCTAGACTATAGGGAATCGGCATCTCCCTGCGTTTCCGTATGGAAGCATGAGACCTCAGATGAGTTTTCACCTGACCTAATCACGGTTGCCAACTCATTTACAAGTTTCTTGTCGATGTTCGTCAAAGCCGCCTTGGAGTAACGGCGGGGCAGCACTGGCAAACAACTTGAACTCGACGCAAGTCAGGCTGATACCCAGTTGCCCCGCCACACAACACGCTCTGCCGAAAAGGAAGCCGCATCTGCCATGAGTTATGACATCGCCGTTTGGGATTTGCCTCGGACATTCTCACGTCAAGAAGCGAACCAAGCATGGAGCGAAATGTTCGACGGCGACGACACGTCGGAACTGCTGGAGGACTCACCCAAGATTGACGCGTTTCAGCGTGAGCTTGAGGAGAAGTATCCTCAGCTCGACACGCTGCCTGACGACCAGCTTGACGCGTCTCCCTGGTCTTGCGAATTCGGTCCGGAGGGGCCGACGTTGACCCTCTCGTATGCCTGGTCTAGAGCCGAGGAGATCGCCCACGTTGTTTTCGATCTCGCGATGAAGCACAACCTGGCGGTGTTCGACTTCAACTCGGAATTGATCTACATGCCTCCGGGCCTGATGACGCCGACCGATTGCACGCTTGAGTCGCCCCATCTGCTCAAGACGATCCCAGCCTATCCCGAGATCATACCGGACATCCTGGATATCCTTGTCGGCCGGCAAAATCCCTACTTGATCGTCGATCGCGGAAATGAGTTCTACATTCAAACCATGTGGACCGAGGAGGGCTACCTGCTGGAGTATCGCAGTGGCAGCGAAGCGGAACACTACGAGTCACCCCAGCCACTGAAAGCGGCCGAGGTCGCCCGCATCATCCAGGGTTACCTTACCCATAGCTCTTGGCAGGATGGCTGCACGTTTGAACGTGTGATGCTGTGAAAGTTGAACCGCGTAGCAAAAGACGTCCCGCGTGTCGCGGAGTCCGGGCGTGGCTGGCGCAGGTCGCCGATGCCGTTGAAAAGGGTGAACGACCCGACTTAATCGACGCATAGCCAACACCGGCGCATAGAAATGAATTAGCGTGAGAACATGCAAGAAGAAGACTTCGACATCCTGTGGGCAAATCTGGTCGAGCGATCGTACAAGCCAGGCTCCGCTGCGTTGTCGGAATGCGAGTGGAACTTTTACGCAGTGAATTTGTTGCGAGGCTCGGTCCCGAGAAGCGGTTTCATCGGCTATTTCGAGAACTTTACGGGCCAGGAAATTCTCGACGCCCATGCCGGCCTCAAAGCACTTGGACTCGACTCGGTTCTCGCCCTGCTGGAGAAAGCCGAAGCGGTGGTTCTGGGCGGCAAGCCGATCTTGCCGAGTGCGTCCCCCTTGGAGATCATCCCCAGTTCATTGACCGAAGAAGAGTACGAGCAGGCCATTGACCGAATGGATGAAGCGCTCGGCCCCGTCTCTGAGGCATTCTACGCCCAGGAGGAAAGCATCTGGAATGCACTGTGCCAGTATGCCGATGAGAACAACCTGAAGCCTAGAAGTTAGGCGAGCGTAACCGGCGGCTGGGTGGCACTGATGATGGCTAACGGATTGCACGCCCAAGCAGACTTGGGCGTGGCACCCCGGGATTTCTTTGATCGGGTCGTGTGGGTTACGCCTTCTTCACGAATTCCGATTTCAGCGCCATCGCGCCGATGCCGTCGATCTTGCAGTCGATGTCGTGGTCTCCGCCGACGATGCGGATGTTCTTCACCTTGGTCCCCCCTTTGACGACGCCTCCTTTGAACTTCAGGTCTTTGATGACCACGACCGTGTCGCCATCTTCCAGGACGTTGCCGTTGGCATCGCGGGTAACGTCGTCATCGGCGGCGGCTGCCTGATCGGTGGCGGACCACTCGTGACCGCAGGTTGGGCAGACTAGCAGAGGTCCGTCTTCGTAGGTGAATTCGCCTTGGCACTGAGGGCAGTTGGGGAGTTGGCTCATGATTTGTTTCCCTGATGAAGTGAGAGGATCTCTCGATTGTCATGAATCAGCGCCGCATGAAAAGAGGTGTCCCCCAAAAGAGCCTGGCCGTGCATGGCGTGTGCCTGCGAGTTTGCAGCGAAAAGAAGACCAAGTTATCATTTCAATACTTTCCCTAATCCCACTTCCCACCTGACGAGTAATCCTTCTCATGCTGCGATTTCTAATAGTTTGCGCTATGGCCCTTGCCAGCTTCGCTACGTTGGCGTCTTCGAGCGATGCAGCGGATAAGCTTCCCAACATTGTTGTGATCTTCATCGACGATATGGGGTATGCCGATATCGGGCCGTTTGGGGCCGAGGCTTACAAGACGCCGAATCTCGACCAGATGGCGGCCGAGGGGCGGACGTTTACCGACTTCTATGTCACCCAGGCCGTGTGTTCCGCTTCGCGGGCTGGGCTGATGACGGGTTGCTACAACGTGCGAGTTGGCATTCAAGGAGCGCTCGGGCCGAACTCGAAGATTGGGATCAACCCCGAAGAGATGACCATGGCCGAACTATGCAAGCAGAAGGGCTATGCGACGGCTTGCTTCGGTAAGTGGCACCTGGGGGATAAAGAGCCGTTCCTGCCGCTGCAGAATGGGTTCGACGAATACTTCGGGCTGCCGTACTCGAACGATATGTGGCCTTACCATCCTGGCGTGCGGCATCTTTCCGAAGAGGAACGCCTGAAGCGTTGGCCGCATCTGCCGCTGTTTGAGGGCAACGAGGTCGTTAATCCGAAGGTCGACGGCACCGCCCAGGAACAACTCACCACGCAGTACACCGAGCACGCCGTCGCGTTCATCGATAAGAACAAGGACAAGCCGTTCTTTTTGTACCTGCCGCATAGCATGGTGCACGTGCCGTTGTATGTTTCCGACAAGTTCAAAGGCAAGTCGGGGGCAGGGCTGTTTGGAGACGTGGTGATGGAAGTCGACTGGTCGGTGGGTCAGGTGCTGGATGCGTTGAAGCGAAACAAGATCGACGACAACACGCTGGTGATCTTCACCTCGGACAATGGCCCGTGGCTTTCGTACGGCGACCATGCTGGCAGCGCGGGGCCGCTGCGTGAAGGGAAGGGGACCATGTGGGAAGGGGGCTGCCGCGAGCCCACCATCATGCGTTGGCCAGGCAAAATTCCGGCCGGCACCGTTTGCGATACGCCAGCGATGACGATCGATATCTTCCCGACGGTGGCCAAGCTGATTGGGGCCGACCTGCCGGAGAAGCCGATCGACGGCAAGAACATCTGGCCCCTGATCGCCGGCGAAGAAGGTGCCCAATCGCCGCACGATGCGTACTACTTCTACTATGGCAGCGGCCTGAAAGCCGTTCGTAGCGGCAAGTGGAAGCTGGTCTTCCCGCACGAATACCGCACCATGGCCGGCAAGCCAGGTGGGACCGGCGGCATCCCGGCCAATTACTCGAATGCCACCACGCCGCTGGCCCTGTTCGATCTGCAAGCGGACGTCGGCGAGCAGCACAACGTCCTCGATCAACATCCCGATGTCGTCAAACAGCTAGAGAAGCTGGCCGACGGCATTCGCGAAAAGCTGGGGGACTCGCACCAAAAAATAAAGGGGACGGAAAACCGTCCCCCAGGTCGCATTTAAGCGAGTCAATCTAACGCGGTGGGCGTTCTTTCTATCTTTCAGCAGCCATACAAGGCACCGCCAATCACTTTCCTGGCGGTGCCCACAATCGCTGTCATACCCTCTCCACAATCTGACCAAGGAGAGGATGAAACAACCTCCAGGTTCAGCGCGACCCGCCCACATGCACACCAAGAGAGGGGCAGTTAACCTTGTAACCAAGAACACGCAACACGTTCTTAACACAAGGGTATTAACATAAGGAGCAATACCAAGTTCATACCGCTAATGGCACTTCTGGTTACTTAGAACGCGATGACACACGTGCCCAGTACAATTGTTTGGGGGTTTATCCTCAATTCGTCGCGGATCATCGAATCGCTCGAGAAAAACGGTCGAATACGCGTTGCCTGTTGGCTCGGTCAAAAGGAAATCACGAGCCTGCACATGCACCCCGAGAAATGCCTCTCGGCAGGCTCTGGGATTTGTGATCGGCAGGTATTCGAATCGATGTTGCCGCACTTCCCCATTTTCCAGCGTCTCTACTTGCGGCACGCGCGACAGAAGACACAGATCGGAACGCCGTCGTTGCATGATCTGCAGGACCGTTTTCGATTCTACTGCGACTACCTTTTCGACCTGCTCAAGAGAACCGAGTGTGAGCTGATTCTATTCTCGAACATTCCTCACGAGGGAGCCGACTTCGTCTTATATGAACTCGCCAAGTTACTCGGCATCAAAACGCTGATGACGTTTCAGTTACCGTTTCCCAATCGACATCTCATTCTAGAGTCGGCCAACGAACTAGGAGACTACTCCCAGTATCCGCAGCTACGCGAACCGGAACGGATCTCGATCCCCCGAGAGTTTAAGAAGTATCATTTCTATATGAAGAGTTGGCATAGCCACGAGAAACGTGTCCTGGGGATCATACCGGAAATCTATCTCAAGCCAGCACATCAACAACATATTGCTCAGCTGATCTACCAGCGTTACATCAAGTCCCCCGTCACAACCTTTTACAACAGTTCCCACAATGCAAGATTCCGCAAGCGGGTTCGAAAGTGTTCCGTTGTCCCCAATCTTTCCGAACCGTTTGTTTACTTTCCGCTTCACCTTCAACCCGAGCTGACCACCGACGCAATTGGCGGCAAGTACGCCGACCAGGCGCTCGCCATTGAAGAACTTCACGCCATGCTTCCCCAGGGCTGGAAAATCTACGTCAAAGAGAACCCCAAGCAGCGGGCATTTGCACGTGGCCCCTTCTTTTTTGATCGAATTCGACGCATCCCGGGTGCTCAGATCGTGCCGCTAGAGACAGACACGTACGAGCTCATCAAGCATTCTCAGTTCGTGAGTTCCATCACCGGCACCGCCGGCTGGGAAGCAATCACCGGAGGAAAGCCCGTTCTCGTTTTCGGCAAGGCCTGGTACCGAAAACTACCAGGTGTCTTCGAATTTCCCACCAGCATGTCTGCCGAGCAAATCGCCGCGACAGAAATCGACCATTCGCATTTAGAGGAATCGGTTGCCGACATGCTGAGTCGTTCTTGTATCGGAGTTACCGATCCACACTACTCTCTAATCGTCGACAATTACGACGAGGATACCAACGCCTCGTTAGTCGCATCAACGCTGGGGGATCGAATTGCCATGCAGTTTGCATCCCCCGTGGTTTCATGCTAGAAGTCGGCTGACGGAGCCATTCACGACATCTATCCGAGCCGAAATTACTTGCGGCTCTGTCGGCGGCGATCTGTTTCTTTCAGCAGGATCTTACGCAGACGGATGTGGTTTGGTGTGACTTCGACCAGTTCGTCGTCCTCGATGTATTCCAGGGCGACTTCCAGGCTCATGTCTCTCGGTGGACGAAGTACGATGTTTTCGTCCGAGCCAGAGGCCCGCATGTTGGTCAGCTTCTTTTCCTTGGTGGGGTTCACGGTCAGGTCGTCGCTGCGCGAGTTCTCGCCGACGATCATCCCTTCGTACACTTCGTCGCCGTGACGCACGAACATGTCCGAGCGTTCCTGCAGCGCGAACAAGGCGAAACCGACAGCCTTGCCGGAAACCATGCTGATCATCGCGCCGTTGGCTCGGCGAGGCACTTCGCCTGACACCGGCTGGTACGATTCGAAGCGGTGATTGACAATCGCTTCGCCTTGCGTGGCATTGAGCAACTTAGTACGCAGACCGATCAAACCACGCGACGGAATCGTGAAGATCACCTGGCTGTAGTCACCGCGGGGCTGCATTTCGACCAGTTCGCCGCGACGTTCGCCAACCAGTTCCATGACCGGGCCCATCTTTTCCGATGGCACTTCGATCACCAGTTGTTCGTAGGGCTCTTCCTTCACGCCGTTGTTATCACGCATGATCACCTGCGGCTTGCCGACCGCCAGTTCGTACCCTTCGCGGCGCATCGTTTCGATCAGCACGGCCAGGTGCAACACACCACGACCGCTGACCAGAAAGCTATCGCCAGATTCGCCTGGACGAACACGCAAAGCGACGTTGCGTTCGAGTTCTTTTTCCAGACGATCTCGCAGGTTACGCGAGGTGACGTACTTGCCGTCTTTGCCCAGCAGCGGCGAGGTGTTGATGGTGAACATCATCTCGAGCGTCGGGGCATCGACCGCCACGCGCGGCAGCGGCGTGGGGTTTTCGATGGCACAGATCGTGTCGCCGATATCGATGTCTTCCAGACCGGTCACGGCGATAATATCACCGGCACCTGCTTCGTCGACTTCGATACGTCCGAGGTTTTCAAACGCATGCAAGGCGACGATGCGTCCGCGTTCGAAGGTGTCGTCGGCCTTCGAGATCATCACCGACTGCCCCTTCTTGATCTTGCCCGACTTGATGCGGCCGATCGCGATACGGCCGGTATACTCCGACCAGTCGAGCGTCGTGACGCGCATCTGTAGCGGACCGTCCGGGTTGACGTCGGGACCGGGAATGTGCTTCAGCACCAGGTCCAACAGCGGACGCATGTCCCCTTCGCGGACGTCAGGGTCTGGCGAAGCGAAGCCAGCCTTGGCACTGGCGAACAAGTACGGGAACTCGGCGATGTCGTCGGTGGCACCCAGCGAGAGGAACAGGTCCAACACTTCATCGACCACTTCGTGCGGACGGGCATCGGGCTTGTCGATCTTGTTGATCAGCACGATCGGCTTCAGGCCGCATTCCAGCGCTTTGGAAAGCACGAACCGCGTTTGCGGCATGGGACCTTCGGCGGCATCGACCAGAACCACCGCACCGTCGGCCATGCTCAGCACGCGTTCGACTTCACCACCGAAGTCGGCGTGCCCAGGCGTATCGACGATATTGATCTTCACCCCTTCGTAGGGCAGGGCAATGTTCTTTGCCAAGATCGTGATACCACGTTCCTTTTCCAGGTCGTTCGAGTCGAGAATTCGCTCGCTCGAAAGCTGGCTTGCCCGGAACTGACCGCTTTGGTGCAGCAGGCAGTCCACCAGGGTCGTTTTACCATGGTCAACGTGGGCAATAATGACAATATTTCGTAGGTCGTCGCGTCGCATACTGGTTCGTGCTTATAAGGCAGGCCTAAACTTCCCCGTCCAAGAACCGGAAATCCTATCAGATTCACCTAATTTTGGGGTAGGGGACCCGCCCTTACATTCGCAAATCCGCAGGAAAGGGGCTGGGAATTCTCAAATCGATAATCCCCTCAAGCCCCCATTTCCCCAGAATCGACCCCATCCGGGGAGGTCCGCGCGATCCACAGCAGGGCAGAAACGAGGGTCAGGCCGTCTACCACGTCCGCCGATTGCCCTAGGCGAAATCCCCTCGTCCCTCTCGATTCGGCCTGACAATTGCACTACGAGGTCGGTGTTGTCTCCACCCAATTGCTCAAACCACGATCCCGGGCCAGTCTCCGATGCAAACCTTTCGCTGCCAGTGCGGGCATAAGTTGTTCTTTGGAAGCTCCTTCTGTGTCTCTTGCCAAGAGACCGTCGGCATGTGCCCCACGTGCCGCCAGGTGACCGCTTTGAAATCGCTGGACAACGAGACCTGGCAGTGTATGAACCAGGCCTGTGGTCAGAAGCTGAAGCTCTGCCGGAATCGCGTCGAGTACAAGGCCTGCAACTGCACGATCGCCATCGAAGAGCCAGACCAGGCCTATTGCAACTACTGCCGGTTGAACCAGGTGATCCCCAATCTCTCGATCGAAGGCAACCTGGTGAAATGGCGTCGTCTGGAAGCGGCCAAACGACGCGTGCTGTATGGAGTCGAGTCGAATGGACTCCCGATCGGCGATCCCAGCCGCAACGATTACTTACCGCTGAAGTTCGAATTCAAAGAAGACGATGCCCGGCCGGTTTCCACCGGACATGCGTGCGGCCTGATTACGATCAACCTGCAAGAGGCCGACAGCGTCAAGCGAGAACAAACGCGCGTCGAATTCGGCGAACCCCAACGAACTCTGGTCGGGCACTTCCGGCACGAGCTCGGCCATTATTACTGGGACATGCTGGTCGAACCCTCGAAGCTGGAGGCATTTCGCCAACTGTTTGGCAACGAAGAGAACCCCACGTACGCCGACGCACAAGCTGCGTACTACGCCAACGGCCCTCAGCCCGATTGGCAGTCGCGGTTCATTTCGGCGTACGCCAGCATGCACCCGTGGGAAGACTTCGCCGAGAGCTTTGCCGCCTACCTGGATATGACTTCGATCGTCAGCACGGCCCAGTCCTTTCCGCGGATCAACGCGGCCGTTCCGCCTGATGACTTCGATGCGTGGCTCAAAGCGTATCGCGAGATCGGCGTGATGGCCAACGAGTTCAACCGCGACATTGGCCTTTTAGATCTTGTGCCTGAGGTCTTCAATAAGCTGGTGATCGAAAAGCTGCGGTTCATGCACGACTTGCAGGAGATCCGCGTTCAATCGCCGGAAAGCTCTGGCTCGTCGTCGTCATCCTGATCCTCTTCGGCACGACCCGATGTTTCCACGATCTTGGGAACCTTGTGATCGTCCAGCGGCACGAAACGCAGCGTTTCGCGCGGGGGATCGCAGATCCCGTTCTCGAATTGGATGGCCGCCCAACGAATGTCGCCGGGACCATCCATCGTTTCGCCATCGTTGATGATCGCTCCGCTTTGTACCAGGTAATTCGACGCATTGCGGAGGAAGTTGGCAACGTCGTTCACTTCGTAATCGTCGACGACGAAACAGGCCTCGATATCGGGGACTTCCAACTGCCAGTTGCCAACCGTATCCATCAGTGCCCAAGTCTCGTCGATGTTGAACAGTCGCACATTCGACCAGATATCCAGCGGTAGAAGTTCGTTGGCCCAGCCATAATTCAAGCTGTTGCGGAAGCTGTCTTGATCGAGCAGCACTTCACCGTTGGGGTTGTAATAGCACAAAGCCCCTTCCAGGTTAAGCAGGGCCTGGACAAGCTTGTTGTTGAATTGCAGTTCGGCGATCGGATCGTATTCTTCCGGCAGGCACTTGGCGTCTTCCCCTTTGCCGATCACGTAACTGGTTCGCAGTCGCACGAATCCCCGGTGACGCTCGACTACCTCGGGGGCGTCGCGCCAGGCCCACGACTGCTGTTCCGCCCGATCGAGCCCGCCCGGGTAGGCAAAAGGCCCGAAGTGCCCCATCGACCAGGCCCCGAACACCATGAACTCTGTCTGGGGATCCCCCATGCCATCGGGCCACTCGTGATCGACCGTGTCGACGGTAACCGTTCCGCCGGTGGCTTCGTCGAACATGACCAGGGCACTTGCGCCCCCCATCGCCCATTCTTCGCTTTCTTCACGTATCCCCAGCACTTCAAAGTCACTTAAAGCCGACGCCACCTCGGCGATTGAAACGGGGCGATCCAGCAGTACGCAAACCCCTTGCGTGAAGATTCCCTTGGCCATGACGCGTGCCTTCGTTGGTGCAGATGTCGCGGAAGTCGTTGCGATGCCAAGCATACGCCTAAGTCGATAAGGCGTCAAACATTAGCGCACCTCATCACGTTGTCAGGAAATGCGGCAAAACAAGCTTCCCTCAGAATTGGGCATGAGCTAAAAACTGGGCATACCTATTGGCTTAACCATCGCTGAGATCCACCCATGGTAAATATCACGGAAATCGCCCCCGATCTGTTCCGCCTTTCGGTGTTCGCTGCTGAGTTGAACATGCAGTTCAACCACTTTCTCGTGCGGGACGATAAGCCGCTGCTGTTTCATACGGGACTCAAGGGGATGTTTCCGCTGCTTTATGAAGCCGTGGCCAAGATCATCGATCCGGCGACGCTGCGGTATATTGCCTGGAGCCACTTTGAATCGGACGAATGCGGAGCACTCAACGAATGGTTGAAGGTTGCCCCCCACGCCGAGCCGGTCTGCACGCTGATTGGCAAGCTGGTCAGCGTCGACGACTTCTCTGATCGCCCCGCCAAAGGGATGACACCCAGCGATGTGCTGGAAACGGGCAAGTATCGCTACCGGTTCTATCCATCGCCCCACATTCCGCACGGTTGGGATGCGGGCGTGCTGTTTGAAGAGACCACGAAGACGCTCTTCTGCTCGGACCTGTTTCATCACTTTGGCGACACGGCACCGCTGACCAGCGATTCGCTGATCGAACCCACCCAGCACGGCATGCAGCTGCTGCAGCAAGGTCCGTTGGCCGGGTACATGCCGTACACCTCGCAAACCGAAGGAGTGCTACGGCAATTGGCCAATTTGAAACCAGAAACTCTGGCCGTCATGCATGGCTCTTCCTACCAAGGGGCAGGGGACCAGCTACTGTTGGACCTGGCCGGCGTTATCCAGCAGACGTTCGATCAGAGGGCCGGATAACGCAGGCCTGCAGTTCCAATTACTTCAAATCGAAGTCGATCTTCCCTTCGCCTTGCGGAATATCCGCGGTGAGGGTGGTTCGTTGGTTGTACTCGGCCGGGATGGTCTCTTGGGTGGCGACCAGACCGGTTTCGTCCGGCTTACCAACGGGCTTCGGCGAGCGAATGAGGACCTTCTTCTTACCGGGCGTCACCCTGGCAGTGTAGGTGCCGGCGGAGATCTCGGCGAATGCTTCCGATCCGTTACTGATGTCCTCAGGCGAGGTAAATTGAATTTGCCCCGACTCTAAAGGGGTACCATTCAGCGTGACAGTACCGGTGATTTCGCTGGTTCCCGCGAAACGATCGTCGGATGTTCCTTGTTGACAACCCAAGACGGAAAGACAAAGCATAACAAGAACAAGGCGTAGGCAACCCGCCATGATATCTACTCCTGGAATGAAAAGCTGGCGATGAAAAGAGGCGGCAAGTCGAACGGCTGACCGCGCGACTTGCCGCAAAGATCCGTCTAATGCGATTTAGAATGGGTCGAGCACATTGCCATCGTTACGCACGGCAAGATTGCCAAGGGTCGTGTTATTGATCGTTTCGGCGATAAACCGCACCGATCCATCCCCCAGCAAACCGAGCACGCCACCAGCGTGTGGCGAACGGAGCGGGCTGTTCACGCCCATGTTTTGGCAAACGCCATCATCGCAGGCTGTGGTGAAGAACTGATTCTTGCCTGGGTTGACCTTGTAACGCACCGTAACCGTATTAAATACACGCCCATCCGCGGAGGTCGGCAGTACGGTCGTGTTGTTGTTGCTACCTTTGCAACCCATCGCAAAGCCATGCTGACGGCCTGGGCGATAATCGATACGCGTTGTGGCATCGTTGTAGACGTAGTCCCCCACTTCGCTCACCATCAGCGTATTGCTACTTCCGTCAGTGATCGAACCGAACTTGCTTTGCGAGTTGTAATACAAAATTCCGTTGGTGGCAGCGGTGCCGTATGCGGTGTTTGTATACTCGGTCGCCCCCGATATGCCACCAAAGCCATTGACCGCGCCGGCAATGCCTACGTAGTCAGGAATCATCGAATACGGAGCACTCAGCGACGTCTTGTCAGGCAGGGCACTCGACGGACAGACGTAGACGTCGAAAATCGGCGTTTTACCGGTTCCGTTACCTACGGCGTTGGTGATTGCGGTGGTGTTGTAGCCGGCTCCGGAGCCGAAGTTCCCGGCCTCGTAAGCGTTACCAAGTTCGATCTGCGGCATGATATAGACCAGCCACGACATGCCCCAGTTGTTTGTCCCACCGGTACCAAATGGCTGCCGATCGTTCGATGCCCCGGGGGGGAAGCGGCCATAAGTGTCGTGGAAATTGTGCAGCCCCAAGCCATGCTGCTTCAGATTGTTTGTGCACTGCATCCGCCGAGCGGCCTCGCGGGCTTGCTGCACAGCCGGCAACAACAATGCAATCAGCACGCCGATGATCGCAATGACCACCAGCAACTCAACTAATGTAAAACCTCGATAAGTTCGCATAACCTAGCCTCTTCCCGATACTCAATGAAAAGAACGTACGACATGAAAAGAAAATACGACAATAGTGGCCTTAGGAGCCCCCAATAAAGCGCACGGCTATTATTCCCAATATTTACAAAAAACACACGATCAGAAACAGGGTTTCGTTAAAAAATGCCCGATATGCAAATTTATATTTAATCGCAGAAATTTATTGACACTCCAGCAAGACAGGAGCCAGCAGCAGGCACGACCGTTTTGCCCAGGTCGTAGCGAGAAAAAAGCTGCCCTAGAGTGTCAGGCGTTACTTTTTGCACGCTCCGGCAATCGCACAGCTTGTGCAAGAATCGCCACATCCGCCTGCTTTCTCTGCCGTCCCACAGCCAGGACCGCAGCCTGTTTCCAGCAGATCAGAAAACTGGCTGATGCCAGCAGCCGCGTTGTAGGTCTCGGCCAGGCGACCAGTTAGCTCGGCGACTTCTTCGGGAACGTCGCCCAGGAAGTAGAAATAGAGCGAGCCCCCGTCGAACAGTTGCTCGACCTCAAGCAGAGGGACGCGGATACCACGCTCGGCCAGTTCTTTCTCGCAGGCCGCGAACGCTTCCTGGCGATTGCGTTCCAGACGAGCCAGGATCAGGTTGTCTTCCACGGTCATGCCGCGGACGATCGAGCCGTCGCTGTCGGTTCCCTCTGACTCGCCAGCCGGGCCGAGGATTTCGCCGACTTCGAGCCCGCGGGAAGTGCGACAGATGACGCGCATACCGCGAACATAGGCAATCGCATCGACCGATGTGAACCTGCCGACATGCCCCAGCACGCTGACGCGAACAAAATGATGACGCCCAATGGCCGTTTCTTGTACCAAAATGGTCTCCTTACCCTCATTTTCACTGATCGTCGCAAGCTTGCCAAGTGTCGGCAGGCACTCACCTTACAATTCACCGCCAACCGTTTTAGAATGGGCACTTGGCCTAATCGGCCAAAAGTTGCTATTTCAATCGACCGTTAAAGAAGAGTACGCCGCCGATGTCAATGTCGACGCTATCGTGGTCCGCCTTGGCCGAAGAAGTCTTGCGTGGTCATCAATTGACCGTGGAAGAAGGTCTTTCGATCCTCCATTCGTCTGACGACGAGTTGCTGGACGTGATGTCCGCCGCGTTCAAGATTCGTTGCCAAGCGTTTGGCAAAACGGTACAGCTTTATCAACTGATGAACGCCAAGAGCGGCCTGTGCCCGGAAGATTGCGGCTACTGTTCGCAGTCGAAGGTCTCAGACGCCGAAATCCCCAAATACAACTTCCTCAGCCGTGACAAACTGATGGAAGGTGCCAAGATCGCCGCCGAGCGTGACGTGAAGACCTACTGCATCGTCATTTCGGCCCGCGGCCCGAACGAACGCGAAATGAAAGCCGTCGAGACGATTGTGCCGGAGATCAAGGAAAAGTACGACCTGAAGATCTGCGCCTGCCTGGGCCTGTTGAGCCCCGAACAAGCCGATCGCCTGAAGGCCTGCGGTGTCGATCGCGTGAACCACAACGTGAACACCAGTGCCGAGTACTACGAGAAGATCTGCTCGACCCACACCTATGCCGACCGCATCGAGACCCTCAACGCCGTCAAGAACGCCGGCCTGGAGATGTGCAGTGGTGGTATCGTGGGGATGGGTGAGTCAGACGAGGACGTCGTGAAGATGGCTCTCGAACTGCGCGACCTGGGCGTGCACTCGATTCCGGTCAACTTCCTCAACCCGATCGACGGCACACCGCTGCAGGGCCTGGGCAAAGACCTGACCCCACGACAGTGTCTGCGGATCCTGGCCGTTTACCGCTTTGCCAATCCCACGGCCGAACTGCGCATCGCTGGCGGTCGCGAGATCCACCTGCGAAGCCTGCAGCCACTGGGGCTGTACGCGGCGAACTCGATCTTCCTGGGTGACTACCTGACCACGCCAGGGCAGACCGCGGAAGACGACTACAAGATGCTCGCAGACCTCGGCTTCACCGTCACCAAAACGGAAGAAGTCTCGATCGGCTCGGCCAACTAGCACCGCGTTGGTTCATCGACACGCCCTCTCTTAGCCCTGGAAGGGCGACCGAAACTGCAATAATTGTTTTCGGTCGCCCTTTCAGGGCTCTTTGTTTTTCGAGACGGCTACCAGAGGCTTTCGACCCTGGCTACAATCGGCTGCCCTTTCAGGGCGTAAGAGAGAACCACGCTTGCACTCCCATTCCAGCATACTCGCACGTTCGTTTTGCTCTCTTTGCCAATTCCGGGCATAATGCGAGTTCTCTTCGGCCAATGCTCTGATCCTCGTTACCCACGGTACGTCATGATTGTTCGAATCCTCTTGGGACTGATCCTCGGACTGGCGAGTACATCCCATGCGTTTGCGGACCTGGTTCTCTACAACGTCCCAGGCACAAACCTGGTTTTCATCCTGCAAGGGCGAGCCACCGTCAACCCCGGGGCGACCGTCACCTTCCGGCATCCGACGTTCGGCAATCTGTTTATGAATGCCGCGGACGTGAAGATCTTCAAAGTCCGCAGCGTTCAGTCGCAAGTGACCAACCATTTAAATACGGCCAAGGCAGCCGGTGACTTGAACCAATGCCTCGAGGCGGCTCGTGAAGCGTTGAAGATCGGCAAGCTCGATCTTTTCTACCAGGCCTGTAAAGCGGCGTGGGAAATCAACCCGAACGACGACCGGGTAAAGAAGCTGGTCGAACTGAAACAAGCGATCGACAAGCCGGTAGCGATCGATCCGGCACAGGAAAAGATCATGCGCGACTTCACCAAGAATCGCGCCGACATGAAATTCGTCCGCAGCAAACACTTTCTCCTGCTGCACGACACTTCCGACCGCAAGGACGAACGCACCGACATGACGCGTGCCCAGGAACGGCTGGAGCTTCTGGAAACGGTTTACGAAAGCTTTTTGATGAAGTTCTGCCTGGAAGGGGTGGAACTGGATGTGCCTGACAAGCTGCTGATGGTGGTCCTCTTTGCCGAGCACGAAGAGTACCTGAAGTTTGTTACGCTGTTGGGCCCAGACCTGGCATCGGCGGCCGGTTTTTATCATCGCATCGATAACGTGGCCGTCTTCTACGACCAAGGGACCGACCAGTCGTTCGAACTGCTGAATGCTTTGAATCATCAGCTACAAAGTGATCGAGACGAGATCCGCCGGCGCAAGCTGAGCGGCCTGGCCGACGTGGTCCGCTTTGCCGATACGCTGAGCCTATTGATTGAAGTGAAGCGAGCGAACCTGGACATCGAAGTCGTCAGCCACGAGGCGACCCACCAGCTATCGGCCAACACCGGCCTGATGCCAGGTGACTCTCCCATTCCCGTTTGGGCCGCCGAAGGACTGGCCACCTATTTCGAGTCTCCCAAGCAAGCGGCCTGGAGCGGCATTGGTGCGGTCAATGCGGAACGCCTGGAATGGTACCGCGAACTGGCTCCGCTGACGAAGATCTCGAACATCGATTTCATCGTATCCGATCAACTCTTCACGCGTTCGGCTAACAACTTCACCACGCTGCACGCCTACGGCCAGTCATGGGCACTGACCCACTTCCTGATGGAAAAGCACTTCGACAAGCTGGTCGCTTATTACCGAGAGCTCGGTAAGCTCCCCAAAGCAACCCATACCACCCCCGAAGAGCTGCAAAAGGTGTTCGACAAGGTCTTCGGCAAAGACAAAACAGCCCTCGACAAAGAGTGGCGATCGTACATGCGATCACTGAAAACCGACCTGGAAAAAACACTGGCCGAAGCGAAGTAACGCTTCGGCCTCCCAGGTCCCATGGGACCGGCCTACAAGCCTTCGCCGATCTTCAGCAGCTTGCCGGTGGCTGGCGTTTTGCTTTCGTCTTTGCCGTCGCCGTTGCCGAAGAGAGTGATGAACAACTCCCCTTCATTGTTGAACGCCAGGGCCGTGGGCTGGTCGAGGTCGAGCAGTTTGGTCGCTTTCACAACCTGCTTGCCATCACGACGCACGGCGTCCAGGCGGTACAGACCTCCTTGCTTCGGATCGGCCCAACTGTAATCGACCGCGTAAAGCCGGCCGGTCTTGGGGCTAAAGGCCAGGCCCACCAGGTCGAACACTTCGGCCGGCAAGCTCAGCAGCAGGCTCTTCGACTTCTGATCGTAGAAGGTCAGCAGGCTATCTTTCTGATCGTTGATTTCCCCCATCTGACCTACCACAACTTCTCGCCGAGGGCTGATCGCGATGGCGGCCGGGGCGTCGACATTAACGCTCTCTTTCGTGGCGATGAAGCGTTCGAGCTTGCCGACCTTCTCCTTGTCGACCGTTACCCGAGCTACCCAGCCCTTCTTGTCGTCGCCGTTAGCGGTGGTGTAAATCTCGCCAGCATCGATCGCCACGCCGTAGAAGTTTCCTTCGCCTGGGATATCTCCTTCGGCTGCCAGGGGATTGGTCTTCTGCCCGGCATCGGCGGCGAGGGCCTCTTTGCCGTTTTCAGGAACGTCGAAAATACGAATGACTTCTTCACCATCCTTCAAGCTACCGTCGCCAACCACCAGGCGGTTCTTGTCCAGGAATGCCAACCCCAAGGGACCGATCTGATAGACGGGGCCTTTGCCATATTCGTCGGCAGGAAAGTCTTTCACGACGACTTCCGCTTTGCCGTCGACCACGCGAATAACCTGCGAAGCGGCTGTCTCGGCGACGAATACCGTGCCGGTTTCCGGCTGAACGGCGACACCGCTGGGGCACTTCAGTCCCTCGAGAATAACCTCAGGCTTGATCTCGGCTTGGGTGGAAGCAACCAGAAACAGAACAAACGCCAGCGGCAGGGAAACTCGGTGAAGCATAACAGTCCTCGTCCATGTGATCGTGAAGCGACTTAGCCGTATAGTGTGGCCCACCTGCCGACCGATTCCAACCATGGGCGCACAAAAAAAGGCGAACCGTAGTTCGCCGCACTTGCCCTCTCATCCTTACCCTCTCCCCCGAAGACGGTGGAGAGGGGACGAGAGCGAGGTAAGTACTATCACCCTTACGCGCCGATTCCGTTGGCTTGTTCGTAGGCGGCGATCTTGTCTTCCAATTCCAGCGTGCTGGCAATGTCGTCCAGGCCTTTGAGCAGCTTGTGACGGCGGTGCTCGTCGACGTCGAACGAATATTCCAGGCCGTGTGCGTCGCTGATCGTTTTCGTCTCCAGATCGACGGTCAACCTGTAGCCGGGATACTTGGCAAATCGCGCGAACAACTCGTCGACCTGCTCTTCGCTGAGAGCGATCGGCAGCAAGCCGTTCTTGAAGCAGTTGTTGTAGAAGATGTCGGCAAAGCTTGGTGCAATGACAGCGCGAATACCGTAGTCATCGATCGCCCACACGGCATGTTCGCGGCTCGAACCACTACCGAAGTTGCGACGCGCGACCAGAATCGAAGCCCCGGCAACGGCGGGGTGATTCAGCTCGAATTCGGGATGCAGTTCGCCGTCGTCCATGAAACGCCAATCGAAAAACAGGAACTGGCCGAAACCGGTTCGTTCGATACGTTTCAGGAACTGCTTGGGAATGATTTGATCGGTGTCGACGTTGGCCCGATCCATAACGGCGACAACGCCGGTCTCTTTGACAAATGGTTGCATGATACTGAACTATAAAAAGAGGGTTGGTCGTTCGCTTCGGATAGCAGGGCTTATTTAAAATCCCACTCACGAATGTCAACAAAATGCCCGGCGACACCTGCCGCGGCGGCCATTTCGGGGCTGACCAGGTGGGTTCGGCCACCACGTCCTTGACGCCCTTCAAAATTACGATTGCTGGTCGAAGCACAGCGCTCGCCTGGTTCCAGCTTGTCGGGGTTCATCGCCAGGCACATGCTGCAGCCAGCTTCTCGCCATTCAAAACCAGCCTCGGTGAAGATCTTGTCGAGACCTTCTTCCTGGGCTTGCAGGCGAACCAGACCGCTGCCCGGCACCACCATCGCGTGAACGTGGTCGGCCTTCTTGTGTCCCTTGACGACACTCGCGGCGGCACGCAGGTCTTCGATCCGACCGTTGGTGCACGATCCGATGAAGACGCGATCGATGTTGACAGTCGACATCGGCTCGCCAGCTTTCAGGTCCATGTATTCCAGGGCCAGTTCGGTCGAGCGGCGTTCGGTCGCGTCGGCGAAATCGCCAGGGGCCGGAACCGGCTTGTCGACGGCACAAACCTGACCAGGGTTGGTTCCCCAGGTCACTTGCGGAGCGATGTCCTTGGCGTCGAATTCGATCACCTTGTCGTACTTCGCACCAGGGTCCGAAGGAAGATTCTTCCAACGCTCGATAGCGGCTTCGATATCCTTCGGAGCGAACTCACGGCCGCGGATGTAATCGTAGGTGACGTCGTCCGGAGCGATCATACCGGCACGGGCACCTGCTTCGATCGACATGTTACAGACGGTCATCCGCTGTTCCATGGTCAGGTTGCGGACTGCTTCGCCCGTGTATTCCAGGACATACCCGGTACCGCCGGCGGTGGTCAGGTGACCGATCAAAAACAGCACGAGGTCCTTCGCCGTGACGCCGCGAGACAACTTGCCGTTGACGCGGAGTTCCATCGTCTTGGGGGCGGTCTGAATGAGCGTCTGCGTGGCGAGCACGTGTTCGACTTCGCTGGTACCGATGCCGAATGCCAACGCGCCGAAAGCACCGTGCGTGGCCGTATGGCTATCGCCACACACGATCGTCATGCCAGGCTGCGTGAGCCCCAGTTCGGGGCCGATCACGTGGACAACGCCTTGCTTGACGTCGTTCAGGTCGAACAGCTGAACGCCGAAGTCTTTGCAGTTCTGACGCAGGGTGTCGATCTGCTGCTTCGAGATCTCGTCGACGATCGGCAGCGAGCGATCGGTGGTGGGAACGTTGTGGTCGGGAGTCGCCTTGGTCAGTTCAGGACGGCGAACCTTACGACCGGCCAGTCGCAGGCCTTCAAATGCCTGTGGGCTGGTCACTTCGTGAACCAGGTGCAGGTCGATGTACAGCAGGGCCTGCTTGTGAGGTTCGGCGTCGACAACGTGGTTGTCCCAGATTTTCTGGAACATGGTACGGGGGGCGTTTTCCGCGATCATTCGTCTTTCCCCTAACGGCTTTTGCTAGGTCCACAAAGAGATTCACGAGCGAGACGGGGTTCGCTCGGTTTGCCGCCGCCCTCTATGGACAGGGTGGAGAGCAGGGCATAAGGGATAGTCCAGCATTATAGCCGGATTTCATCAAAACGGGAGGGGCAGGGGGGCAAGCCCCAAAGAAGGGGCCATGCCAGGGTCATTCGCCGCCTGTAAGCATTACCCGCGAATCGCAGCGATCCGAGTTTCGTCGGTCGGCTGGGCTTCTTCCCCCGGCTGAGGGCATTCGGCGATCGTTTCGTTCTCGGTCCACCACTGCACGGCATCGGCCTGGAGCCAACTGCCGGAAGACTCGCAGCGGTCCAAAGCGGCAGCCATGTCGAGGATCGACTGGTACCGATCGTCCGGATCTTTGGCCAGGCACCGCATCACGATCGCTTCCAGATCGTGCGGAACCGACGGAACGTGCTCTGACGGGGGTACGACCGCTTCGTGAGCGTGGGCGATGATCACCTTGATCGGCCGATCGTACTCGAACGGAGTGTGACCGGTCAGCATGAAGTATGCCAGGATGCCGACCGAGTAGATATCGCTGCGGGCATCGGGTTCGCTTTCGCCGCTGGCCTGCTCGGGAGACATGAACAACGGCGAACCGGTGATCATCCCTTCCTGGGTCAGGTTGGAATCTTCGGTCGATGCGATCGGCTTGGCCAGGCCAAAGTCCAACAGCTTGGCGACATCGTAAAAACCACCACGCTTGGCCGCGAACACGTTGGCGGGCTTGATGTCGCGGTGGATCATTCCCTGCGAGTGGGCTTCGTTCAATGCGTCGCACACCTGACGCAGCAGGTGAATCACGCGCCCAGGAGACAACGGCCCAAACCGCTTGACCAGGTCCGAAACGTTCAGCCCCGGCAGGTATTCCATCACGTAGTAGAACGTACCGTCTTCGGTGCGGCCGTAGTCGTAGATATCGATATTGTTCCAGTGCGAAAGCTTCGACGAGGCGTGCACTTCCCGCTCGAAACGGGCCAGCACGTTCGAGTCGCCTGCCTTTTCGGGGCGTATGATCTTGATCGCACAGGGGCGTTTCATCAGGTAATGATGTGCCAGGTAAACCTCGCCCATGCCGCCAGCCCCCAGGCTGCGACTGAGACGATACTGCCCAAGCTGCTTCGCATGGAATGCTTCGGTTCGCAGCATGTTGATCGTGTACACACCAAACACGGCGACCGCACCACTGATGATCATCTTCAAAGCCACTTCGGCCAGAATTTCCGGGTTGCCATACATGATCGTGTAGCAAAGTTGATCGGTCATCCAGGCGTAACCCAACAGGCCCAGCGGCGCGACGACCATCGCTCCGATGACAATCGCGGCCCTCTGCCAGGTGTTGGGAATGAACAGGGCATAGATGAAGATCAACAACATCCACCCTGGTGCCGGATTCTGAATCATCTGGTACTCACGCACACAGAGATGCATCGAGTTGTACTGGGCCAGCAAAAGTAAGACGGCCGGCAGACCAAATGTGACGATCTCTTGCGAACGCAACAGTCCCTTGCGGACATCACACCGCGGGCACAGCAAATAGCCTGTGGTGGCCAGCAGCACCAAAAGCCCCGCATGCAGGGCGATCAGAAACGGACTTTCCGTTGCGTTGTCGACAAATGCGAAGTCGTAGACGTGCCACACGAAGTAGATGGCAAAAATGCCAAACATGACGAACGTCGCAACCCTCAAGCGAAGTCGCAACAGCGACTGAGTTAGCCGCGAGAAGTGGGGACTGGACGACGACCCTTCCACCAAAGCAATATGGGGCGAGGAAGTGCTCGTCTTATCGACGCCAGAATCGCTAGGCGCAACGACGGTCTCCTCAAAGTGCCGATCCATCGAGTTTGGGGGAGTCGAATCAGTCATAGAGTCAATTTAGAAAGCATCTCGCAATTCTAGCGGAGCATCCGTCCGACGATTTATATTAACGTGTTCGATATCATTAGGCGAATCTTAATCCAACTCGCGGTTCTAACTTTTCAGATAGCCGCTATCAGCGATTCGCAGCAAATTCGCAGTAACCAACAATTCACACCCTTGAATCAGTATTACCGGTGATGTCCTTACCCTCAAGGGGAATCGACCGCTCCGCTGGTTCATGATCCTATTCCTTTTAGTAGCGCTTACTCGAAAAGACACGCCGATGGCTGAAAATGTTCTGCTTTCTTACGAATCTCTCCGCCAGAAGCTGGCCGATCAGTCTGCCGTTGTGGGGGTGATCGGCATGGGTTACGTCGGGCTGCCGTTGGTCAAGACGTTCGCCGACTGTGGTTTCCGCTGCTTGGGCTTCGATACTGATCCTAACAAAGTCGACAAACTTCACCGTGGGGAAAGCTACATAAAGCACATCGCAAGCGAGTGGATTGCCTCAAATGTTAAAATGGGGCGTTTCTCGGCAACTTGCGACAATGCCCGGATGGCCGAGGCCGATGTGCTTTTGATCTGCGTGCCCACCCCGCTGGATAGTTCCCGCGACCCCGACCTGAAGTACGTCGAGCTCACCGCCGAGGCCATCAGTAAGTCACTACGCCAGGGACAGCTTGTGGTCCTCGAAAGCACGACCTACCCCGGCACCACGCGGGATGTCGTGCTGCCGATTCTCGAGCGAAGCGGTCTGAAGCCTGGTGTCGATTTCTTCGTCGCCTACAGTCCCGAACGCGAAGACCCAGGCAATCCTCAGTTTTCCGCCGCGAACATCCCCAAAGTAATCGGCGGGCTTGAAGAGCACAGCCTGAAGTTGGCCTGCGAGCTATACGAGAAGGCGATCGTCGAGATCATCCCGGTCAGCAGCCTGGAAGTGGCCGAGGCGTGCAAGATCCTTGAGAACACCTACCGAGCCGTAAACATCGCGTTGGTGAACGAACTGAAGGTGCTGTTCGATCGGATGGACCTCGATCTGTGGGAAGTGATCGACGCGGCCAAGACCAAGCCGTTCGGGTTCCAGGCGTTCTACCCGGGCCCAGGCCTCGGTGGGCACTGCATTCCGATCGATCCGTTCTATCTCAGTTGGCTAGCCCGCAAACAAGGCATGCCGACGCGCTTCATTGAACTGGCCGGCGAAATCAACACCAGCATGCCGCAGTTCGTCGTGCAGAAACTGATGTTGGCCCTGAACGCCGCCGGCAAGGCCGTCCGCGGCAGCAAGATTCTGATGCTGGGTGTAGCCTACAAACCCAACGTCGACGATCCCCGCGAAAGCCCGGCCTTCGCGATCATGGAACTGTTGGAACCGCTAGGGGCCGAGATCCAATACAACGATCCGTACATCCCCCAGTTGCCGAAGATGCGGAGCTTCGAGTTCTCCCGCAAGGAAAGCATCGAGCTGACGTCCGAGAGCCTGGCTGCGGCGGATGCCGTACTGATTGTCACCAATCATAAGGATTACGACTGGGAGTTTATTGCCAAGCACGCCAAGCTGGTGATTGATACACGCAACGCCCTGGGGAAGATTGAGCAGCGTGGCAACATTCGCAAGGCTTAACTCCGGCCAGATGAGAAGTTGCCTAATGGCAAACTGAAAAAGCGGCAGTACTATGCCTCCCCCCTTGGTGTATACTGGCAACTACTCCCTTGCCGTCGATTCCTGAAACGGACTTTTGATATGTCGATTCTTCGCTACTCCGTCACTGCTGCTTTCAGCTTGACTGCGATCGTGATGGCCTGTGCTGCGGCCCATGCCCAGAACATCAACTATGCCACGAACCAGTCGAACTACACCTTCAAAAGCAAGCACGGCAACTTCGAGTTCACCGGCAAGGCGCTCAAGCGAGAAGGGGAGTACGTCCTGTTTCGTAACACCGACCGTACCGAGATCTGGATGCCGGTCAAACACCTCAGTAGCGAAACGCTCGCCTACTTGAAGTATCTCAACGGCGAAGGCCCGGCACCGACCGGCATTACGGCCTTGCCGATGAACGACTCCACTACCGGCCCAGCCACCGGAGCGATGGCGAACAACAGCGCCGGCGGTACCTCG
Organism: Blastopirellula marina; assembly: GCF_002967715.1. Classification (NCBI taxonomy): domain Bacteria; kingdom Pseudomonadati; phylum Planctomycetota; class Planctomycetia; order Pirellulales; family Pirellulaceae; genus Blastopirellula; species Blastopirellula marina. Next base: position 214,368 of record NZ_PUIA01000069.1, read on the forward strand.
ACCGACAACGGTACTTCCACGCCGATGGACACCAAGCCGGCCGATCCCGGTAAGGGAGACCCCGACAAGATCTACACGCCTGGCACGCCAATCGATGTGCTAGTCGACAGCAAGTGGTATCCCGGCAAGGTCTTTGCCCGCCGTCCTTCGGACAACGCCTACTTCGTTTCGTACAGTGTTGATGGCCGACCGAAATCGGCTTGGATTCCTGCCGTCGAGCTTCGCCCTCAGGGTGGCGAACAGCCGATGACCGACAGTCCCATGACGGACGAACCGATGACCGACAAGCCGACGGAGGAAGCCCCAACCACCGACGATACGACCTCCGGCGATCTCCCTTCGTTCACAGGCAAGCAGGTAACGGTAACCGCGAAAGATCCGGTGGGCTACGTGGTCGGCCCGGTGCATAAAGGGGATGTCATCTCGCTGCAGTATGTTTCCGGCAAATGGAAAACATGGGGCGGCATCGCCAGCGCCTCGCCAGACGACGAAAATGTTGCCGGTGGCGACAAATGCCGCATGGGCATTTGTGCCTTGTTCCCCAATAACGATCTGCAAAAGCTGACGCTGGTACCAGGGCTAACGGTGAATAACCCGTTCAGTTGGACGGCCGATAAAGACTACGAGAAGATCATTCTGCAGGTCAACGACGACGACGGTGACTTCGCTTCCAATCCGGATAAAGACGTCACCTACGCCATGTCGATCGAGCGGGCCGCCGCTCAGTAAACCGTAACTTTAGGCAGCGCGGCGAACCGGGCTAGTGGTCATCGCTTCGATCTGGCTCATGCTGTAGCGACCGAAGCTGAGCTCTCCCTTGGCATCTTTCACTTCCCACAGCACCAGGCTCTTATCGTTGAGCATCCGCGGGATCCACGAGATCGACTGGCGGATGCTTTCGACATCCTGGTCGGCTGAAATGATCAGCAACTGCACGTCTCGGAACGCGTTCGCCACGCGGGGCAGGGCACTGGCAGCGTCGCCGGGAACAAGCTGAACTTTGGCTCCCAGGGCATTGAGCGTTTTGTGGGCGGTCTTCAGCGGAATACCATCGCCACCGGGGCGACCTTCGAACATGTCGATGCCCAGGAACTGGATTTGGCAATCTTCGGCGTAGAGCTGAGCGAACTCAATGATCTCTTGAGCACGCTGGGTCTTCCCCAAGCCAACCTCCGCGATCTTTACGATCGGAGCATGCTGGCGGATCCACGAGTAGATTTCTCGCTGATGGACCGGCTTGGAAAACCACGACTTCAGCAAATAACGAAAAACACGCCCGGCAGCCAATTTTGATTCCCTTCAAAACGACGCCCATACTTTTAGTAGAAAGACACGAACGTTTTTTCGGCAGAACGACGGCCTGGTCCGCAGTTTTTCCGCGGCTACCTGCAAAGGGACAGACGGCTCCCCTTAAAGCTTTGGCAGATTGCCTAAACCAACTATGCGTGGGACATACTTTCCTCACTTCGCAAGGCGTAAGCGATCCCCGGTACAAACCGTCCAATGTAGGTAATTCTTACGCCTGGGTATCGCACGTTTCCTGGAATTGATAAGCTTCGAGGACCCAAATGGTGCGCTTCGGCGCCCGGAAGGCCGCGCTGACAGGAAGCAGGTTGTCGGCCGACTCCAGCTGTCAATTTGAAGTGAAGAGTGTCGTTTGTGAAATACGCATCCATAGGTCCCATCTCTACTTACCTTCCCCAAAGGATTGAGACCAACCAGCAGCTCCAAGACGAATTCCCGAGCTGGGACATGGATCTCATTTATACCAAGACCGGAATCGCATCGCGTCATATCGCCGAGCCCGGAGAGACTGCGTCCGATCTGGGGGTGAACGCGGCCCAGCGGCTGTTCGAAGAGCACAACATCGATCCGCAATCGATCGACTTCCTCCTCTTCTGCACGCAAACGCCTGACTATCCCCTACCAACGACGGCCTGCCTGATGCAGCAGCGACTGGGGCTACGGATCTCTTGCGGAGCGTTGGATTTTAACCTGGGGTGTTCAGGGTTTATTTATGGCCTGTCGCTGGCCGAGGGGCTCATCCGTGCTGGCATCGCCAAGCGTGTCCTCTTTATTACGGCTGAGACCTACTCCAAGTACATCGATCCCGACGACCGCAGCCTGCGGACGATTTTCGGCGACGGAGCCGCGGCGACACTGCTGGAAGCCAGCAGCGAACCAACGCTTGATGGCTTCCACTTTGGTACCGATGGCAGCGGTGCCGACACGCTGATGGTGACCGACGGTGGTGCCCGCCTGGCTGAAGACGCCCACACGCCGCGGCATCGCAAACGCTGGAACAGCCGCTTGTACATGGATGGTCCCGCTTTGATCAACTTCACCGTCGGGGCGATTCCCCAGTTGGTGCAAAGCATCTTCGCGGCCGCCGGGATTCCGAAATCAGAGGTGGAACTCTATCTATTTCATCAGGCGACCCGTAAAATGCTGGAGCAGTTGCAGGAAGCCCTGGAGATCGAACCCGATCGTATGCCCATTGTATTAGAGACTGTAGGTAACACAGTCTCGGCGACGATTCCCCTGATGATTCACGACTTGCGACAGCAGAATCGACTGACCAAAGGATCCAAGCATCTGCTGGTGGGCTTTGGCGTCGGTTGGTCCTGGGGCGGATGCATCTGGCACGATCATTACGGCAACGGTGATTGACCCGTTTGTTCTGACTCCTGAGGAGCTACGCCAGCGATGCAATCTTTGGCCGGACAATTTCTGATTGCGTCTCCCTACCTTCCCGATCCTAATTTCCTGCGAACCGTCGTCTTGATGGTTCAGCACGACGACGAAGGGGCCCTGGGGCTGGTGCTTACTCGCCCGATCCATGTCACCGTGCAGGAAATCTGGAAGAACGTCTCTGGCGAGAGCATCGACGCCCCCGAAAACGTGCTGCAAGGGGGCCCGGTCGAAGGTCCGTTGATGGCCCTGCATCAGGAAGAGAAACTCGCGGAGCTGGAAGTGATTCCCGGTGTCTACTTCTCGAGCCAGCGCGAGAACATCGAACCTCTCATCCGCGAAAGCCGCAACGAGTTCCGCTTGTTCCTCGGCTACTCTGGCTGGGGTGCCCAGCAACTGGAAGCCGAAATGGAAGTGGGAGGTTGGCTCACGCTGCCGGCCACCAAAGAGCAGGTCTTCGAGACCAACAACGACCTCCTCTGGAAAAGCGTCTCCGGCGAAGTGGGCACGAACATCATGCGCGAATCGCTCAACCTGAAACGCATGCCGCAAGACCCGAATATGAACTAACCGGTCGGCGAAGTGAGATGTTCCCGAAGGTAACGTAGGGTGCGAACAACGCAGCTAGTTGCACCATGTAAAACGCTAAGTTAGTAACGCCCTCGCATGCATTCTTCCGTCAGCTCCAAAGGAGCGACCGTTAATAGCCAGGGGCGGTAGCCCCTGGAAAGCCTAATAAAAACGTCTTAAGCCCCAAGGGGGCGGCCGAACGGATACTCGCGCATTCGGCCGCCCCCTTGGGGCTTAGGACTCATTGTGGTGGCCATCGATACCAGGGGCTTCCGCCCCTGGCTATTAACGGTCGCCCCCTTGGGGCTGGCAGGCGATGGCTGACCGCGTTCGTTGGCCGAGTGCCAGGCTCAATTCTGCTTGAGCGTGCTGTGATACTGGCTGAGGCTTACAGGACCGGCGTTAGGCCAGTTCCATCTTGAAGGGGGAGAGGTTTTCGATACCGGTCTCGGTGACCAGGTAGTCGTTTTCCAGCCGCATGCCGAACTTCAGTCGGGCATCGTAGAGGCCTGGTTCGCAGGTGAAGACATCGCCGACGGCGAAAGTATCATCCCAGCATGAATTCAGGTGCGGGGCTTCATGCGGGTAAAGGCCGATGCCGTGCCCCAGGTGATGAGGGAACTCGCCGATGGGGGCTGCTTTGAGGATGTCTTGAACTTCCAGGAACAGTTCTTTGCAGCTCTTGCCGGGCTTCACGACCGATTCGAGGTGAGCGAAGACCTTCATGATGTAGGTCCATGCTTCCTGCTGCTCGTCGGTGGGCTTGCCGTTAACGGCGATCGCGCGGCTGTTATCGGCAAAGTATCCTCGGAAGGCCGGCCCCAGGTCGAGAATGTACAGTTCGCCATCTTCTACGCGGCGATCACGGGCAGGTCCCCCCATCTCGCCGCTGGCGTAGTCGTTGCCGGTACCGGTCAGGGCTTCGCCAAACTGCACCACGGCGGCCGCTTGCAACTGGTTGAAGACTTCCAGCTCGTTGATGCCGGGGCAGATGATCTCGCGGGCCTTTTCGTACATCTTCTCGGTGCCGCTGATGGCCATGCGGATCTTGGCCAGTTCATCGGCGTCTTTCTTGCGGCGTTGCCGGTAGATTTCAGGCTCAACATCGATCAGCTCAGCGCTGAACTGACTGGAAACGTGAACCGGGTAACTGGAGTACTCTACCCCAAGACGTTTGATCGAGCCAGCTTCTTTTAAGATCGCGAGAAGCTGTTGGCTGGACGCGGCGCGTTGATCGTTTCGCAGGGTGCAAAGCCACTGAGCTTCGTACGTGCGAATCTCGTCGGCAGCGGCCGTTTCGGGGGCTTCGTTCGGAGCGACCAGGGCCAAGCGGCCATCGGCAAACAGGACAGCGGCGGGCGAAAACTTGAACTCGTAGCGAGGGCCGGCCAGCCATTGGACGTGCTCGTTCTGCGTGACAACGATGGCGTCGAGCGATTGGCTTTCCAATGCGTTCAACAGGCGTTTTTGACGGCTACGGCAGGCCTCGACGTCGATTCCAAGCATGATTGTGCTCCGCTGCAATGATCTTGGTGAGATAGGATGAATGCGGAGGACAACCTAACAGCCTGGGAGCACGCTGAAAAGTATGCCCAAGCGCTGAATTTCCCGATCCCCAGTGCGAGCAAAGATTTGCAGCGCGCAAAACAAGGGCCGCCCCCGGGAAGGCGCGGCCCTTGCTTGCGATCTTGATGGCTATTCGCCTCCGTCGAGCGATTAACCTTCCAGATCCGAGTTGAAGTCCCAGTCGGCGAACAAGTCGTCGACCTGGGTCGAGTCGTCTTCGATGGCGAAGTATTCGGCCCCTTCAACCGAATCAACCAACAGCAGCGAGGCATCGTCGACCAGGATGGCCACGGCCGAATCCAGTTCTTCGATTTGCTGTTGTACTTCGCTGGACGAAGAGGTGGTTACGCGGACGCCGTTGCGGATCAGTTCGCTGTAGACGGCCGGCGAGATCGCGGCTTCGTAGCCGGTACGGCCACTGACGCTTTCAACATCGACCACCTTATCGAACACGAACCCGACAGGGCTTTGGGTTTCGACCACTGGGGCGATCGTTTCTTCCACGATGGCCTGCGTGGTTACCGTGGCATGCAGAGCAGCCGTTCCACCCAATACCGAATGACCGGCGAGGGCCGAATCGTAAGCCGTTTGCAGGATCTGGACATCCAGAGCCGAAATCAGCTTGCGTTGACCTGGATCGAGGGCAGCATTCATCACGTCGCCCATGTGCTCGGTTGCATCCAGGTGCTGAGCATAGTCATCCAGGACGGCGACAAAGTCGGAACCGATGAAGAGTTTGTTCCCTTCGTGATCGGTTACCACGTTGTCTGCGAAGCCAGCGTAGTGCGACATGAAGCCGTACAAGTGACCCAGTTCGTGCAGGATCACGGTGTACAAGTCGTACTGGCCTTCAGCTGGGCCACCTTCCAGGTCAGAGCTCCAACCCAGACCGGCACCATCGTCATCCAGCGTCAGGATACCGAACTGCGGCAGGCCGTTTTCGTCCAGAGCCAGGAGTTCTGCTTCACCCAGTTGGGCATCGCCGAAGTCTTTCACCACCAGCTTGACGTCGATTGGATCTTCCCAACCCAGAGCTTCTTGCCAGTCGCTGACGGCTTTGTCGAAGACTTCCTGCAGGCTGTCAGGCCCATTCAGTTCGGCTCCCTTACCAACCCACATCTGGGTGAAGGTTTCAGGGTACTGAATGCTTTCCGCATTCAGCTTGTTCTTACCGTAGTTCTGGATGAAGGCCGAGAAGTCGCCCAGGCCAACCTTACCGTTGTTATCGAAGTCCAACGCGGCCAGCATGGCGGTGTCAGCGGTTAGCGTCGACTTGCCGTAAGCACTGATGAACTGGCTGAAGTCCGAGATGCCGATCTTGCCGTCGTCGTTGGCATCGTAGGCAACTGCCCAGACATCGACGTCCGCCACTTCGGTTACCCCAGGAACCACTTCGCCAACTCCGCTGAGCAGCAGCTTGGTGTTGGAAACAGACAAGCCGAGCGACTCGGCGGTCAGGTCGCCACCGACCGAGACGTCGATGCCGTCGCCTGGCAGCGATTCGAGCTTGACGCGGCCCAGCAGGACGAACGAGCCGTTGCCCAGGTCGTACTGCTGAGACTGGCTGCCCAGACCGGTGATCAGGCCGTTGGCATCGTCGATCGTACCGGTGCGGCCGACACCCATCGACGAGGCGTATTCGATCTCAGTAGCCGTGAACAGGTTGGTGTTGTAGGCCAGGTCGAGCGAACCACCGTAGAGACCGGCGGCATCGGCCGTGTTGCCCCAAACTTCAACCCACAGCGAATCCCATTCCGAGGCCCAGTCGACATTATCAGGCAGCTCGGCTACCTGGCCGTTGGCATCGGTACCGGTACGGGTCTTGTTGACCGTGACAAACAGGCCGGAACCATCTTCCAGCGGCTGTCCATCCTTGGCGAAGACGGTACCTTGCAGCGGTACTGCACCACCGGCCGTCGCCACCACGGTTCCATTGAAGAAGAAGTTGACCGGAACCGACGAGCCACTGACGTCGAAGGTGCCGGAGATGATTCGGTTGAGGTCCAGGGTCAGGACGTAACCGCCAGCTCCGTTGCCTTCAATGCTGGAGCTTTCCGTGCCGTTGGTTGCCAGGCTGAGGCCAGCCAGGGTCTCGCGTTCCGCAACACTCGCACCTGCACCATTGAAGGCGGTCTTGGTCTGAATGTCGGCGAAGCCGGCAGAGATTCCCATGCCGAAGGCCGACGAGTCGAAGCCTACGTTACCGTTGAATGGATTGCTGCCCAAAACCACTTCCGGGCTACCGGCGATACGGATGACTGTTTCTCGCACGGCGACGAAGTGATCGGTAGTGATGGTGCCGCCATTGCCGGCATCGACCGACTGGTGAGCTTCCACGCCGAAGTTACCGGCACTGGTACCGTTGACGATCGGGTTACCGCCGTCGACGGTTGGTTCACCTGGCGTGTAATTTCCGCTATCGGCCAGGAACAGTTCGGTACCGATGATCTCGAACGAGCTCGGGTTCGTTGGACTGCCGTTGAACAGGACAAAGATGTTACCGGTGAAGCTCGATTGATTCCCGGTACCGTTTTGTCCGATCACTTCCAGGCCACCGATGGTGCTGACCTCAGGAGCCCCTTGAACCGCGAGGACGGCTGGGCTGTTGTTGGCACCTGACACGACGGTGAACTTGGTGGCATCGACGATTTCAACCGGCGTGCTGGCGATGGTGATCTGCGACATGTTGATATCGGTTTCGATATCAGCGGTTCGCGGAATGCCCGTTTCAGGGTCACCACCCATCACGACGTCCGCTTCGTCGGCACCGTTGAGGGCGATGCTCGTTTCAGGATCGCTGAAGTTGATCGAAACCAGGTCATCGACACTGCCGATGCTAACACCTGCCTTGGCTCGCAATTCGAGGTAGCCAAGACGGACATAGCTGCCGTCGCCACCAATCGAGTTGAAGCCTGGGATTGGCGGTTCCAGGTCGAGCGGATCTGCCGAACCGAAGAAGGCATTGAAGTTATCGACCGAACCGTTCGCCCATGTGATCGGGTCGCCACCTTCACCCAAAGCCTGGGCCGGGGCCACGATCGAAATCACGTCGACCAGGTCGTCACGGTATTCCAAGCCCAGAACCACCAGGCGGAAGCCTTCGATCCAGGCGTTGCCGTCGGCGACATCATCTTGGCCGACCAGGGTGGTACCCCAGATTTCGACGAAGAAGGTTTGCTCGTCGGCGAAGCGATCGGTTGCCGTTGGCAGGCCAGCGGAGTTGACGCCGTCGAACCCACCGGTGCTATCCATGGTTGGATTGAGCACAGGAATGAACTGGAAGTCAACCGACTTTTCGTTGGTGACCGAGACGGTGATGTTGAGCGGCGTGGTTGCCTGGAGCATGTCCACGGTGTCTTCCACAGCGATCAGTTCGATCTCAGTCGGAGCTCGGTCCTGATCGACACCGAAGTATTCAAACGTCACGACCAGTTGATCGTTCACGTTGTCGAACACGGCACTGACGATGTGGCCTCCAGCGGTGAAGTCTGGGGTGTCCATATCGAAATCGGTGTTCACCTGCAGCAGGATGTCATCCCCTTCAGGATCGGTGTAGAAGCTGGAGACATCAATATCAAAGCGTTTTTGGAACGTCGACCCGGCACTTCCGTCGGCGATTTCCTGAGCCGTCAGGTTCGCTTCATCAACGATCGGCAGGGCAAAGTCGGCCCCGATGAACTCGGGAGCTTCGTTGACGTCGCCCACGTTGATGGTGAACGACTTGGAATCGAACAGCTTGTTCGTGCCTTGCGTTGGACCGCCGTTGTCGGTCACCTTGATTTCGAGCGTGTAACTCTGCGTGGTCTCGAAGTCGATCGTGGAATTATCCGCGATCGTAATGTTACCGCTGCTGTCGATCGCAAAGACGCCGTTCGGATCGCCACTGACGATTTCATACGTAAACGTGTCGACGATCGTGATATCTGGATCGCTGATCGCCACCGTACCCACCGCGGTGCCGTTGGTGTCGTCTTCGACGATGCTGAACGGACCTGGGTTGTTGGTGATGACCGGGGCTTCATTGATATTGTTGATGGTCACCGTGATCGACATCGGCGTCATGTTCATCGCTTCGTCGATCGCGAACACCGTGAAGGTGATCGTGCTGTTCTGCTCGAAGTTCAGATCGGTACCATCCTGGATGCGGATGTCGCCGTTGTTGTCGATCGAGAACGTGCCGGTTGGATCGTCGATGCTGTAGGTAACCGTTTCCCCTTCGGGATCGGTCGCCGATACGGTCTGTACGATGGCAGTACCATCAGGCGTGTTTTCATCCAGCGAGAAGTCGTAGTTACCCTGATCGAAGGTAGCTGGCGGGTTCTGGAAGACGCGAATCGTCAGCGTGAAGGGAGCGAAACCGAGATCGGTGTTCGAGTCGAGTCGGTCACCGCCAACCCCGTCGTTGTAATCGAACGTCAGGGTGAAGAAGCGTTCCTGGTTCACGAAATCCATGTCCGGAACGTTCTGGATCAGCGAGATCGTGCCGTCGCTACCCAGCGCGAAGTACTCGTAGCCGGTACCACCCATCGTAACCTGCGAGTAGTTGATCGTATCCCCTTCAGGATCGGTCACCGTCAGCACGCTGGAGATGTTGCCAACGGCAACGGGCGTACCCGAGAACTCGTCGTCGACGTCAGCAAACGAGATATCGAACGGATCGGTTGGGGTGTCGTAAATCGGCAGTTCGTTCTTTGCGTTGATTGCGATGTCGATCGCGCCGGTAACGGTGCTGTTGGCTTCGCCTTGGTTATCGTTGGCGGTAATCGTCAGCGTGATGCTCGGCGGAACTAGCCCCTCGAAGTTGAGCATTTCAGCTTGATCGACGACGATCTTACCGTTTTCGATCTTGAACGCACCGGAAACGTCGGTGGAGGTTCCTGTTACGACGGCCGAATCAATGGTGTAGGTCAGGTTGGCAGCAGTGTCGATGTCGGCGAATGCACCACTAAGGGTGTACACTTCGTCGCCGGAATTGGTCGTGAACGAACCAGTTGACGACTGGACGAATTCGTCGACGTTCACGCCCGCTGGGGCGGTGAAGGTTGGCGTGTTGTTTTCGTCGGTAACGGTGATGGTGATGGTCTTGATGGTTTCGCGGCCGACGAAGTCGGTGGCAACCAGGTCGATGTTGAACACACCACCGGTTGCTCCCATCAGGTTGACGTCGATGAACGTCAAGTTGTCGGCATCGGCGACGACCAGTTCGTAGGTGTCGTCGTTCGGGTCGCCGGTACCGTTGTCGCTGACCAGCTGCAGAGCGAACAAGTCCACCAGGGCCTGGCTGGAGTTTGTAGCACTAGGAGCCAGGCTGAACGTGATGGCATCGTTCTCGGCATCGGTTGCAGTGACGATGACCGAAGGATTGAGGCTGGCTCCAATGATGATGCTGCCATCGACGTTTTCTTCGATGGTAAACGCGTTGCCAACCGGCGAGGTGAAGACAGGAGCTTCGTTGTCGGTGACCTTAAACTGCAGCGTGTAAGGACCGGTGCTCAGGTCCTGGTGATCCGTGAGGGTCGCGTTGTCGTCGTCCATGTAGAACGTGATCGTAAAGATACGCTCACCGTTCACGTCGAGATCGCCCTGGGTCAATTCCTTCAAAAGGGTGATCGTGCCGTCGGAGTTCAGACGGAAGAAGCCGTCGACATCCTCAGCGGGCACAGTGAACATGTCGTCGCCGGCATAGGTGAGAACATCACCTTCTGGATCGACCAGGCCGATATTACGAATGACATTTCCGACTTCGCCGACTTCATCGACGTCGAGCAGGGAAATGTTTGGCGTCAGGTTAACCGTACCACCGTCAATGGCCGGCAGTTCGTTCCGGTCGGTGAGCGTGATATTGACCGTTGCATTTTTGGTAATCGCGCTTCCCAGTTCACCGCTTCCCAGACCGTTCGCATTGTCTGTAACGGAAACCGTGAGGGTAAACGACTTCTGGCCGTCGACTTCCTCGAAGTCGAAGACCGAGTTATCGAGAACCGTGATTTCACCCGTCGCGGAATCGATCGCGAAATATGCCGAATCCCCACCTGGAACGATCGCGTAGGTCAGATCGCCTGGGGCATCATCGTCGGCATCGACGTCCGTTGCGGAAATGAAACCAACCGAGTCGCCAATATTGGCATCTTCAGGCAGTTGATCGAAGGTGAATGGATCACTATCGAATACAGGGGCTTCGTTGACATCCAGAACATTGATGGTCAGCGTGATGCTGGTGGTCAGTACCGAGCCCACTTCACCCAGCCCATTGCCGTCCAGGTTGTCGGTAACGTCGATATCGAGCGTGTACTGCTGCGTGCCTCCTTCAAAGTTCAGGGAAGCCGTGCTAATGACGGTGATCTCGCCGGTTGCACTGTCGATTTCAAAGACACCGACCCCACTGCCGCCGGTGATGGCGAACGTGAACGGTGGATCGTCTTCATCCACGTCGGTGGCGGTTACCGTGGCAACGAGCGTTCCATCGGCCGAGTTTTCGGCCACGTCAGCCGTGGTGCTGCTGGTGATAACCGGAGCTTCGTTGACGTCGATCACATTGACGGTGGCAATCTGGGTTACGGTGTTCACGCCACCGACTTCACCGGTGAGGTTATCGGTAACCGAGATTTCCAGTGTGTAGGAAGTGTCGGTTTCGTAGTCGAGCGTGGCCGACTTGACGGTCACCACGCCGGTGCTGGGGTCGATATCGAACAGCGATGCACCTGTACCGCCGATGATGGCGTAGGTCAGGTCGCCAGGTGCGTCATCGTCGGCGTCGACGTCCGTTGCTACGATCGGGCCGCCACCGAGTTCAACTCCGATAGCGGAGTTTTCTTCAATGGTCAGCGTGTAAGGATCTTGAACGAAGACAGGAGCTTCGTTGACGTCGTTGACGTTGATCGTGATGTTCTGGGTCGTGACCAGACCTGCACCGCCGAGGCCATCCCCCTTGCTGTCGGTGACCTGAATTTCGAGCGTGAAGGACGTCTTGTCTTCAAAGTTCAGCAGCAGCGGGTCGTTGACCTGAAGTTCGCCGGTGGTCGCGTTGATCTTGAACGCTCCCATGTAGCCAGCATCGATGCCGGTGATGGCGTAAGTCAGCGTATCGGTAGGACCATCGCCGGAACTGGCGGTGACGTTGCCAAGCGATGTTCCAAGAATCGAGTTTTCGTCGACAGAGAAGACACCAGCATCGATGGTTGGCGCGGTGTTACGGAAGACCGTGAACGGCGTGGGGGTCGATTGATTGCCGGCAGCATCGGTGGCGACGAATGTGAAGTTGTTTTCACCCAGGGCCAAAGCGATGCTGTCGCCCAGGACGAAGGTGAAGTCGCCGGAACCATTGGCAGTCGTCGTAGCAACGACAGTCGAGTTGCTATCGAGAATGGTTACGATGGCGTTGGCTTCGGTCGAGCCGGTGAAGGTCGCCGTGTTTTCTGGAGTCAGATTGGCGTTGGTTGGGTTGTTCGTCTGTACGATCGCCGAAACGTCGGCCGGACTAACGGTGTCGATCACAATCGTCAGTGCCGTCGAGGCAATGCTGACGTTGCCAGCGGTATCGGTGGCCTTAGCGGTGATCTGATGGGTACCTTCCGCCAATCCAGCGCCCATGGGGACGGTGAACGAAACGTTACCGGAGCCATCGGCCACGGCGGTTCCCAGTGGCGTGCCACTCAAGTCGCTAAAGAAAGTCACCGTGGAATTCGCTTCCGCGGTGAGCGTGAAAGTCGGAGTGGTGATGTTGGTCAGGTTGTCCGTTGCGCTCGTTCCCGAGTCACTGGCGGCGATCAGATCTGCGGTGGTAGGCGCACTTGGTGCCAAAGTGTCGAACTCGAATACCAACGAAAACGGCGTGATGCTGGTGTTACCCAGTTCGTCTTCGGTGGTAACCAACAGGGTGTAGCTACCCGTGTTGAGGACCGTACCGCTGCCCAGCAGGGCATCCAGGTCGGCGATGCTCAGCGTGAACGTGATTTCGTTGTCGGTCTGGTTCAGGCTGGAGATCGACGGTGGAGTCACCGTGTCGGCCAGGTCAATGCTGCCGCCGGTGCCACCTTGAATGGAAACCTCAGCCGAGACGATCTTGCTAAAGTCAGAGATCGTCCCTGAGATGCCGGTAGAGTCGCTAGTGATGTTGTCGGTGTCAGAGCTACCGGTGTCGACAGCAACAGCAGCTTCGACAGCAGGTGCCTCGTTGTCACCAATCAGGTCGAGGATGACCGGAGCGCCTCCCTTGTTCGATTCGACGTAACCGACTTCGAAGCCATCAATCTTGCCGTTCAGGTTGGCGTCGAAGGCGACGTTGTACTGCGACTCGTTGAAGTTGATTCCGTAAACGGATTGGAAATAGGCAGCCGTGTTGTGATTGCCAGCACCGCGTGCTTGCAGTTCGGCGGCAACGGCTTGCATGTATTCGTGTTCGGAAACAGACTCATCGCCATCAGTCGAACCGAAAAGCATTACTTCCGCCAGGAACCCGCCCGATCCCGAAGTTCCCCCGACTTCGATCGTGAAATTCTGGCCGGCAGATACCTGGAACAGCACGATGCTGTCGGTGGTACCATTGGCGTCGGCCATGGCCTGCATCAGTGGTACGTGGTTGGCAGGATTGTTGCGATCAGCGTCCTGTATAAACACCAGCGGAATGGCTGGGTCCAGGTTGCCACTGGTGCCATGGATTCGCAGGGCAACGATTGCCGAACCCGACATCGGGTCGACTTCCAGTTGCAGGTCTCGCTTTTCGCCCGGCGAACCAATTTCAAGGTTGTCGACGAAGTCGAGCGTATTCGCAGCGAGGAGGTCACGAATCTCGAGACTTTCCAGTTGCATGCTGCGAGCACCGCGAATGGATTTACGCGGCTTGTTGGAAGCGAGGGGGAGATTACGAACGAGAGTGTTATTTTTCATTCTTTGCACCAACGGCCAATCAAAGTTCCCGGGGAATGGTCGGTTTGCAGTTCTAAGTGGAGAGTGGGGTTTACAAAGACTAGGAAGAAGGGGGTGTGCCTAGCCTTGAGACTCCGATTTCTGAACAGACAGTCCACCTGGATTAGAGAGGAATGCTCGGATCAGGTAGTTCCATTAAAATCAGGGGTTGTATCAATTTCAATGAATTACTAGGAATCTAATTGCCCATTCTCACTAATTTGCCCATACAACGCGTCAATTCTGAGCTAAGCGTCAAAGTCCACCTCAAAGGCGCGGCCTCCAGACACACAAAAAATCACGTAACCGCCTATAAATAAACACGTTACTGCACATCACCTGCCCCTGCGATTGGCGTGTCGCTCAATTTGCGCAGGACAGGTAAAATGGCGATTATGCCAGCTATAGCGATTCTACCGAGGAACATCTGCTCGAAATCATCCAGATCGCTCACCCTTTGCTTGTCAGGCGTTACGATCAGACCGGTTATGCCAGTCGACAGTGATTGCGCGTCTTCCCTAGTCAGCAGTGACGAGTCTGTGCACCCCAAAAGAGGTAACAACAAGATAGGGTATCTGCGTCAACTTTTCCAGCCCTCAAGAAGTAAACCTAGTGATATCCGGTACTTCCGTCAAACTTTTGGTGGCCACCAAACCGAATCCAATACGGACAACGCATCCGTTTCATTTCACACGGATATTGCCAACATCGCGAAAGATCGTTGCCAACGGAATTCACGACACGTTGTACTAGACCCGCTTCCCAGAGGCATCACTTTGGGATTTGAGTACAAGGAATGGGAAACATGCTCCGTCGCCTGACGACTGCCACCCTGGCAATCGGCGGCCTCATTGCAGGCCTCAATACAACTCAGCTGCCTGCTCAGGACTTCCTCGACACCGAGGTACGCCCTACCGAGCTAGAAGTGGCTCCCATTCTGTATGCGGAGTCGACCGCGAATGAAATGGCCGCCAGCCAAGCCGTAGAAATGCAGCTGAGCAATTGCGCGCCATGCGAATCGGGCACCTGTGGGTCGTATTGGGACCAATGCTGCTCGGGCGACTGGTTCATGGACGGGTGGCTCGAGCAGGGCTACACGGCAAACACCGATCACCCAGGCAGTAACTTCAATGGCCCCTTGGGGTTCAACGATCGAGCCGACGACTACCAGCTGAACCAGCTCTATCTGACTTTCGGTAAGAAAATCGACGAAGACTGCTGCTCCTGGGATTTTGGCGGCCGTGTCGACGTGCTCTACGGTACCGACTATTTCTGGGTTGAATCGAACGGCCTGGAACGTGAACGGGACGGCTCGCGGAAATGGAACGGCCAAGGTCCGCGCGATGGAGATACCCGTGCCCTCAATGGCCTGGCATTGCCTCAGTTCTATGCCGAGACCTTCATCCCGGTTGGTTCCGGCCTAAAAGCGAAGTTCGGGCACTTTTACTCGCTTCTAGGCTACGAAGCGGTACCCGCTCCGGAGAACTTCTTCTACTCGCACAGCTATAGCTTTGTATACGGTAACCCCAAGACGCACACCGGCTTTGTGACCTCCTACAGTCCAACGACCTGCTTCACCATTCAGGCCGGTATGACCAACGGTTGGGACAATTTCGAGAACATCAATGGTGCCTATGGTTTCCTGCTGGGCACGAACTGGACCAACGGCGTTTCCGGGCTGTCGTATGCCATGCACACCGGCAGCGAAGATCCGACCGGAAGCCAGAACCGTTACACCCATACGATCGCCTACACGCGCAAGCTGGGCTGCAACTGGGACTACGCATTGGTGCACGACTTTGGGGTACAAAACGACGTTGCCCTCGACGGAGCGTTTAACGACAAAGACGCCTTCTTCTACAGCTTCACGAACTACCTGTACTACCACTGGAACGATCAGCTTTCGTTTGGTGGTCGTTTCGAGTGGTTCTGTGACGAAGACAACTGGCGTATTCAGCAGATCCCGGTCGATGCTTTGTTCACCGGTCGCAACTACTACGATGTCACGCTGGGTGCCAACTGGAAGCCATGCGACCACGTCTTGATCCGACCAGAAGCTCGGTATGACTGGTCAGACCTCGTCCCTGCTGGTCGAGATGGTGTCTACAACGACTTCCTAAAGAAGGACATGTACACCTTCTCGCTTGACATCATCTTGTTCTTCTAGAACTTGATACAGAGCTCGTTCCAAGTGGGGCATCAGCAGTGGCCAGCCCAGCAATGCTGTCACTGCTGGCGAGACAATCGCGCAAATCGAACTAATTCCTATCAACTGGGTGGGTCGGGAATACCGATACGATTGATACGATTTGCAGAATCGCCCCTCAAAGGTTTGCGCGGCTCCCTGGCCCGCATGAGCAGCCATGAAAAGCTATCAAACTACCAAAATCGTCGCTTGTTCCTTCCTGTTAGGCGCTATCCTGGCTTCCCCAGGGCTTGCGCAGACCAGCGTGAAGGCTTCAGCACCACGTACCGGCTCGCAGGTCGAACAAACATCGGCTCTCATGCCAGCATCCGCTGTTTCGCTGGAAATGGGCGAAACGATGATCGAGCCGGCAAGCTCCTGCTGCGGGAATTCTGGCTGCCTGGAATGCGCCGGCGTCTGCTCGTCTCCTTGCTGGAACCTGTGCGATCAGTGGTTCCTCAACGGCTGGCTGGAACAGGGGTTCACCGGTAACCCCAACGCCGACGGAGGTCTGATTGGCCCCGCTGGTACCAATGGGCCACTGATCTTCAACGATCAGGCCAACGAATACATGATGAATCAGCTTTACCTCTCTTTCGGTCGAGAGGTTTGCCAGGATCCCTGCACTTGGGACATTGGTGGTCGTGTCGACGTGCTCTACGGTACCGACTACTACTTCATCCAAGCGACCGGACTTGAAACTTACGACGACAATTCGCAGAAGTGGAACAGCAGCACCGGTCCACGCAATGCTGGCAATGCCGGCCTGTACGGTATCGCACTGCCACAGTTCTACCTGGAAGCCAACGTACCGTGGGGAAATGGTCTGAACGTGAAAGCAGGCCACTTCTATACCATCATGGGTTACGAGTCGGTAATGGCTCCGGAGAACTTCTTCTACTCGCACTCTTACATGATGCAGTACGGCGAACCGTTCACACACACCGGCATTCTGGCCAGCTATCCGACCTCGTCGTGTATGACCTGGTACGGTGGTGTTACCCGTGGCTGGAACACCTTCGACCAGCCTAATGGCCAAGTTGGTTTCCTGGGTGGCTTCCGCTGGGTAAGCCCTCACGAGGCAACCAAGCTGAGCTTCACGCTGCAGACCGGCAGCGAAGACCCAACCGGCGAGAACAACCGCACGACCTACAGCCTGGTATTTCAGCAACGCATCAACCAGTGCTGGACCTACGTGATGGAACACAACCTGGGCGTCGAAGAAAACGCCCGCCTGAACACCTCGAACGACCTGGCACAGGCAACCTGGTTTGGTATCTCGAACTACCTGTACTACACCGTCAATCCATGCCTGGACTTGGGTATTCGCTTCGAGTGGTTTGATGACCGAGACAACGCACGTGTCTTCGGCCTGGCCAACGACAACGTCGCCAGCGGCGGAGATTACTACGAGCTCACGTTGGGTGCCAACTACCATCCGAACTCGTGGTTCATTCTGCGACCAGAAGCTCGTTGGGACTATAGCGACCTGTCCGCCCCAGGCATCAGCGGTGCCTATGACAACGGCACCTCTAAGAACCAGTTCACGATCGGCTTCGACCTGATCACGGTATTCTAAGCCCCAACGAAGTGCCGCCATGGTAAGAGCCTGGCGGCACAAAGCTTGAACGACCTTAGTCTTCGTCGCTGCCGAATAGCTGATCGACCGCCGAAACGTAGAAGCTCTCTTCCAACACGTCGGTATCCCAGTCGATCAGACGCTCGCCAGGCAGAATGGTTGTGCTCATTAGACCATCCGCCGAATGCTCTAAGCCGGCGACATGACCCAGTTCGTGCATCAGCACCGACAGCAAGTCGATCTTGCCGGAAGCAGAGGAAGTACTCGTGGCGAGCAAACGGCTGCTCTCGCTGTCGATACTGTATTCAGACGAGTCGAGCGGAGTCAAATCGATGAACCAGCCCCAGCCAGCAGCGTCGTGATCGAGATAAATCGTGTTCCCGATTGTCGATGCTAATTGGCTACCAGGCAGGTCGACGATCTGAATCGTCACCACGTTGGTATCATTCCCGATGCTCGAGGCGATCACCTCCGGCGGCAAGGCAGCCGTAACAATGCCAACATCACCAGACGTCAACGACGCAGCATTGCCACCCACGTTTACGCTTGAGGTGAGGATCGAATCGCTCATGGCCGCTTTGAGCAAAATGGGGGACCAATCGAACGAATGGCTCGGCCCATTATGCGAATCCCCGAAAGCGGTTCGGAAGTAAGAGAACCCGCTGCCATACACGTCGCCCGTCAAATCGAAATCGATGAAGGCATTCGAGCTGCTGCTTCCGATCGCGCTAATATACGCACTGAAGTCGGCAACACCCACTCGCCCGTCGTCGTTCAAGTCGTAAATCATCGGTAGCAATCGCACCGACAAATCTACGTCTGACGTGGGACTACCGACCACGCCAACCCCGTCCACGGTTAGCGATACGCCAGACATCGAGGTCAGGAAGTTATTGAAATCGACGCCTAGCGTTCCACCAATCTCCGGAGCATCCAGACCATTGGCGACCGGCTCGAAGCGAATTCGTCCCAAGCGGATACGTTGCCCTGCGCTCAAGGTAACGCCGGAGGAGGTCACGTTGAGCGTTGCGGTGCCGGCTGCATTATTCACGCCGGTACCTGTTGCGACGGTAAAGTTTGAATCGAGAACGATCGAGGTGGCCCGATAAATGGACGAATCAAAGTTCAATGTCGCGGCAGCCGCGGTAATGGCATCACCACCGGTGCCATCAGGCGTGCCCCAAACCTCTACCCAGAAGGAGTCCCATTCGCCGATAATCTCGTCGCTCTGCGGTCGGCTATCGACGATCCCATCGCCACCGGTGTCGGTCACATCGCGGACCGCGGTGATGGTGAAATTGGTAAGGCCGCGCACTTCAACGGTGACCGTCGCGGTCGACTCCATCCCGTCGTCGTTGATCGTGTAGGTGAAAGTATCGGAACCGGTGAAGTTGGCCGCAGGGGTGTATTGCACATGGTCGCCAACAACCACCACAGTCCCACCGGCAGCGGTGCTACTCGAGTCCAGAGTAATCAGGACAGAAGAATTCGCTTCGCTGGGGCCTCCCTTGTCGTCGTTCTTCAGCACCGGCAGCAGGGTTGCCGTATCTCGATCGGCAATGAAGATGTCGTCTAGTGCTTCGGGCTCGTCATTGACCGGTGCCACGACCAGGCTCACCGTGGCAGGCGTACCGTAAAGCCCAAAAGCATTCGCCACGTTGTATTGAAACGAAACGGTGCCGTTGTAGTCGGCGGGGGGCGTAAACGTGATTTCGCCCGTCGTGTTATTAACGGTCAACTCGCCGACAGCCGGTTGCGACAGAAGATGCAACGTTGACGGATCCAGCGTGCTGTTCGACCCGTTATCGTTTGCCAGGGGATTGAAAGTAATCGACGTGTCTTCATTCAGATTGACAACATCCTGAGCCAACAACGGCCGGTTCGCCACGGTGACATTGATCACATCGTAGTCGATCAGGCTGGGAACAATCTCACCTTCGAGGTCGTTCGAGGCAGCGACCATAATCTTGTAAACACCAGGTGCGAGTCCTGCGCTGGCATTGATCTGCAGCACACCGGTGGTGGCATCCACCGAGTAGGAAAGCCCATTGGGAGCGTAATATGGGAGCCGCTTTGATGTATCCGTATTGTTACTGGGGAAGTAACTTTGGTCATGATAGACGATCGCCCCACTATCCCAATCCTTGGCGCTTAACTGAAACGTAAAGCTACTGTTGGGCGTCATCGTGACATCGGGAATGAACGACAAGTAGGGATTCGTGGTGTAGTTGTCATTAGGAGCATACGATACGTCGAACGACCGGCTGAGGGTGTGTCCTTGCCCGTCCGACACCGTAACCGTAATCGTGTCAGTTCCCGTTGCCCCATCGGGGATCTTCAATCGCAAGACACCATTTTCCATATCGACGAAGGTTGTCACTTCGTCCATGACGACCTGCCACTGGGGCGTCGTACCGCCGCCGGTGTACGTTCCGCTGATCGACTCGCGAACGCGTTCGCCTTCGGTCAGAAAACCAAAGACCGAATGCTGGAAATCCAGATGCGGGGCAGTCCCTTCCATAATGAAGAACTGCGAGTTGTTCGTATCGTCGAACGACTTGGCGAACGACAAGACCCCCGTGCCGTTATGGCGAAGATCGGGATCGTACTCGTCTTCAAAGTCCGACAGCGTAGACCCGCCGGTACCGTTGCCGTTGGGATCGCCACCCTGAATCACGAAGCTTTGATAGATCCGATGGAACGTCAGACCATCGTAGAAACCGCTCTCGGCCAGTTCGATGATGCGCGAGGTCGCACGACTGGCTTCCTCTTCAAACAGATAGAACTCCATCGTGCCGTAGCGCGCGTTGTAAATTCGCAGGCTCTTGTTTCCCTGCATCACCGTTGCGATGACGGTCCCTGACGACGAGGTCACGGTGTACGTCAACGGCTGCCCGGAAGGGGAGTAGCCATCCAATGCAATGTGATACGACTGCCCCGAGATCAAGTCGTTCTGGTCTGGGATCTCTTCGAAGTACAGGTCCTCGCCCTGCGGGATGGTGATGCCGGTGTAGGCGATCAGGTCTTCGATTTCCTGCACCCCGGTAACACGAGTCCCATCCGCGAATACCCAGGTAGGAAGTTGCGTAATATTCTTCTCGACACCAAGGGCATTGAGCGTGTGATTGGGATTGGTGACTTCTTCGAACGGCAGTTCGGAATAACCATCGCCGAACATCGCTTTCTGCCTGGTGCAGTGGGGGCACCAGTCGGCACCGTAGAATTTAGCTCCGCTATCGAAGATCGCTTTGGCCAAGGCTTTCAAGTCGACGTTGTCGTACGTGACGCCATTGACGGTGATCGATTCCCCCTCCAGAGCCAAGGCCTCGCTGGCCAACGCGCCATCGAGAAGTTGTCGCGATTCAAGCTGCTGCCCTTGTGGTTGCCATTGGCCGCGACGTCGCTTTTGCGCATAGCACGGCGTTACCCGTCGCCGGTACGAGGCGATCGCCGCACTCAGCAAAACGATCAGCAACAGTCCAACGACGACGGTAGCAGCGAAAAAGAATAAAGGTTCAACAACGGCCATGGAGTCTAAGTCAGGCATGGGGATACTGGTGTGGGAAATCACTTAGTCCGACAGGTGCCAAAACAGCTAGGGTGATCATCGTAAATGTCACAAACCCAAGCTTATATGGTACATGGGGTAATAATACTTTCCAGTAAACTTCCGCTTATAAACCCCTAAAGTAGACACTCCCTTAACCTCTTGGACGCCCGCTACGGGAGTTTCGTTCCTGGATTGCGCATAAAAAAACGCGGAACAGCCAAGGCCGTTCCGCGTTTGGATTTACGTTCTCAGTCGGGACTATTCAGCTGACTGGCGCTGAGCCGAAGGAATCACGCGCTTTTGGATGTCGGTTTCAAGGGTACCGAAAGCAGCTTCGTGACGCTGAACGGCCATGTGCAGAGCCCCCAGCATACGCTTGGCGGTGTAGTAGTTCAGGATGATTCGCTGCTGGACTTTGATCTTTTCTTGCGACTGAACCATTGGCTGGGTATTCAAACCGAAGTCAATGATCAATTCCTCTGGCGTGCCGGTCACACGGCAGAAGTTGGCGTAACAAGCGATCGCGCTGGTTTCGTCCAATTCAACTTGCTTCGGTGCAGGGGCAGCTTGACCTTGGTTTTCAGGGGCGTCCGACATGTAGATTGTCTCCTTGGAATTTAATGTTCACCGTAATGGTATTGAGCTAGTTTAGTCAGGACCCTCGGCACTTCGAGATGGCCCAAGCATAGTTTGTCACATCAAAAGATGGCTTCAACCAGCCCTAACCATCAAAACCGTAACAACTGGAAGAAAGCCCGAGACTTTACGTAAATTGGCGACTACAGGTAGAAATGGAACGTCCGCGAGATGTATCGCCACAGGCGAGTTCCCATTGGTTCCCACTGTACCCAGACCTTCGCCCGGCCACGCATTCCCAGCTTCAGCTCTTCGTCGATTCCGTTCAAAGGAACCTGCGCCGGGAAGGTCGCGCTCTGGGGACGTAGCCGTCCTGACTCTTGGTCGGTTATGGCCGGCAGTTCGCCTCCTTGTTGCGTGCTGAGGGCAGGCGGAATGAACTCGACCTCTTTGCTTCCCATGACGGCGATGCGACCGGTGAACGTTCGGCCTGGGAAAGCATCGAGCTTGATGGCGACTTCCTGATCGGGGTTCACCAGTTCGATATGATCCTGGTCGATATACAGCACGGCTTCCATCTCGTCGGCGTTGCCGATCTGGCACACGATGTCACTGGTCGAAAGCTTGGCTCCTTCGTTCTTTTTGTCGAAGATCGAACCGGACCATTCAGACAGCATCCCGCTATCGCCGCCTCGGCTTTTCTTATCGGGAACGGGGAACACGGTTCCATCAATTGGGGCCGGCACGTCGATCAGTGCGACCTGCTGACGTTTCTTTTCAAGCTGTTGGTGAACAGACTTCAACTGCTGAATGACTTCGAGGTAAGTCTGCTCGACTTCGCCTCCTTGCTCTGCCCGCAACCGCTGGTTGTTGAGCGAATCGGAAAGCAGTTCGAGCCGTTCCTCTTCGTTTTCCAGCTCCGAAAGTTCCAGCAGCAAGTCGAGGTTGGTAACCCGTGCGAGCTTGGTGCCTTGGGTAACCTGCTGACCAGGCTTGACCAGCATGCTTTCCAACTGACCTGGCACGACCACGAAGACGCTCTCGGCGTTTCTTGGTTGCACTTCCACCGGGCACTTTACCCATTGGGGGACGGGAACGTACACGATTCCCGCGATCACCGCTGCCACGACCGAGGCGGTAATCAACACATTTTTCCGCTTCACCTGTGACATTCTCCCAGGGACATACAGGAACTTGCACAATTGATAGATAGGCATGACCACCAAACCGTAGATCCCCGCCAAGGCGATCATCTGACCGATGACCTGCAAGCCGTACGGCTTGAAGACCTGGTTCAAGAAGAGCATGATCGACGCGGTCACGAACAAGCGATAAACGTTTGACGCAACGGTGTAGAGGCCAAAAAAGAACTGGTTTCGTTCCGGCAGGAACGGATCTTCGGGAAGTTCCATTCCCAGGCAATACTTCGACATGTAGCGATGCAGCACGCTGCTCGCCTTCTGACGCATGTTCGGAACTTCCATGATGTCCGACAGGATGTAATAACCGTCGTAGCGGAGCAGGGGGTTACCGTTAAAGATCACCGTGCTCACCGAACTGACGAACATGACCTGCAGCGCCAAGTGATTCAGCAAACCAGGCTCGCTAAACCACCAGATAAATGTGGCGATACAAGCCAGGAAAACTTCGACATACATCCCCGCCGCACCGATCATCGCACGGTGCCACTTGTTGGGCAGCATCCACGAGTCGGAAACGTTGCAGTACAAGCACGGCGTCATCACCAGGAACATGACACCCATTTCGTGGCATTCGCCGCCGTATCGCTTACAGGACAAACCGTGGCCGAATTCGTGCAGCACCTTGGTGAAGCCCAGCACGGCACCTAGCAGCAGCCAGTTCGACGGTCCGAAGAACTCTTGAAACGACGGCAGCCGACTGCGGAAGACGTCGTTCTGCACGGTAACCAGCCCGACCGCCGCGGCACAAAGCAGCGCCACGAAGATGAACGCCGGCATCGTAAAGAACCAGCGAGTGTACGGATTGAGCGCGGTCAGCAGACGATCAGGATCGAAACCTTTGAAGCGGACAGCCAGGATGTTGGACATCAACTGGACGGTCTCTTTCCACTTCCGCTCGTCACGACGAGCTTTCAACTGACGCCCCTGGTCCATCGCCGTGGTGATCACCAGACCGCTGCGATGCAAGGTTCCGATGAACTGCTGCAGGTCGGTAAAGCTGATCTTCTGCGGCGCGAACTCTTTCTCGAACTTCTCTTTGATCTCCTGCAAAGAAGTCTTGCCATCGAGCATGCCCAAAATGGCGTATTCTTCTTCCTGGAAACGAAAGTAGTTCAGCCCAATTGGTTCCTTCACGACCCAGTAACCACGCCCCTGGTAGGTATGCTGCCGGGCGGTGAGGTCTGGACGTTTACGCAGCGGCAGTGGACGACTGCTACTGGCAACCAAACTGTCTTGAAGACTGACCAATGCTAAATCTCGGGGCGGGGTAGGGGAATCGTAAGCTTGACGCGGCGGCGATTATTTGCGGCTACCGTCGAGATGAGCGCTGAGCGTCGAAGGACGATCCAGGTGAACCGTTACGTCGGCCACGTCCCCTGGGAAGAGCATCCACGAACTGGTCGATGGTTGGTTCTGCACTTCGGCGGTGAAGTCGAAGTTGCCGGTGGCGTCGATTTCTGGACTGGCGAAAACCACGGTTCCTTCCAGCTTGATCAAACCGCCTGGCGTTTCGGCCTGAACCGTAACCGGCTTGCCGATCACCATGCCAGGAACATACGTATCGGCGTTGAGCGAGCCTTCAACCTTCAGACGCTTCAGCCCCACAACCCGCATCAACGGATCGCCAGGGCGAACCCATTCTCCTTCGTGGCGATACTTTTGCACGACGACACCATCAATCGGCGTGGTGGTCTTGCATTTGTCGATAATCATGTCGGCCGCTTCCATTTCAGCTTCGGCCTCTCCGGCGGTCATGCCGGCGACCTTGAAGTTCATGTCGGCTTGCTCGGCTTGCAGCAGGGCCTTTTCCCACTGGAGTTGAGCCTTGCGAATGGTGATTTCCGCGATGGCCCCTTTGACCCCTTTGTTGGCGGCTTCCAACTGTTCGAACTCCGCCTTGGCGACTTCAGCTGCTTTGGCGGCATACTTGATGTCGACCTGGTTGGTGGCTTGTTCGGTGGCCTTATCAAACTTCAGCTTGGCAATCTCGCGCTGCTTGGTGGGAAGCGAGTCGTCAATCTGAGCGATCTGAGTACCAACGGTCACGTAGTCGCCACGTTCAACCGGAATGCTTACCAACACGCCGGTCTCTTGAGCCGGAACATTGACTTCATCAATCAACGACACCAGGCAGCGTTCGACGACCACCTCGGAAGGTGCCGCTGAAGTTTGAGCGAAAACGTGTCCGGCAATCAGTAGCGATGTGGCAACCGAAAGAATCACAGACTTGGACATGGGTTTCTTACCTCGTGCGATGATGGATCCTGCAGACTCATTGCAGGGCCGAAAAAGCTTGAATTGAACGCATCACGATCGATGCCGGATTTAAAACAACAACCGCGATTCGACGAATTCAAAGAGTTCGTGGAACCAGGTATAGCCCAGCGGAGCCGTTCCGCAGTGGACCTTCGCGGTGGCCGTGGCACCCGCTCGTAGATGCTCAATGTCTTGTTTGTCGATTGCCACTTTCAGCTTCACGACCTGGCCTTCCGTTTCGTCGGGCTGGGCCAGTCGCTGAATCTCGGTGACGTGCCCAGTGAGCTGACGACCAGGATCGCTGGCCATGATGTAGGTCACCTCCAGGCCCTCCGCTGCCTCTTGATGCTCCAGGGCGTACTGAATGTGCTGGATTCGTTTTTCCGGCATGCGGATTTCCAGAATCCAATCCTGGGTCGGATCGATGACGGTCATCAGCACCTGACCCGGCTGAACAGGACGCTGCATCAGGTTGTCTCGTACATCCCAGGTCACAATCTCGCCGGTAATCGGGCTGGCAACATCCAGGCGTGCCATCTTCTCTTCGATCAGCGTGATCTGTTCGTTCAGGTGTTCGTACTTCTGGCGAGCCTGACCGAGATCGATGGTCAACTGGGTTGCTTCCGAAGCGTTACGCATTTCCTGCGGACGACGCTTGCGATACTCAAGCGAATTGATAGTCGACAAGAGTTTTTCGCGATCGCCGGTAAACTGCTTGTACTGACGTTCGAGTTCGGTGTTACGCAGGCGGGCCACCATCTGGCCTTGTTCGACATGATCGCCATGGTCGACCGGAACTTCAATGACTTCCCCTTCGACGTTGACAAACACTTCGCGCTGCACCACCGGTGTCAGCGTAGCGGCCCCTGCCACTTTGAACGGAGCGGGAATCAAAAACAGGGCGGCGATAACGGCTACGGCCCCGACAATCGCCAAAACGGTTTTAGGCAGGTTGCGAGCCGTGACCAAAACCTTCGACTTACCCAGAACGCGCCAGAGCGGCGTCAGCGGAATCGAGTTGTAGTCGATCGCATTGGCCAAAGCGCGGCTGCTGTGCTCGGAGATCAGCTCGACCCCTTTCGAGAACTCTTCCTGCTGCGAGCTGTCTTCAATCTGCTCGACAACCAGGGCACCGAGGATCTCGCCTTGGAATTGGCGTTCTTCTTCTCCTTCTTCCCGCTTCATGTTGTCGGTCGCGTGTTCCGGGCGACGCAGCGGGATGACGGCGATGGTTTTGGTGTGCGATTCGTCGACATAGTCGTGGACCGCAGTCTCTAACTGCGGAGACAGATCGTCCGTCTGTCCATTGAACCAGAATGGTTCGCCCGTCTCGATGACACGCGACGCCAACTTGCCGAGCAACTGCACCTGGCTCGCTCGCGAGTCGAATACGTCTTGTCCGCTGACGGCTTCCACCTTCCAGCGTCCGCGACGCAACACAACCGATACGCGATCGCAGCCGATCAGTCGTCGGCCTTCGTTGGCGATGGTATAGGCCGTTTGGCGGAGGTCTAAGTTTTCGTGAACGGCGCGGCTGAATTGTTCGATCTTCGACCACAGCGACTGACGATCGTTGAAGTCGCGCAGCTTGCGAGTCTTGAACCAGTCGGTGGCCAGCCCGCACATCTGCTCTAAAAAGCGGAGGTAACCGCGTTGGCTGTTAGGGGCTGAGTTCGGTCGCTGGAAGATCTCGATGACCCCTTCGACCTTATCTTCGACCTGAATCGGTGCGACGACCAGAAGTTGATTGGTGGGGTTACCGGCCGAGTTCTCTTCGGCACCGCCAGACTGAGGAGCCAAGAGCTGAGCTTCGGCACCCTTGAACATCGTTTCGATCAAACGGAGGTGACGAATACCTTCGTCGCTTTTCGGATCGACAAGCCCACGGGCCAGATTGATCTGGTAAATCAACTGCGGTCGGCGCTGCTCGTCATAGATCCAGGCAGCCCCACCAACAGCAGCCAAAGCGGAAACCACTTTGGGCAGGACTTCCTTGAAATATTCCTCTGGAGGGACATCCCGTTTGGAAAGTTGGGCAATCTCCTGAATCAGACCTCGAATCTGCTTTTTAGTGCTTTCGAGGGTCTCGGGATTCACGGACGAGGGCTCTGTGGACATGCCGGGACTATTCATAATGGGAATTTAAGGTTAGAGGCCGATCGATTCGCGATCGCAAAATCCTACGTCTCACCATAACAAGGGAGGTGAGAATCGAAAATCTTGAAAGCCGAAAAGGTGTCAACCAGGGATGCCGGGCGGCGGGATGTATCGGTTACAAGGGTCGTATCGCCGAAGAACTCTACATGGCCTGGAAGTCGTTTGTTCACTATCTGACAAGAAGTTACGGTAAGAAATCTTACAAGCTGTGCTGCCATCGGGATAATAAAACGCAACGTTCGACGGAACTTAGGGTGACTTCGTTCCATCTGTCTCGAAACCACATCACACTGGTTAATCTGGTGAATCCAGATAAGGATCCTGTCCCATTTCGCGATGCATCTTCTTGCGCTGTTTCTCGTGATAAAGCAGGACCTTGCGATCACTAAAGTGCTTCTTCTCGATCTTACGCTGGGCCTTTCGGAAGAGCTTCGAGTAGCCAGGCAGTTCGCCCAATCGCTCTTCGCCGTAAGCAACCAGCTTCTTGTAGCGATGTGGGCCTAAACCAACCAGCAAGCAGTCGTCATCCAGGGCCATGAATTGTCGCGTACTGCCAGGGTCCCCCTGACGACCACAACGGCCGACCAACTGGCGGTCGATACGGGCCGAGTCGTGCAGTTCGGTGCAAATCACATGAAGCCCACCCAGCGAATGGACCCCTTCGCCCAACTTGATGTCCGTACCGCGGCCGGCCATGTTCGTGGCAACGGTCACTTTACCGGGCTGCCCGGCACGAGAAACGATGTCGGCTTCAACAGCAACCTGGTGGGCATTCAAGACTTCGTGTTCGATGCCTTCCTCTTCCAATAGCTTCGAGAGATGCTCGCTCTTTTCGATCGTACGCGTACCAACCAACACAGGCCTGCCTTGCGAGTTAATCTCACGAATCTCATCGACAATCGCCGCCCACTTGGCATCGCCGTTACCAAACACGCGATCGGGCCAAAGTTTTCGCTGCGGGATGCGGTTGGTAGGACACTTAATCACGTTCAGCTTGTAAATCTTCTTGAATTCACCCTTGGAACTCGAAGCCGTACCGGTCATTCCGCCCAGGTGACGATAGCGTAAGAAGAGATCCTGAACGGTGATTCGGGCAGCTTGCCCGGTCGCAACCGTGACCTCGACTCCTTCTTTCGCTTCGATCGCCTGGTGGATGCCGTAGCTCCACTTACGACCTTCAGCGATACGCCCTGTCGATTCGTCCACGATCACGACTTCACCATCACGGATGACGTAGTGCTGCCCGCTATGAAAGTCGCGTTTGACCTTGATCGCTCGTTCGATGTAGTCGTACAGATCGACCAGCCCCACGGTGTCGAGCAGCTTCGGCTTGGGAACCTGGCGAACCAAGAGTCGCCCCGTAACGGTAAGCTCGACCGACTTTTTGTCATGGTCGTATTCGTAGTGGTGATCTTCCTCGAATTCCTCTTCGGCCTTGGCTGCCCATTGATGACAAGCGACCGCCACCTTTTCAGCCTCGCCAGGAATCGCACTGATCACCAGCGGCGTACGGGCATCGTCGATCAACACACTATCGGCTTCGTCCACCAATGCAAAGAAATGCTCTCGCTGAACTGGCTCTTCGCTTTTCTCGGACTTGCCCGCTAGCAGCGGCCCCAGAACACCAAGACCTTGCTCGCGTGTCTGGCGGATTAGTAGCCGGTCGCGGAGAAAATCGAAGCCGAATTCCTTCGATGTTCCATAAGTAATGTCGCAGGAATACGCTTTTCGTCGATCTGCCGAGGACATTTGGGATTCGATCACGCCGACGCTCATCCCCAGCATCTTATAGATGGGCATCATCAGCTCGGCGTCGCGGGCCGCCAGGTAGTCGTTCACCGTGGCCACATGCACTCCTTTGCCAGGCAGTGCGTAAAGATAGGTAGGTAAGGTTGCGGTAAGGGTTTTCCCTTCGCCCGTTTCCATCTCAGCGATAGAACCATTGAACATGATCATCCCGCCGATCAACTGCACCTCGTAGTGGCGCATGTTCATCGTTCGGGCACCGGCGATTCGCACCAACGCAAAAGCCTCGGGAAGCAGCTTCTGAAGCGTCTCACCACTTTTGGCTCGATGCCGCAGGCCTAGGCTATGCTTGCGCAGATCGCGATCCGAGAGGTCTTTCAGTTGTTCTTCGAAACGATCGATCAGAGGCAACCTGGCCACAAAGCGGGCCAGCCCCGAGCGCGTGATCTGCGAGTAGGCCGAGCCCAACGGATTGGAGCTGAACTTGCGCGGAGCGCCTCGCGTGGGGGCTTCCGGCTTGGTCGACTCTTCCGCCTGAGGTGCTTCCAAGGTCTGTTGATTTGTATCCAAACTACTATGGTCCCCGCGGGTTTGCTGCCACTACGTTAGGTGGGTGGGGCATTCTAAACGTTACCCACATTAGATTTTAGTATGAAAGACAAGTCTTTCCGTTCCCAATATCCGGTGAAGGGATTCCTAAGATTTGCGAAGGTTGATTGGTGTGACGTCCGCTACAACCCGAATCACCTGTTTCATCCGTTAAACTCTTCGCAAAACCCCCATCTTCTCGTTTTATCTCCGCTCTGGTTGGAGAATTCCGTTTATACGGGTTGCACGTTGCTTTTTGCTTAACCGGCACACACCTGACGGCCGACATTCCTAATACGTCCGGAATAATCGTACGCGGACCGTTCGAGCGCAGGGCAAGCGTCCTGACAACAGAAACCATTCCGCCCGATGAACTTGGCCCCTTACCAATCCAAGTTAGTCGTTGGCTATTCGATTTTGGATGTCCATCAGACGCAAGCGGTAGCTCTTGTAACTCCTTCCGTAACTCGGAACGAGGCAGGGCCTTGGGAGCGACAGCATTAGTTTGCGAGCACACAACATGAAGCTTAAATACTCCACCCTAGCTTTCTCGATCGCGGCCGTGCTTATCGGCTCTGGTCGATCCTATGCCCAAGAGGGTTACGCTCCGATGGGATCCCCATATCCCGCCGGTGCTCCGGCTCCCTACGGTCCCGGTGGGATGCAACCGGGTTACGCACCTCAAGCAATGATGGGTGCTCCTGGTCCCATGGGCCCCATGGCTGGTCCCGGTCCCATGATGGGCGGTCCAGATCCTTATGCTTACATGGCTGCAGCTAATGGCTACGGGCAAACGACGCCTGGCATGCAGTATGGCGGTCCGGTTGATGGTTCGATGTACGAACCCGCCGGCGATTACGTTCAATACGAAAACTTTGCCGGTGGCACGTGCAACGATTGCGGCGACGGCTGTGCTCTTCCGCCACGTGTTTACGGCAGCTTCGACACCTTGGTCGTCTGGCGTCATGGGGGCAACTACCCCGCGATTCTGACCACCAGCGATCCGGCTGACGAAGGTGTCCTCGGTGCACCTAGCACCCGAGTGCTGTTCGGCGATGGCTACGAAACGGGCGATGCCGGTATCGGCGGTCGTATTACGGTTGGCCTGTGGCTGGATGACTACCAAAACTGGAGTGTCGGCGGCCGCTTCCTGGCCCTGGCCGAAGAAGGTGCCAGCTACAGTACGACTTCTGACGCCTACTCGACCCTGGCGTTTCCGTTCTTTAACACCAACACGGGGCTGCAAGACTCGGTGGTGGTGGCCTTGCCAGGCAACGGCGACAATGCCGCGGATAACACCACGGTCAGCCTGAATAACGATAACACCGTCTATATGGGCGACTTCTTCGTTACCAAGCACATCTACACCAACCAAGGCAACCGCTGGGACTTTGTCACCGGTTATAGCTATGCCAAGTTGGAAGATGGCTTCAGCATCAATGCTCAATACACCGTCCAAGACGCGGCACCACCAAGCGGTTTCGCCCAAGGGGACGTGGTTGTCCTGCATGACAGCTTCAACGCAACCAACGAGTTCCACGGCGGCCAGTTTGGCTTGATCGCGGAGTTCCAAGACGGCCCTTTCAGCTGGCGAGCCATGGGTAAGATCAGCGTCGGTGGTATGAAGCAAGAAGCTGCAATTTCGGGCTATACCACCATCAATGGTGCTGATTCAGACAACCAAGGCATTTACGCTCGCAGCACGAACTCGGGTAGCTACAGCCGCGATCAGTTTGCTTACATTCCAGAAGCAAGCATCGACATGATCTACGCTTACAACTGCAACCTCGACTTCAAACTGGGTACCAACTTCGTCTACTTCAGCGACGTTGCCACCGGAGCGACCTTGATCAATACGAACATCGACCCCAGCGTTCTCAACCCGACCGATCCTCAGTTCAACTTCATTGAACAAGACTACTGGATCGTGGGTCTGACCTTAGGTATGGAATTCCACTACTAAGGCCTGAGTCGCGTCTTTCAAGAAACAAAAAGAGCCGGTCCTGTTGGATCGGCTCTTTTTTTGTTTCTTGTCTGCGACCGAAGTCTACATGCTGGCGAAAGCCGCATCGACCACGGATGTCAGATTGGACATGACCTGATCAGCCGCACCGTTAATGCGAACGATCAAGCCGTCAGGGCCGTTGGCAACCACCATGTAGCCTGGAGTCGAGGTCGAGAAGGCCTGAACCACGATCACTGGATCGTCCAACCCTTCGACACTTACTTCAAAGGCAATTTGGCTTGCACCGGTCGTTGCGTCGAAGTAGCTGAGATCCGATCGAACGCGAACCAGGTTCTCCCAGCCCATGTCGACGGTAAACCACTCAAGCGAATCCAGCCCGCCTGGCTTCGAGAACGCCAGAACGATGCTGTTTTCCGTGTTGGAAGCGATCGAGTCACCCAGGCCGATATACTTGTATTCGCGGCCAACGTAACCGAAGTTCAAACCGGTATAGGTACCAGGCTGGCCATTGCCAATCCCAATGCCGCTGATGGTATTACCCGAAAGGGTAAAGCTTCCGCTAGTGGTCAGCCCCTTACGAGTAAATCGCGGATCGGTGATACGGATCGAGTAAGTCCCTTCATCGAAGCCTGCGAAACTGTAAGCACCGGTTGCGTCGGTGACCGAAGTCTGGATGACGTTCAAACCACTATCCAGCAATTCGACCGTCACGCCACCAATGCGGGTTTCGGGGCTGGCGTCGGTGCCGATATTGTCGTCGACGATGCCGTCGTTGTCGCTGTCGAAGTAGACTACCCCCGAGAGCAGGCTATCAAACAACGTCTTGAAGATGATCGTACCTTCAGTGATCTGGTTATTGCCGTCACTGACCTGGTAAGTGATCATCTCGACGAGACCTGGAATGTTCGACACGTAGGTGAACTCACCGGTCGGATTATTCATTCCGTCGAGAACCGGAGTGAACGTCCCTTGCAGGTCGGCAGGGGTCAGTAGGCCACCATTTTCATCGAAGAAATCGATGAACGTTGGCACGTCGGACGGTTCGCCCGGGGTGACGTTGTCCATGATATCGAGCACGCCAGTCGAAACCCCTTCGGTGACTTCAACCTGCAGCGGATCTTCAATCAGCAGCACGCCCTGATCGACTTCGGTGATCGAGACGTAAACGCCCCCCACGGTGGTAGCCGCGTTATCAGGCGAGCCGCTATCGGTCATCGTGTAAGTAAAGGTTTCGGCAATGCCACCCACGCCTGCGGGAACCTGGTACAGCAGTACCTGGTGCGAAGCGATCCCGGCGTTGACGATTTCAGGCACGTTTTGAGCGTCCAATTCGATGGTCACCGAGCCTTGTGCTGGTTGAGTGACCGAGTCGATATTAAAGCGTGAACGAGGTGCCGCTACCGGATTGAGGGCGCTATCCAGATCGTTCTCGAGCACGTCCAGCACGTAGTACTGAACGCCGCTGATCGTGACAACCGGAGGATCGTTGTCGCCCGGAGGAACGGCGCTGGCTTCCTGGTAGTCTTCGACAACTTCGTAACTGTCGAAGTTGGCACCGGAAACCGGGTCTTGCATGATGTCTAACGAGACAATACCACCGGTCCATCGCGAGATTTCGGCGGTTCCCGATGCTTCAAAGAACGTGGCGTTGACGTTCGCATCGGTAAAGGCCTCACCATTTCGGGCGAGGTCATTGAACGAGCTCGCTACGTCTGCGGCATCGACACTCTGAGGATTGTCTTGAACAACCACTTCAAAGTCGAGAGTACCCTCGGCAACGGTAGTGAAGGTCAGCGTAGCCACCAGGCGACCTAAAGCAGTATCGGTTGTTCCCGCTCCAATTTCCTGACCACCGATGAAGCGAAGCGTATTCGGCAGAATGTAGCCGTTATCGACCGCCCCATTCAATGTGCCGTAAGGAGTTACGTTGTTCGGAGTATCGCCGGTCAGCGAAGTGAAACCAGGTGCCAGGACGATGCCGGTGGCCGGATTCAGGGTTACCAGCGATTGATCGAAGGTGATGTCGACGAAAGCAGCATCGATACCCGATGTCGTCGTCGAGGTATCCTTCACCCAAACTTGAAGCTGGAAGGTCTCGTTGAGATCTGCCGAGCCCGTCATGGTTTCGTCCACAGTGCCGCCGACGGTAAGAAGGCGGAGATTCACGTCGGCACTGAACGTGGCATCGGCGAGTTCCCCTTCGAGGGCCAACGCGTCCATCGCGGACAGCAAGTCACGGTTGGTCAATCGACCGTCGTTATCGACGTCGAGAAACAGGGTTTGTTCCCCTTCGAGCAGACCACGAGCAGATGCCTGCTGCGTCTTTCTCGACTGCAGACTCGAGATAATCGTGTCGACGTCCACTTGGTCGAACACGCCGTCGGCGTTCACATCGTGTGAAAATGTTTGGTTATGGACGGCGGACATCAAATCCCCCGCCAGCATGGAGCGCGTCTCCAAAGTTTCCATGCGGCGAATCGTTCGCTGCCGTCTGGCTCGCTTGTTCAACTTGGAAGGGACCCGGTGCTGGCGGCTCTTGTTCTTTTTCATGGCGACCTACGGCAACCTATGTTTTCGATTAGGCAAGTAGCAAAATAAGCAACTTGGGAAATTAGGGCGATTTAATCAGCGTCATCCAGACTAATTGGGCAAATTTGCCTTTGCAAACTTTTTCTTACCCTCGTTAGATCCCTTAATGGGAGTAAAACCCCCGCGATCCACATAATTTTCCAGTTACCTAGCCACTTGGTCGCAGCTTGCAGGGCAGAAGTTCCTGCTGACTTGAAGAAAAGATTCCAAATTTCCTGGATTTGCGTTCTCTGCCGGAACTAATAGGGCTCGATCTCGTCCAAAGTTATGGCTCGTCACGATATCTCAGGGGTTACAACCGGTATAACCCCTAAAGTCAGAACTGCTAAGGGTTTTACGCGATTGCGTTGGCCAGACTCGCAATTACGCTGATACTTAGGCAATCCTGCTCGCGACTTGCCCATTATCACCAGTCAACCCATTTACCCAGCATGTTCCCAAATCCATGGGGCATGGTTTAAACGCGCAATCGCCATGAAAAAAGCACGTTCCCGCTCGGCATCTAAGAATTCGCTTCGTCGCCACTGGAATCATGTTTCGCGCCTCGAAATGCTCGAAGGGCGCGAAATGCTCAACGCGACCAACGAACTGCTTTCGTTGCGTCTGGAAGCCACCGACTTGCACGGAAACGTCATCACGCAGATCGAACAGGGGGAAGCCTTCCTGATTAAGGCCTACCTCGACGATCGCCGGGATGAGCCAGAAGTAGACGTAACCCCCATTACGGGCAGTGTTTCCGCGAATGCTCTCGGTTTCTTTAGTGCCTATTTCAATGTCACCTTCGATTCAGCGGGATTCGAGTTCGACCCCACCTATGGGGACGGGGGCGTCAAATACGGTCCATCAATTTCTCCGATCGACCTGATTCCGATCACACCCAACACCGATTACGACGGCTACATCGGATACCTGGGCGTGCAAAACCTGAATATCGGCGTCGCTGGCGAAATCGAAGCCCTCTCATTTCGCATGATTGCCCAGGCACCCGGTACCTACGACATGGAAGAAGCGTTTCTTCCGCACTTCCATTTTGATGTCGTCGACCTGGATGAGAATCCCAACCAGAACATGGAGGACTGGCAACCGAACTATGTCAACGGTGTGCCGCAGTTGGAACGTCTGACGGGCTCGGAATACAACGCAGCGATTCAAGATGATTTTTTCGCACTGTACATCTACGGTGAAGAACGTCTCGTTCAGGAAAGCCAGGTTTACTTCGAGGGGGTCGACCTGGAAGTGGTTGCTTCCCCAGATGCGGACTACCAACTCCGCTTTGTGACGACCCAAACGTTAACGAACAATGGCGAAGTAAACAGCCTGCCGACAAACGTTGACGTGATCGATGAATGGAATCATTTCTACGTTGAGGTTTACGCGAAAGCTCCGGCTGGCAACTCCGTTCAGGCAGGCTTTGTAGAGATAAGCTACGACACCAACGACTTCAGCTTTGTACGAACCATCGGTCGCACGGAAGATCCTTCCAACTTGCGGTACTCGATTACTTCGACCGAAGTCGATGAAGAAAATGGTACCGTTCGGATCGGTTTCAGCACCCTCTCGACCAATCTCGGCGACAATCTTTATGCCCTGGTTGGCCGTATCCAATTGAAATCGGATATGGAACTTCCGGCCAACTACACGAATGGACCGCTAACGTTCACTCAATCATCGGACATTACTCTCTCTGACACCAACGCAACCGTTTACAACCTGACGTCCCACACATCTGCTGTTATTAACGGCTCGGCCTTGGCCAGCCACAGCTTTGAAGTTTGGCCGGTAATCTATGACGTAGGTTCCAACGGTGAAGATCGCAAGGTGGGTATCACCGACTTCGCTGGTTTCATCGGCCAGTACGGCAAGTTTGTCAACAACGATCCTAACCTGCGTAAATTCGATTTCAACAACAATGGCAAGGTCGACCTCGCCGACTTTAGTTTGTTCATTCAAAACTATGGCGAATCGGATCAGGCCGCGACAACTCGCGACTATCCCACTGGCTACCCAGGCAGCATTGGTGGGGCACCACTGATGGGCAGTTCCTTCTTGTTGGAAGGTGAACCGGTAGACACGCGTTCGACGTCGCAAACCACTACGACAACCACATCGTCGGCCACGACCACCACCGAAGACGAGCCAGCCAGTCTTTCGGGCCAGTCTTTAAGCATCACGCTGCCGTTGACCCAAATCGTGCCGAGCGGTTCCGCTTCTGAAGGAGCAAGCCAAGACGACCAGGCTGTTTCGCCTGTCGAGGAATCGACCGACGCAGTGATTTCATCGCTTGATGATCAGACCGATTTGATCGTTATGACCAGCCAAGATTCCGATTCCTCGCTCGCCTCGGACGAGGACGAGAACGAATTTGCGGCACAGGCCGATGAAGTGCTTGCCATCTGGGAGGATGAAACAGCCTTGTAATCGGTCGGATGAGTTCCAAACGAATTCCGTTTCGATCCTCTTCGACTTCTTCCCATCCAATTTCCGAGCGTCATCCGCTGGATTAATCCATGTTTCGTTCCTCCTCTCATCGACGCTCTGCCAATTGCAGAGTGAACAAACGGGCTGGCAGATCAGCCCGTCGAGTGCAGAGGTTTGAGCAACTGGAATCACGCTTGGCTCTTTCGGCCGTGCCGCTAAACGCCCAACCGTTGGACACCGGCGAGTTCATGTTGGGGGATGTCACCGTTACGGTCGTGTTCTTCGAGTCAGACGGCACCGTCGATCCCAACACCGAGACCTGGACCGCTTCGCACACCAACCAGGTCAAACAACGGATCGAAGAGGGGCTGCAATGGTGGGTGGATACGCTCGCGCTTCAATCAAGCGTGCATGAACTGAATTTCGATATCGACTATACCTACGCCGATAACCCGATTCCCATCGGGATCGAGCCGATCTCACGAATCGCAACCGATCTCGAAATCTGGGTGGGCGAGTTTCTCGATTACGTCGGTGCCGAGCGGACTGACAAAATCGACAACGACGTGCGGTTGTTCAACCACACTCAGCGGGTCGCCAACGATACCAACTGGGCGTTCACCCTCTTTGTCATCAATGCCCAAAACGACGCCGACGGCCTCTTTCCGGTCGGAAGCGTTCGTGGCGGATTCTCGCTTGCTGGCGGCTCGTTCCTGGCGATTCCATCCGAGCGACCGGCTAGTTCGATTGCTCACGAAGTTTCCCATCAGTTCTGGGCGATGGACGAGTACGCCGGTGCCGGCCACTACGAAGATACGCGGGGCTACTACGACACCCAGAACACCAATGCGATTGACGGGAATCCAACACCCACCAGCTTAGAAACGAGCCTGCTACGAGAGTCGAACTCACTACTGACGGCCTACGCGACCCATACCAGTAGCACCTCCTCGTTTGAGTCGATTGGCTGGAAGGACTCCGATGGGGACGGGATATTCGATGTCTTCGACGTTCCGATCTCGTTTTCGGCAACCAGTCAGTTTGATCCCATCACCAATCAAATGCGGATCAACGGCAGTGCTTCGATCGGGGTGCTTCCCAATCAGAACTCATGGGGCCTGCAAAACTCGGTTACGACCAATCGCCTGAGCCATATCGAATTCCGCCTGGATGGGGGCGAATGGGTATTGGGACCGGCGATTGATGACTACACCGCCGATTTTGATTTCCTGATTCAACTTCCAGACGCGAACTCCCACGAAATCGAAGTTCGGATTGTCGATAAAACGGGGCTCATCTACTCGCAATCACTTCTCGCGTCGACGGCCCATATCGACTCGACCGCCGTACATGGCTTCACCGGCTATATCACTTACGATGAAAACGACGATGGCATTTTCAATGCCGGCGAGCAAGGGCTGGCTGGCTGGATCGTTGAAGTCGTCGACTTGGCCGGTACCCCACAAGTAACACAAACGATCATCGAGCCTGATGATTTTGCCGTAAACGACGTCTTTTACGATACGATTGGCGGAGTGACGCTGATCGCTCAAGGCTCTGAGATCGACCCCAACTTTACGGAAGTTTCGTCCCGCATCAGTTCTCTTTCCAGCACCGGCACCCAAGGGTTCTTCAACCATTCTGGTAGCTCTTGGAGTAATGCCTGGTCGGAAAAACGCCAGCTGAAGATCGCCTTCGATACGCCCGTTAGTCGCGTGTCGATCGACGCAATCGCGCAAAGTGACGGCGACGTGGGAATTCTGGAACTCTACGATTCTCAAAACAACTTGCTGGGGCGATATACGACCAGCCCGATGGCGGCCGGAGCGTCCGAAACCATGGTCGTGGAACTCGACCTGGCCGAAGCGACCTACGCGATTGCCCGCGGCCACCTGACCGATACGGATGACCCGCGTCGCACGCTACGCTACGTTGCCCTCGACAATCTTCAGGTTGGACGTTCTCATTCGGTCGTGACCGATCAGTTCGGAGCATTCACGCTTCCGTTTGATATTGACGGCAACTTCCGCTTGAAGGTAACCGCCCCCAATGGGACCGACGCCTACTTCACCACGCTCTCGCAAGCTGACGTCAGCTTGACAGCTCAGGCAGGAACAAGCCGAGTTGCGTGGTCTGCGTCGATCGCCGACGACTCATGGCATAATCCGCTGCTGCCAACCGACGTGAACCACGACGGATTCATTGACTCCAACGACGTTGACCAGGTTTTCAACGAATTGGTCAATCCGCAGTTCACTTCAGGGCAATCGGCACAAGGTCGAGCACTCAATGAGAATCCATTGCCCGGCTCTCCCTACTTGGATGTCAACGCAGATGGCCGGCTGAATAAGCTCGACCTGCTGTCGGTGATGGACAAGGCTTATTTACAGAGCCAGTTTTCTCAATCGACCAATCCCGAGCCAGTCACCTCGCAGGTGTTCTACCCAGCCCCTGTCGCGATGAGTTCTGGCCATAGCATCACACAGACACTCACGACGACGACTTCCGAATTCGGCGTCTTGGAAGGGGAGCCCATCGGCCCACTGCCAACCGTGACGTATGAAACCGAAGCAATCGGCGATACCCTTGCGGTTACGCAGGACGCTCCTGCCCTGGCCGATCCCTTCCTAGGGGTCGTTTTGCCTTCTCAAGATTCGGCCGTCATCGCTTCGGCTGCTAACGCTGACCAACTGGCAGCTTCGTCCAAGTCTATGGACGATGAAGCGGTCGACGCGATCCTCTCAGACCTGGACGCTTCTCTCGAACTCCTTTAATCGTTCGTTCTGCTTCATACTTTGGAAAGCAGTAGTAACTTTCCATGTAGAGCATGGTCCATTCGATCTGTAGCGTTCTGGCTGGCTGCAACGGCGCTGGACTTCGTTGACCTGCATCGGCAAATCTCGTGGATTCGCCTGCTTCGGTCGCCTTGTCCAACTTGCCTCGTCTACGCCTGTGACGCTACAACTCTCATGGAAATGCTCTAGCATCCGTCCAAGCATATGGCAGGTATCGACGATGCGGGGTAGGGGAGTGCCGCGCGATGTCGTTGAACTCGACGAAGCGATGCCCTACAGAACGTTGTCGGAATAAAGGCCAGGCATAAAAAATCGCCCGCGGGAATGATCCGGCGGGCGATAATCGATTACGTGTTGATCGTTTCAGACGACTAGCTGATGTCGCCTGGATCGCTGATCAAGGAGAGCAGTTCGTCCAGTTCGTCAGAATCGGCATCTTCATCCGACTCTTCACTGAACTGCTTGCCATCCCAGCTCGAGCTGAGATCATCGGCCATGTCACCGATCAGCTGATCGAACTGATCGTCGTAGCTGACCGATTCAAGGGCGATCGCCTCGTCGCTGAAGGAGGCATCGATGATGCTCGACTCAACTTCGTAGCTGTAGCTTTGAGCATACCCCATCAGTTCAAGAGCCGATTTCATCTGAAGATCGGAGTAGCTCGGTGCGATGGCATCGAAGCTCGAACTCGAGACCAGCGAATCATTCACCACCACTGGCGTGTTCACCACATTAGCCGACGAAGGAATTGCCTCGGCGAATTCGTACGAACTGACTTCCACTGGTGCAACCGTGTCGCTCGAAACCGTTTCTCCAGCGATCATCGACAAGGAAATTGGCTCTGGGCTTGCGGTATAGCTAAACAGAATTGTCTGCAGTCGCAGCAAGTCTGCGTCCGTGATACGACGATCGTTATTCACGTCCAGCTTCGCAGGAACATTTCCTGGAGGAATGACATCTGGCTCGAAACCAGGCTTGAAATCACCTTCCGAGGCACCAATCACCAAGGCGGCTTCCGCGGCACTGTAGGTGTAGTTGTGGTTACGAAGTTCTTCCAGCAACAGCACGTAGTCCAAGCTGGTGATGCTATTGTCGCCAATCGAGATCGCACCCGGGTTGGAACTGTTGTGCCATGGGTTCACCCCTTCTTCGGCGATGGTGATCTGGTAGTCTTCGACTTCCCCATCTTCAGCCAGGCCGGTCGGAGTCAGACCACCGGTGCTGCTCAAGCGGAAACGAGCGTAGGTATCACCCAGCAACGCCCCATCTGGCAGGTCGCCCAGGGTGATCAACTGACCCTTACCACCAGGAGAACCGAGCGGATCGACGGCATCCTTACTCAAAGCGACGCTGATCAAGATCTGTTCGCCAACATCCTCGAAGTCGCCGTCCTGATTGAAGTCGACCCAAGCATCCAGGAAGCCATACGAGGTGGATCCGGTGGGTGCCTTGGAAGTGACGTAGATCTCGTTGTTGATACCATCACGCAACGTGAAGTCCAGGAAGCCTCCCATGTTGTTTGGATCTTCGGTGCGGATAAAGATACCGTCATCGGTGGTACCGTCGCCGTCTGCGGCGAATGTTGGTTGACCTTCGATTTCAGCATCGACACCTTGGCCGAGATAGAAGTTCTCGATCAGGTTGTGACGAGCACCATCCGATCCCAACAGCGTACCGTAGCTGTCTGGAGCATCACCAAAGTCGACCAGTCCGCCAACTTGAATCAGGAAGCGAGTTTCACCGACCATCGTTCCCGTACCGTCATCAACCAGATTGTTGAAGGCGATCGGGTTGCCAGCGATGTCACGAATGATGCTAACGGCAAGATCGTTTGGATCATCTCGACTGTCCAGCGTGACCTTGTACAACACACCTTCCTGGAAGACGCCGGAAACCGGCACCAAACGGATGATGTTGTTCGTTGTGTCGTAGTCGAACGTATAGTCGACACCCAAAGTCAGGACGCGAGGCACGTCGCCTGCGAGGATCTCAAGCTTGACCGAATCAGCGGTCACGGTCGAGTCGTCGATGCCGGTACCTTGGACCTGATTCGAGATGTCACCTTGATCCAGCAGCTGGATTGAAATGTTGGTCAGTGGACCATTGATCCATTGAACCACGTCCGGAGTTTCGTCCAGGTCGCGATCGGCCGCATCGTTGTCTTGCGGATCGATCAGGTAACCGGTCGGTCCGGTGAAGTCAGCTCGATCGAAAGCACCGATGTCACGGAAGGTCACCCCACCAACACCACCGCTGGAGACGACGTTCGGATCGTCAACGCGGAGCTGACCGGTAATATCCTTCTCTGGAGCCAACAGCGGAGTGCTGTCGATACCCAGCGGATTGACCACCTGGCTGACTTCGGCTCGTTCCTGAATCGCATCGACGGCTGCGTCGATCGCCTGGCTTCCTTCTTCGAGGTAGAAGTTCTTGCCGGCCGCATCGACAAACAATGGATCGGTCGTTCCCAGCACGATAGCCAGGTTGCCGTTGCCACCGAAGCCGGTCGTGTTGGTCGTATTGTCTTGATACAGCGTTCGCGAAATGACCGTGGTGGCCTTGGAGCTTGCATCAACCGAGATACCGGTCGTGAAGTTCGCGACGATGTTGTTCAACAGCGTTGGGCCGGCCGACTCTTCAACGGTCACGCCCGTGTCACCGGCACCGGTGCCATACAGCGTGTTGTTGATAATACGACCGAACGGAACGGCACCCGCCGGGTTGTTGACAGGATCGCCACTGTACAGAATGGCACCTGTCGCACTGTCGAAGATCACGTTGTTCTCGACGGTCACCCCGGTCGCCAATCGCTGCGAGTTAGCAGCCGATGGAACGTTGATCGGAGCACCCTGATGCGGTCGGTTGTTACCGGCCCCGGCATCGGTAACCGTGTTGCGGCTACCAGCGTCGATCAACACACCGTAGTTGGCCGAGTTCGAGATCATATTCGAGCTGATAATGATCTGTCCCTGGTCGCGGTGACGATTCGAGTCACCAATCAGGTCGAAGCCAGCCAGTTGGTCGTGACGCTTGATAACCATATTGGTCGATCGGGTCGTTGGCTCGCCAAACAGCCCGAAATCATTGTTAACAAAGTACGTCGTATCAACGACCACCGTGTTAAAGTCATCGGCAACCGAAATCCCAAGCTCATAGGTACCTTCATAGGTCCGTACCTGGCGGCTCGCATCATTCTTTGCGACCTTAGCCGGATCGTAACCTAGTGGCGTCGAAGCCTGGTTTCCGTTCGCTGGCAACGGAAGCGTATTGGCAGCAATCGCGACAAAGTACGTACCCGTCGTCGTTGCATTGAAGGTGTAAGTGTCGAAACCAACATTGTGGACGACATTGGCAACTACTTCAGTGATTGCTCCGGTAGGCGTTGCCTGGAGGAACAATCGCAACACACCATTCAGGCCCATGAGGTCGGCGAAACTAGTCACCAGGTTCATTTCCAACTGCTGACCAGCACGCATTGCGAACTTGAATACGTCGACGTCGGCAAAGCCATCCATCTTTTCGGCCGGGTCGTTATCGCCGATCGTACCATTGATACCGACGTTAACCCGTTGGGTTGCAGTGAGATCCGTCCCGTCGAGACCGATATCGAGTGCTTCTCGGAAGGCGTCATTCGATTGGATATCGTATTCCAAGCGAACTTCGTCGGAAGTGGTCTTCGGCGAAAGGTCGACACGGTTGCTTGTGGTGATACCGCTGCGCGAGTTCACCTGAGCGTAGACACCCAAGCCGCCGCTGGTGGTGCTGATCAAACCGCGAGCGATCTGCCCGGCGTGATCGTTGATAGCATTCATCAACTTGACGGCCATCTGAGCTTCGGTATCGGTGTTGTAGAAACCGATGCTGTAGATGTTGTTATCGGCGTCGTACGAGGTTCGAGTGCTCGTTCCGGCCGATCCACGCTTTTGGCGTTCGGTAATCGAATCGAGGTCGAAGAACTCGAACGTCACCCAGTCAGTACCGTCACCAACCCGAATGCGATCGAGATTGCCGGTCAACGCACCCGATGCAGCCAGCACCGTGTAGCTACCGTTGAGACGGTCGTTCGTATCGAAGGTAAACGTCGGCAGCAAATCGAGCAGACCTGGAACGAGCGACGGCACACCGTAGTCGGTACCGCGGCGGATTTCCAGTTGGTATTCACCCGTCAGGATTTCAAACGCACGCAGTTGCTGGTTGTGCGTGAAGTTGGTGTTGGTAGTCGCACCGGTCACCATTTCACCGCGTTCAGCAAAGCCGATGATGATATCGTCGATCAGCACACCGCGATGCTGGTTATCCTGGCCACGCTGATCGGCAGTCGTATTGGTGGCCGTAGGGGATCCCATCTTGCTATCGTTGGCGTAGCCGAAGTCATCACCCTGCAGCGAGCCGTCAAAGCCCAGACCGCTATTGTTGATATCGAACGTGTAACCGTTACCGAAGATGAACTCTTCCTGGCGGTTGAACGTGACGTAGTTCTGAGCAGTTGCCTGCGGAGCCATCTTCGTATTCATCAACACCTGAGTGGTCGTGGCCAGTTG
Source organism: Blastopirellula marina (assembly GCF_002967715.1). Classification (NCBI taxonomy): domain Bacteria; kingdom Pseudomonadati; phylum Planctomycetota; class Planctomycetia; order Pirellulales; family Pirellulaceae; genus Blastopirellula; species Blastopirellula marina. The sequence goes on from NZ_PUIA01000069.1 coordinate 258,247, forward strand.
AGTGGCCGTCGTCTGGCTGTTGTAGTTGATGATGACGATATTTGGATCGGCATTAGGAATGGCACTTCCCTTGACCGACATACCCCAGGCCAGATCTGCTGGCGTGAGATCTTCAATACCTTGAATATTGAAGGTGTCGTCCGATTCGGTGTACATGGTCACACCTGCCATCCCCTGATTCAGAATCGCTGTGCGAGTCAACAGGGCGATTTCGCTTGGCGAATCGGTGATCGAGAAGACAATCGGAACGTTGCCGACTGCCTGGTCACCGTCCTTCAGAACGTATTCAAACGTTACCGGCAAACCAACCGGAAGGTTGTTTACGTAGTCATACGACTGAAGCGTAAAGACATTCGACCCCGTTGGTGCCAGCGAATTGAACGCATCGGCGATGCGGGCACCGCTGTCAAACGTGAGGGACTGACCCTTGTTGAACTCGAAGGTTGCCGAGGTGTTGTTGATCGGATCGTTCACGGTGAACGTACCGCCGTCCTCGATCTGGGCACCGCGAAGGAATCGCAGTTCCTGCGTGTTCAAGTCTGTCCCGCTCGTAATGTGCCGACCACCCAGGTTGATCGAACCACCAGTCGAGAAGTCAAACCGCAGACGCAGGTTGTCTTGCCCGGCGAAGGCCGACAAGTCAACACGAGCTTGTCGCCAGCCGGTGTTGTCGAACAGAGGTTGAACGCCTTCGGTACCTGCTTGTGCGTCAGCACGCAGACCTTCCGAAACCGCCGCATCGCTCGCCCAGTCACCAATCGTATCGAATTCATCGTCTCCGCCTGGGGCCAGGTCGTTCACACGATACGTGTTATTGGTTGCCAGCAAGTGCCATTCACCATCGTCACCGGCAATAAAGACACGCAGGGTGTCGCGGGCCGGATCGTCTGGGTCTGGGCCCCCGTTGTAGTCATTTCCATCGGTCTGCAAGTCGTAATTGAAGTACAACGTTGGCAGATCACCGGCGTTATAGCCGTACAAGCTGAACGGATCGGTAATGACCGTACCGTGGGCATCGCCGGGGAAGTCGTAGTTGTTGGTGGTGGCATTACCGTCGGCGTTCTCGGCCGTGAAGGTCTTATCGGTATTACCGAAGTACAAGCTGCTTCCACCAGAAACGCCGGTACGCGAGTTGTCGACCGGAACGGTGATCCCGTGCCCGGCTTCATCCTTGCCGATGCCGTTGATGTTCCACAGGTTTTCATTCAACGTACCGAACTGCAAACCGTTGATACCACTCAAGCCGGTTGAAATGTTCGACCGGTTCCCGTGGAAGACGAATTGTGCGGCACCGTTACCATCGAACGCGTAGATATCACCAGATGTGGTAACACCAAACAGGACGTCCGAGTACTGCGTATTGCCACCTTCCGCACGGGAAGGCCCGGCCGAGAGGCTGGCAAAGGTGAGCGGGGCACCCTTGCTGTCAGTCAACGTGGTGATGAAGTCGGCAGCGATTTCATCATTGCCAACCGTCGGCGTGAAATTGCCATCGGTGGTCAGCAGGAACAAGCCGCCGGTGTTCGTCACGGCATAGACATTGTTACCCACCCAAGCCACACCGGTCACAAAACCACCACTGGCGTCGCCACCAACGGTAAACGGCGTATCGAACGCTGTATTGATTTCGATATCGGCCGCCGGGTCGAACGTCACCACATTCGAGCTGAAACCACCAGTAACATTGGTAGCGGTGATCCCCACACGAGTTGCCGCAGCCGAGATGGAGTCACCCACGTCATCGGCCAGGTATCCGGCACCAATCTGGACGATCTCGCCCGTGGTCACCCCCTTCGAGGCAGTGAAGAGGGGGTCTAAAAGTGCATCAAACGCACTATTAGCTGGCAAGTTGTTATAGCCCACCGAAGTAGGCATTGCCTGGGTACCTTCCAGGAAGTTGAACCGGCTACCGTCGACACTTACCGAGAGGGTCGTTTGACCGGCACCGCGGGCAGCCGTGACCGCCGCTTGAATCGCATTCGCGACAGCGGTTCCCGACATGGTTTCTTCGACGTTGACAACAATGTTGTTCAGGCTTGACGTCAGATTGTACGAGCCTTCGATAATAATCCCGCCAACACCGCCAGAAATCGAAGCATTGGTATCGCCGGTCAGCGTAATTCGTCCTGGAATCGTGGCATCGGCAACCACGTTCAGTCCAGGCGAATTCACATTGATGGCCGTGACCAACTTGGCGGCAATCGTGGTTGGATTATCACCGTCGTTATAAGCAACGCGAACATCCGTACCGCTGATGGCCAATGTGCCATTGTCTTCGTTGTCGAACACGTAAGTTCGCGAATTCGATCCATCGCTGATCGTGATGGAACTACGAGCAGCCGGGTTCAGCGAATTCGCCACGGTGCTGGCCACAAAGTTCGAAACATCAATGACAGCCCCGGTCTGGAAGACAATGTTATTGGCGACAGAGCCTTCGACCTGGAACGTCATGTCATTCTTGACGTATTTGCTTCCGCCAGGATTGAGCACCAGATTGAAGTCGTTACCCAGATCCAGTTCAAACACCGTCTTAGTCAGCGGACCGGCACCATCCGGATCGACTTCAAACAACATTCCGTCTTGCAACAACGCGGAACCATCCAAATTGGTCGCATCGGTCACCAGCAACGCGTTGGTGCCGGCGGTTACTCCGTAGTCGAACGAAGTATTGATCCGGAATGTTTGATCGCCGCGAACGTTGGTCTCGGTAATATCCCCGAAGACACCTTTATTGACAGCAATTGTGTTGGTGGGCGTACCGATCTGAGCTCCGTCACCGTCCGAGTTGCTGGCATCCATCAAGAAGAGGACGTTGGCGAAATCGTCCGTAAAGTCGCCGTTACCAGTCGTTCCCGACACGTCGCCACGGCTACCGATGGCATACAACTGAAGTCCATCGGCGCTGAAGTTGTTGTGGAACGTGGTAGCCTCGAACTGCCAACCGTAACCGGTACCCGTACCAGGTCCGTTGACAAAGTTCGTCAGAATCGGGTTTCCGTTCGCATCGCGAACATAGGTACCAATCCCGTCATCGTACAGCACCGTAGCGGCACCAGTGCCGGTATCGATCTGCAGGAAGTTACCCGAGTTGGCATCTTCGATTCGTCCAACCGTATCGACATTATAGGCGTACAGCGTACCATCGGGAGCCATCGCCAAGTCGCGGTAGGCGGCGCTGCCTCGGCCCAAGTAAGCTTCGACGGCACCGGTAAACGGATCGATCGCGTAGACGTCGGTGCTGTTACCAACCGTTTGGCTCATGAACACGACAAAGTCACCCAGCACATAAGGCACGACGTTGGCGTTGCTGACGATACTGGTCGAATCGGGAACCGCGGCCGAGGTGTACGTGCCGCTCGAGATGTGATCTTCCACGATTCGATGGACCGAGTTGATTGGTTCAAGACGTACCAGCGTGTTGGCAGCGTTAGACTGGAAGAACTGGTTCATCTGAATCGGGGATCGTTCCTGCGAACTGACCGCGACGAAGTAGGTCACGGGATTCTCAGGCGTACCAGCTGGCAACATGATCGTGCCCAGGTACGGATCGCCATTGTTGCTCGAACCACGTTCCAGGTCGGTCAAACCGGCATTACCTGGAGTTTGCGGGTGCATCAGGTCATCGTTCACGGCACCACTGTCACTGATGAAGATCAATTCGCCCGTGGAGCTATAAACCGAGACAATGGTGTTCGCATTGTCGAGACCGGCGGCATAGTCCAGATCGATGACCAGCGAACCCCATTCACCAGCGGCACTTTTACCAGGAATGGACTGGATGCCGTCAAAGTTGAACGAAATCTCGTACCAGTCGACGTCGGAACCGCTCGTATCGGCGTTACCAGCAACACTGATAGCAGCCCGATCCGAATTCAGCACGTTCCCCAGACCCTGAGCACCCCCCAACGTGTTGTTGGCACCGGTGGTCTCGGCCGACTCACCCAGTACCGGCGAATGGCCTGGCTGACCGTAGATCGAGATACCATTCTGGGCATATCGAATGTCAGCGAACTGAATCGACGAGCCAGCCAGTTCGTCGACTTCACGCAGACGAATATTGAGCTGGTACACACCATTGGTGTTGCCCGCTTGAACATTCCCGTTCACCGAAGTCAGGTCGTCCGTATTGGCACGAACGCGAATGTGATAGGTTCGGGCCGTTCCCGGCTGACCTGGCAGCACGACTCGCATGCCGGCATCGCGCGGGTTAATCGACCAGAAATCTTCTTCGTAGAAACCAGACTTCTGCAGTGGGTTGGTGACCTTCAAGAGCGAGTTCTGGCCGTAGAAGCTATTACCCGACTGATCGAACGAGTTGGTCGAGGCGGCCAGTACGTTGCCGTTGCCGTCGACAAGTTCAACCACGGCGTCCAGGTAGTAGCTGGTCTTGTCCAGGTCGAACCACACTTCGGTGCCCGGCTCGGCAACAAAGCTATAGACGTCGACGTCGGCCTTGTTGCTCAGGTAACCGTTGACCTCGAAGCCCAGACGGCGATTGTCGTCGCCGCCGTACTCATCAGGAGCCAAGCGTCCCAACGACTGTGCGGTCTGTGGAATGCCGTTGACGCCCTGACCGGTCAGGTTGTTGGCTTCGGCTTCGACGATCACCTGCACGTTGCGATCGTTGGCAAACTGATCGATCGTCAGCCCTTCCCACGAACCTGGCAGCGGAATCGCAGCGGTTGGATCGACGCCAGCGATACCGTCGTTATTGGTATCGGTCTGTGGCGTACCGTACTGAGTGAAACCAGCACCGACCGAGTCGTCGCGAATGTCAGTAAAGACAACCGGGAAACCGGCCTGACCGACAACGTGCAGCATACCACCGATGCGATCATCGATGTCCACCTGACTACCGGTGGCGACGAAACCGGCATTGTTGCCAAACAGCTTCACTACCAGGCTCTCAGTGGCCGAGCTTTCCAGGCGGATACCGCCATAGGTGTGGAAGTTGGTCGAGTAGATGGTGCTGAACAAAGCGTGCACGATATCGGTATCGTCCCATACGCTTTGCGTGGTCAGCGTGCCACCGCGAACAACCAATGCATTGAGCAGGTTGTCGGTGAGCAGGTTGCGGCGAATGAGTGCACCTTGGTTGTCACCCAGGCCACGTTGACGATCCAGGTCGCCAGTCGACCGGCCCCAGTCGACAATCAGCTCGTGGCTGAGCGAACTGGTATCGACATTCATGACGTAGGCATCGTTGAACCGGAAATTGTTTCCAACGATGATCGGCTGCGAGTCTCGCATGAAGATGACCGCGTTATCGTTGCTCATGTGGCCGTTGCGAGTTGCCCCCCCAACGCCAGCACCTTGCCCGTCTTCGTTGTACTCGAAGGTCGAGTTCGTAATGCGAACCTTGGCCTGGTGAATTTCAACCACGTTGAAATGAGCCTGGCCGCCGTCGATGTTCGATTCACCACCACCGTAAGCGAGTAGGGCATTGTCGATGCTGCCGCTGGAAACGTGAGCGAAGTAGATACCGCTCCAATCACCGGCCGATGGCGTGGAAGCCGCACCATCGTTGTTGGTGTCGAACGTACCACCGAAACCGTATCGGTCGTCTTTCAGCGAGGTGAAGACCACCGGTCGGCCTGGCGCACCTTCGGCGATGAAGTTAGCACCCATTTCAACTTCGATGCGACCGGCGTTGAATTTCACAACCACGTTCGGGTCGACAACCAGGCTTGAATCCAATCGGGCATCCAAGATCGGAGCGACAACAATCCCACCATTTCCGGCGAAGTAGGTTGCCGTGTATTCACCGCTAATGCGAATATTGCCGTTGGTGGCAACCGGATCGATATCGATGAAGTAAGGACCACCATTAGCAGGCGACACGAAGGCCTGGGCGTCGCGGAAGCGGCGGATCAAGATAGCGATCTGCTCGGCAAGCGACGACTCGGTGAAGCTGCCGTCGAAGTCCGTAGGAACTTCGCTGTTGGTCATCGTCGTGAGATCGATCTCGTAAATCGAGCCTCCGGCAAACGTCGAGGAAACCGGCGTGCCATTGACGAATGTAATGAACAGAGTACGACTTGCGCCCGTGTCGGAAGTCGCAATGATTCGGAGCGAAGATCCTGCGGTGACACCGGACAGATGCGGTACCTTGATCTCGACTTCACTCGTCGACGTTGGGCCACCAGGCGTCGAGTTAATGTGCAGAGCTTCTTGGATCACGTACACGATGTCGGTATCGTCAAAGCGTGCGGTAACGGTCAACTCTTCCAGCGGAGCACCAGGTGCCGAGAGGATTCGCACGAGCATACCGTTGGTCGAGTTTTCGACGATACGGTTGCCGAAGATATCGGGACCAACGCGCGAGACGTCTGGCGTAAACGCAGCCGGGGCACCCTGGTAAACCGTGTAGTTCGATTCTTCGAAGCTGTTCGGGTCGGCCGACAAAGCAGCACCCGAGCTGAGGCGGATGATGTTGTAGTTAATCGTCGGACGGGTTTCTTCCATGTAGATTGGTGCCAACGAGATGTCTGCACCATCCACTTCGGTGATACCACCGGCGTAACGGAATTCAGCACCAATCACCGAGTTCATGAAGATACCAGCGTCTTCGTAGGTACCTCGCAGTTGCTCGCGATCGACTTCTTGATTGAAGAGAATACCACCCCAGTCGCCTGGACCAGCGGTATCTTGCGTGTAGCTGTCATGACCAACCAACTCGCCGTTAGGGTCGTTGAGCAGCGTGGTTTCGCGGTACGAAGTCAACGTCACGCGGCGATTCTGACGATCGGTATCCAGGGTAACGGTGCCGCCCGTTTGAGTATTGGGCTGGTAACGTTCCGGAATACCCAGAATTTGCAATGCGGCAAAGCTGCGGTCGTCAATGACCGAGGTGCTACCGACCTGAATGCTGGAGTTGGCGAACTTCAGAATCGCACCTTCGTCGATCATCATGGTCACCCCCTTAGGCAACACGATATCGACACCATCCTTCAGCGGAGCATTGTTCAGCGGATTGCGACCGATCAGGTACGCAATGTTGTCTTCTAGCGTCGTTGGGTCGTCGTCCACGCCACCCAGACCAATCACGCGGATCACGTCCCCACGGCCGGCATTTTCCGCAGCAGTGATCGCAGCGGCAATGGTGGAAAATGGCTGAGTGATCGAACCGGTTTGCGTGACTCCGGTGTAGGTCGCATCGACGAACAAGGTACGCGGAGCGGTCGTTGCCAGCCCGGTGTAGGTCGAGGGCTCGGCTCGGAACCAGAAGTTGAAAGCGCCCCCTGCGGTACCGTCGAGATCACCATCGATCGCGGCACCAGCGGCGGCACCACTGGTCACGACGATCGACTGGGCCAGGATGATACCTGGATCCAGGGTAATGGGGTTGTTGCTCGCCAGGTTTCGCAGTTCGATACGATTACCCGTCGACGAAGCAACCACGTTGAAGCTGGCGTTGTTGATGGCATCTACCAACGCGGCAACCACTTCGCTTTGCAGCATATTGTTGTTCAGCACAACGCGTTCGTTGTTCGTGTTGTTGAGCGTGCTATCGAAATCGATTTCGAAGGTCCGCGTCATCTGGCCATCACGCAGGATGATCGTCTGGCCATCGCTGAAGCCCGAACCACCGGTACGAACCACCATGGTGTTGAGCTGCGAGACGGACGCCCCAGTGTCACGAATCGAATCGTTCAACGTTGGGGTGAAACGAAGTTGCAGTTGGTACTCACCATCGGAAGTACCGCCGAATCCGGAGTCTTCGATAGTTGGATCGTAGACATCGTTGCCGCTGGCCGTAACACCGATGAAGTAGGTGCCTGGCTGCAGCGTGATTTCCAGGAACGAGTCTTCGCTGAAGTAGTCGCTATTGCGTGCCAGTGCGGTGTAAGAACCGTCCCCATTAAGACGGTACAGCGTCAGCGTCGTATCGAGACGGCTCGAATCGGCCAGGCGTTCGGCCACGATTTCAGCCGACAGTTTGCCCGATTCGGTCAGATCGAACCGGTACATGTCGATATCGATCACGTCCGGACGATAGAGATGCTGCAGGTGCGTCAGATCGAAGTCACCTGGCAAGAGCGACTCTGGGCCGATGCCGAAATTCAGGTTACCATCGTCTCCCATGATCGTTCCTGGTGGAAGATCGTAGGTGTGATCCAAGCCCAGGAAGTGACCGATTTCATGGAAGGCCGTTTCCTGCCACACAGCGCCAACTTCGTCGTCACCAGGCTGGTCGTGGTCGGCCGTTTCCATGATGACCAAACCGCCGGACTGGATACCGGCAACACCACCAGGACCGGTGATGATATCGGGCGCGACACCGCGCAGGTCACCCGTGACAACCCCAACGCTGGCAGCAACATCGCCAGGCACTTCGATGAAATCGATACCGGCATAGAACCCGTAGATTTCAAAGATTTCGCGGGCACGGTTCTTTTGCTCTTCGGTAATCTGGTTGGCCAGAGGTTCGCCGGTTGGGCTGGCCGGATCAATGCCGTAGGTATCTGGGAAGTTATAGGTGTAAACCGTAACGCCGTAGGGATTGGTATCGCTACCGGTGAGATGGTTCTCGCCATCGAGCTCGACATCGCGATGCCCCGGTTCATCGTTACCGCCGGGCAGATCAATGTTGACATATCCGTCCGGCAGGTTGGCACCGTAAGGACTGACATTGCTGATTTCGGCGCGGATCACCAGGGCCTGGGTCCGGTCGACGATCAGACCGGTTGACTTGGTTCCCAACACCATGCTGACGCGGTTACCGTCGGTACCGCGGAGCTGCGAACGATCCGTACTGAAGCCAGCAACCGTATCGGCATTCACTAGGAATGTAGCGGAAGCCTCGGCATTGATGGCATTCCGAATTGCCATTGCCAGGTCGATCGTCGAATCGCCCAGGCCGCTGATGTCGATCGGAATGTTGCCCGCCGTAAAGTTGCCGACGTTGTCAGTCAACTCGAAGGTACGTAGATTTCCGCGTCCGTCGTCGATAGTGAAGGTCGTGTGATTGACGTCCACGCCAGCCACGCCGTCGACGTCGATGGTTGCCCCGCGCGTGACGCGGAACTCATGATTACCGGCGAACAGGTTCGTTGGATTCGTGGGCGTGCCGTAATCTTCGTAGCCCGATTCACTTTGCAGAGTCCCCATGAAGCTCGACAGATTGGTCGCGGTGTCGAAGCTCGAGTTCTGCTCGGGGGCTTCGGTAACCAGATCCAGAATCTGCGATCCCTTGCTGGCAATACCACGGACACCCACCTGCAAACGGAAGACCGTTGCGTATTCAGCGTTCGAATCGAGGGTGCTGATCAATTCTTCGATCGGACCATCAAACTTCAGCATGGCCACGTCGTTGATCGGATCGTATTCGACACTGATCGGGTAGAAGGCCTGCGAGTCATTACCCAACCCCAAGTCACTATTGGAAGCCGTTCCACTACCATTTTCGGCACGCTGGAACGTCAACTGATAGTAGTCAGGATTTTCCGCCAGGGCTGGATCGAGATCGTCGTCATTGAAGTAGACGTAGATCATGTCGCGGGCGATATCGAGCGAACCGTCCGCATTACGTGTGACCGGTTGCGGCACCACGGACATCACCTGCGGAGCCAGGTTCAACTCGAAGTTACGAGTAAACGCCTGCGCAGCCTGACCTTCCATGTCTTTCAGGGCGCTGGTGATCTGAATACGGTAGAGGTCGTCCGGCAGAGCCTCGCCAAATCGGACGATCACCTGGTTCAGCTGATCACCGATACCAATGAAGCCTTCGAAGTTCGAGTTCGGTCCCGTGATTCGCACGTCGTCAGCCGTACCCAACTTGCCGTCCAAACCAGCTCGCGAGATCACGATGCCATCAGCCAAAGTCGTCGGATCGATCAGGTCGCCAGCGTCAGTGACTTCGGCAAAGTTGAACGTGAGCGATCGCGGCGAGATCCCACGAACGTCGTTCTCTTGCAGCAGCTCACCACTGTTTGGCTGGATACCCACAAGCTGTGGTACCACGTTTGCAGCCAGCAACTCGCGCTTTTCCAGCGGCTCGTGCATCATCGAGCGCTGTTTGGTCTGACGAAGAAGACGAGTCTTCTTGTTGAGATCACGACGTTGGGCACGGGTTAGCTTACTCGCATGACGGTTGGTCATTTGGCAAACCTTTTATCTTCGTTAAAGCTGGAGGCTCGAGTAGTTAGGTTGGACAGCAACATCCTGTCGCGGATCGGGTGACAAGTCCTGAGGCTCACAATTCCTGGCAAGGCAAATGCCCAAGGGGAAATTAGGGAGACATTTGGTAAACCCAAGTCGGATTATAATTACCCAAATTAACACAGCAAATTCTAACGGGGGGCAATGATCCATTTTGCCCATTTAACTCAAACCGACTGTCTCATCTGCTTTGGCGTTAAAGATGCAGATCTCAAACACCAAATTCAATCGATAACCCGTTGCTGTTTTTGTACTTAGGAATTTATACCAACCTCGATTCCTGCCGTCGTAATGGCGAGAAAACAGGGCTTGTCGATGGTTTGACGTCTTGACCTGCGTGCTAGTTCCCGCATTTCCCCTAGAATCTTGCCAATCGAACTAAATCTTAGAGGGGGAATATGCCGAGAGCGAGGGCTGGCTGACCAGTCAATCCAGCACTGGTATTTTCGCGCAAATCCATGAAAAAAGCCCCCCATGTAAGGGAGGCTTCTTGGATTTCTGCATACGGGCCGAGAACTAGTAGCTCAGCAGTTCACTATCCCATTCCGGATCGGCAAAGACATCGTCTTCGGCCTCGCCGGCGGAGGAAGCGAGTTCCAGTTCGTCACTATCGCTCCACAGCAGGTCGCTCTGATCGCTTCCCAGCGAGCTGAAGGCCAGTTCGGTGGTGAACTCGTCGAGAACGATTTCCGCTTCAACCGTGTCCGAGTCGCCCGTTTCCGAGGCGATCACCAGATCGGAAGCAACTACCTGGAACTTGCTGTAGGACTGCAGGGCAGGGGCCGTCGGAGCGACGACTTCCGTTTCAGTCTTCGTTAGCAGAGCCGCTACTTCAACTTCCGGCGTGGCCGAAAGCATCTCTACTGGCTCTTGTTCCAGCGATTCACCCTGAGCGTTGTAGGTCTCCAGGATGGCGGTTAGCCTCAGCAAGTCGAGAGGCGAGAAGCGTCCGTCGGCATTAATGTCGATGAACATGTTGAAGTTCGACGAACCGCTACCGAAGTTCGGCAGGTTGCGAGAGCCATTGGTACGCAGTTCCTTCAGGATCGTGACGTAGTCCAGGCTGGTCAAACTGCCGTCGTTGTTGACGTCAGCGGCAAAGTTCTTGTTGTTGAACGCCAACTGATTCGCGGTAACCGTTGTTGCCAGCGGATCAATCGGAGCCACCAAAGTAACCGTGGCCGTTTCGGTGAGGCCAGCCGAATCCTTAACCGTGTACTCGAAAGTAATGTCTTCGGTCAGGTCCATCACGCCGGCACCATCAAAGATGATCCGCGTTCCGTCCGGCGAAACATAAATGTCCAGCGGCGGCGTTGTTACCGGGCTGATGTTGGTAACGCTGCCTGGGACGATCGTCAACGAACGGTTGAAGAAGCTCGTATCGTTGGCCAGAACGTTAAAGACCTGACCATCGGTGTCTTCTTCGTAGGTAAAGACGTCGTCGACCGCAATCAGACCGCTATCGGCAGCTTGAGTGATGAAGACCTTGTAGTCTTCGATTTCGCCGAACGAGTCATCAGCCGTTGGGCCGATGTTCAGCGTCGGACCAACGCGGAAGCGGATGTTAGCAGCCAAGCGAGCTGCATCCGGCAGAACGGAATCGTCGAAGATGTTCTGCGGAATGGTAAACGTGTAGTCGTGCTGACCAGGGGTCAGCTTGACGTTGGTGAAGATGCGTTCGTTGGCATCGTTGAAGTCACCATCCTTGTTCAAGTCGAGCCAGGCGTTGAGAACAACGTTGTTGTGCTCGACACTGGAAATGATAGTAACCGTGTTGGTTCCCTTCTTGATGCCGTTGCCGAAGAAGACACCGTCGTCTGCGATCGGGCTGGCTCCGAGATAGGCACCTTGAACAACCGGCGTGCTGCCACCCAGTCCACCGTTGCCGCCATCGGAACCGGCGATCACGCCGAATTCAAGTGGTGCACTCAGCGTTGCCGTTCCATCATTGGCGATGGTAACGTAAATCGGAGTGGTCGTCGTCACGACAGCACCAGGGCTTGGAACTGGCATGATCCGGAACGTGCCGGAATAAGCCGATCGCATGATGAATTGACCGGCGGCATTCGCGGTAGCGGTTGGTTCGCACAGACCGATGATGCCGTCGCCGTTGTAGTCGAGGAAGAACTTCGCACCCCCGACACCCATTTCGATGGCATCGTGGAAGCCGTTCATGTTCAGGTCCTCGAAGGCCAAGCCAATGATACCTTGGGTGGTTCCGCCAGGCACATCGGCAGCTGGCATGATCTGATCGTTGAAGAAGGCGACTCCAGCGGCAGCGACCGAGATCGATTCGCCAATATAGCGTTGTTCCAGCGAAGACAGATCGCTATCAAACCCGCTGTAGTAGTAAGTCGCGCCAGCGGCATCCACCATCGTATCGGTGATCCCCAGCAGTTGACCTTCCGGCGTCACTTCAAAACCATCCAGCGGATCCAGACCGGTTTGCAGCGTGGTCGTCAAAGCGCCCGTCGGCAGGAAGTCGTGGTAGGTGGTATCACCGCCCGAGGCACCGACCCACAAGTCGAGTCCACGGTCGTTAACCGCATTGGCAATGTTATCTTCCACGGTCGCCCACAAGTCCATTTCCGTGGTCGAAAGGCCATCGGTGACGGCCGCTTCGCTGGAAAGAACGATGATCAGATCGTGTTCGATCAGTTCATTGAAAACGGAAGGGTCGATGAAGTTAATGTTGTAGAAGTCGGTACGTTCGTAACCGGTTGCTTCTTGCGTTCCGTTAGAAAACGCCCAGGCAACATCGCCGTTACCCACAACCGCGATCGAGTACTGCGACTTGGGAATTTCGGTTGTCGTACCACTGCCACGCAGGAAGTCGAGGATGACTTCGTCGTAACCCAGTTGCCCTGGGTTGGCACCATCGAGGATGGCATGGTTCGAGGCGAAGAAGTTACCGCCAACGGCACCGGCGAACGAAGTCGTCCCGTCCGGCAGAGCAACACCGCACACGTCGACTCCACCACCACCGCCACCGCCGCCACCGATACCTTGCACAACGGTCAGGTTCGCATCGGTGATGTCGTAGAAGATATTACCGACGGCTTCGATACGGAAACGTACCTGACTTGAGGCAACATTCGGAACGGTCAGTTCTTCGCTACCATCGTTGGAGGTGCTGTCGGTCACGACTTCGCTGAAGGTCAAACCACCGTCGACCGACATCGTGATTCGCACGTTCTGTGCGTTGATCGCCCCGGCATTGGTTCCGGCAACATCCCAGGTGAACGTAAACAGATCACCACCGGTCAGCGTCAGACCTGGCGTTGGGTCGATGAAGCGGAATGGGGTTCCCGTGTTGATGACGGACACCACCATGTTGTCGCTGTTGATTTCCGAGAAGGTACCGTTGTTGTCACGAACGGTCACTCGGAAGTTGAGATCACGGTCAGTCGCTGGGTAAACTTCGCCAATCGACAACGTGTTGTTCAACACGTCGTCGTAGGCGGGGAAGTAGCGCTGGTTGCTCGTGGTTGGAGCGGTAAAGGTGAAGATCGCGTTGCTGCCGTTATCTCCTGTGGCAAGCGTTGCGGTCGTACCTTCATCCATTTGTTCCCAGGTGTACGTCAGCGTGTTCCCTTCAGGATCGGAACCGTTGGCGGTCAACACAAACGGTGTGTTCGCGGGGATCACATAGTCCGCACCGGCATCGACCGTTGGCGTTTGATTGCCGGTCGCGATTCGAGTTCCGACATTCGGAATCGAAGTATCGACGTAGGTCAGAATCTGATCAAAGCTGTACGCGCTGAAGTAAGGAATCGACTCCGCGGCAAGGTCGTCGACGCCGCAGGTACCGGCGTAGCTCATGATCGTAATACCGCTACCAGGCTCGACGGCAGCGCCGGTTCCTTCGGTACCAGGCGAGCCATTGCACGACGACCAGGTGTGGTTGGCACCAAACTGATGCCCCATTTCGTGGGCGACCAGCAGATAGAAGAAGTCGGTATCCAGTTCCCAGAGCGTCGAGACACCCATGGCCTTTTCGGCGTCGACACCGACGTCGCCGGGGCCGTAGCCACCAAAGCCAAAGGGATGGTAGCCGAACATGTGACCGATATCGTAGTTCGCGGCACCAATCGCATTGGTGACGGCCGTTTGGTTTTCGCCGGCCGTCGTGGTGATCAAGTCGTTGAACGTGTTGATGTCGGAGTAAGGATCATTCGCTGGATCGGTGAAGATGATCTGATCGTTGTTCGCCACCAATTCCATACGAATACCGAGCTCGGTCTCGAAAATGCCCGAGATTCGGTTCATGGCAGTCGTCACGGCGGCCAAACCATTGGCAACCGTTCCACCGAAGAACTGGGTGTATTCGCCGTTGGCCGCGATCGCAGCACGGTAAACCCGCAATTCTCCGGCGGTGCTGCGGGCAACGGGGTTCAAGTCCAGATTGAAATTCGAGATCGCTTCGCCTGCGAGAGCCAAAGCGTTGGCATCGGGGTCTTCAATACCGTCGTCGTGATCTTCAACACCGAAATTGAAGTTAAAACCTGGCGCATCCAGATCAGGGGCGATGATGTCGCTGCGGAAGTAAGACGTATAGTAATCGTCTTCCAGGTGGTAATAAGGATCGATGAGATAGCTGCCTTCGGGGCTCAAAACCTGAGCGTGAAAACCGATTGGCGTGATATCCATGCGAAGCGAACCGAAATCGTTATCCAACGAATGACCAGTGAAGGTCATGATTTCGGTGTACTTGGCGGCCAGGTCAGGATGCATGACGTAAGTCGAGAAGACCTCGAACCGCTCAAAGGTTCCGTCTGGTCGCGGCAGTTCCACGACGATCCCGCTCTGACCCGAGAACTCATTAGCGGCCGTCGCGAGCAAATCTCGCATCGCGTCGGCATCAAGTGCCAATTCTTCATAGCTGGTGGCGAGTTCTTTACCTTCAGCACCGGATGGACTGGCAGGAATCGTTTCCAACGATTGCCACAAGTCGGCAGAGAGCATCGACCGGATTTCTAGCTGTTCTAACTGACTTCGATGCACGTCATTAGGGCGACGCTTCGAGGATTTACGGTTGCCGCGGCGCTTCATGGAATCACTCCCCTTACGCAGGATGAATCTCAGGTTGTTTCTGATGAAATGGGCGAACAAGGCAAACTGCAAATTGAACGAGCGATAATGATGAGTATCTGCGCCAGATCAAAAAGAGGTCGTCTCCAGGCTCCTCAGTGAGCCCTGCGGAAACTCCGTAACTTGCCTTGCCCCGCCATGTAGGTAGTTTGACGGAATATACTTAGACTGACGATAGTTACGAATGTTCCGATTTTCTACCCATTTCCCCAGAAATTGACAAAAACGATTCCCCCCGGCAGGCTGGTAACTGCCAGAAGAATCGTTGTAAGTGTCCATTCAGCGCAAAAAAATAGGGCCGACCAACTGGCCGACCCTATTTGAGATTCTTCTAAGACCGAAGTGAGACCACCTTACCAGGTGTACTCGAAACCGACCGTAGGACCGTGATAAAGAGCGTTCCCGTTGTCGTTAATGAACGCCTGGCGTCCGGCGAGGGCCGTTCCCAGTGGGCTGGCACCCCCAGTTTGGAAGTTGAACGAGTCACTCCCCAGGGCGATGCCGTCGATGTACACGATCTGGTATCCGGCTCGCAGGGTACCGCGAGGAACAATCTTGAAGGTACTCAGGAAGCCAGCTTCGAGAACCATCGAGGCCCGTCGCGAGGCGGCCGTTTCCTGCAGCACGGTCGTGGCATTGTTCAGGGCGATCGTCGAGTCCTGGGTGGCACGGTTACCGTACACACCGATTTCACCGAACATCGACAAGGTCCAGCGAGTCGTCAGACGCAGAGCCGAATCCATACCGAACTGAGCACCGAACAGGTCGTTGTCAGCGTCGATAGAGTAGGCCAGGTCGCCCGAAGCACCCATCGTGTTGTAGACGGCGTCGTCGTCAACGCGAACGTATCGCATACCAACCCACCACGAGCTTTGCCACCAGCAGTTAGCCGAGGTGAAGAAGCGTCGCATGTTCAGCTCGAACGAATCGAAGCGATTCGAGGTCGAGAAGATCTGCAGGCTGCCTTGATCGGTTTCAGCATAGCCACCAGCCGGATCGACACCGAATCCAGAGAATGGCGAGTACAAGTCACCAACACCCTGAACCGTTTGCGTCGAAGCCCAGTTGCCCATGCCCATATAGCTGAATTCGAGGTAGCTACCGACCATGAAGGTGCGGTTGAGCGACATCCGGACACCACCTTGGTTGGTGAAGTCGTAGTTGTCAGTCCCGAAAACAGGGTTATTAGCACCACCTTGCGAGGTCAGCACGGTCGAGTTGTTACCTGGCTCGAACATGAAGAAGGTCGCATCAACCACAACGTCAGCCCAACGCGGAGCACATGGACCGCCGTAAGGAGTCATGTCCCAGGCGTTGCCAATCCCGCGGCTGAAGCCACAGTAAACGTGACCGCCGGTCAAGCCGCAGCATCCGCCGCAACCAGCACCGCCGCAACCTTGGCAGCTTCCATCGGCACATGGCTTGCCCAGATGACCGCCGTGGCCGCCACCCATGCACTGCTGGCAACCAGCACCGCCGCAGGCCTGACAGCCGTAGCCACCCCAGTGGCTCGCTGGCATCACGCTAGGATCCATCATCGGACCGCCAGGACCGGCCATTCCGTAGTCAGGCCCCATGGGCATTCCGTAACCGGCGTACATGACGCCGCCCGGAGCATAGCCGCCGGCCATGCCTGGCATCATCATCTGGCCGTACGGGTCCATCGCCATGTAAGGGTCCATCCCCGGCTGCATTTGCTGCATGGGCTGACCTTCCGGATGACGTTCAACGCGCCAGTCACCGCCTGCGATACTCGCAACAGCGGACGACTCCTGCTCGATCGTCTTCTGACCGGTTTGGTTGGCATAGGTTGTCTTATCAGCGTTTGCCTGTCCGGCTAGTAACACTGTGGACAACGTTAAGGCGGTCCACAAGGTAGTGGCTCTCATGGGTTCCTCTTTCGCAATCGAAAGGCAACTGGATGGCCCAGTGGTCGACAACGGTTGGTGAATTGGCATTCAGGAGGTCGCCACAAGGACAGACCCCAAGTGCATCTCAGGTTGAATCTTCGATACCTTCAACACAACCAATCGGCACGGAAACGCAGGCAGAACCAACACTTTCAGTACGAGCCGCAAAGATTTTGCAAATTAACATCGAACCTCCCATCGCTAGCGTCGCCAGCTATGGTGCAAGTACTCGATTCTCAACGGCAAGATGCCAGCAGATATGAGTTGGCCCAAGAAACAAGAAAAATGGGATCTCAAAGAGACACAGAATCCCAGCCAGATGGTGGATATTGTGCTGACGGTACGGCCCCAATGGTCAGTGACTATTAGTAATGCCGCAAACAGGGCGATAAGCCTACCCCTCCCGAAGGATATCTGCTACAATAATAGTGGATCTTCCTCCAGCAAAGTCCACTCATGGTGGCCATTTCGATCGCAACATCAGAGTAGCCACGGGACATCCATACTATTTATTTCGCTTCATATCACCTTTCCCCTGCTGCCCATGCGGGCCCTTTGACAAGGAATAGAACGAATGCAAATACCTAAGAGAATAGGCTTTACGCTTGTCGAGCTATTAGTGGTCATTGCCATCATCGGCGTATTGATCGCCCTGTTGCTGCCGGCCGTTCAACAGGCCCGGGAAGCCGCTCGACGCATGAGCTGCAACAACAACCTGAAGAACCTGGCTCTGGGACTTCACAATCACCACGATACCTTTGGCAAGTTCCCCTCCGGTGGCGATCATTCGACCGATGACGAGCGACAGATGTGGGGCTGGGGTGCCCATATCCTGCCGTTCATCGAGCAAGGAAGCCTGCACGATCAGCTGCTTGTATCTCAGCAGGATCTGAAAGTCACCTTAGACAACTCCACGCTTCGACTGCTGACCCAAACACCTTTGCAAGTGTTCATTTGCCCCTCCGATCCAGGAGGCCCATTGATGAATGGCGGCAAGAGCAACCTGAATAGTGGAACAGGGCGGCACTTCAGTGGCGACGCCAACATTGGTACATCGTTCCGCGTCGCCAAGTCGAACTACGTGGCGATTTGTGGATTCTTTGACGTCAACCATCAGAAGAACAACGGCACGCTTTACCGCGGCAGCGCGCACCGGTTTGCCGACATTACCGACGGTACCTCGAATACCTTTTTGTTAGGCGAACGGAATCTCCGCTGTGCACAAGGGGCTTGGGTTGGCAACCGCAACATGCCTGGCAGCGGACCTCAAGGGGCCGACTATACGATGGGACGCATCAGCCGCCCACTGAACGACCCGCAAAACGACTCGAATCAATGCGTCGAGGGATTTGCCAGCCAGCATCCCGGCGGAGCACTATTTGCGTATGCCGATGGTTCGGTTCATTTCATCTCCGACACCATTAACTACAGCAATGACGGTGTCGACGGAAACGCCACGCAGAACAATACGGATCCGCCTGTTCTCGATTTCTCGGATCTCGGCATCTATCAGCGGCTGGGGATTCGCAGCGACGGTCAACCGATCGGCGAGTACTAATCGACATTTCCCCAGCGATATGAATCGTTCATATCGCTGGGGTCTGTTTGTTGAAGACCTACTCAGACGGAAATGAAATACAATGAAAAACCGATTCCTAGTTGTGTTACTCTTTGGATCCCTTTTGCTGGTCGGTTGCCAGGGGGGCGACACGGAAGCAGTCACCGGCACCGTGACATTAGATGGAACACCGTTGCCCAATGCCGAAATCGTATTTACTCCAGAAGAGGGCGGTCGCCCCGGCTCGGCGATCACGAATGATTCTGGCAAATATGATTTGCGCTATACCGTCGACAAGCCAGGTGCCCCGGCGGGTAAATACACGGTGGTAATTCGAACCGGCACATCCAAGCTTGGATCAGACGGAAGCGAAGTGAAGGTCCCGGAAGTGGTGCCTGCGAAGTACAACCGCAAGACCGAACTCACCGCGGAAATCATCGATGGCCGTACGAACCAATTCGACTTCGATCTGAAATCGAGCAACTAGCCTCGACCATGAAAGAACACAGCCAATCGCCGCATTCGTTGCATGGCGGCCTTGGCTGTCTTTAAGCGATCTCTGACGCTTGCACGCGGTGTGACTTTCTCCAAGCCCACCAGTTCACCCCGCACGAAAGCAGAAAAGCCAGCAGGCCAACGGCTGCCGTCGCATAAGTCACCAGGGCGGGATCCGAGTCCCACCCGGTACAGCCATCCAAACAGTATTTGATGAACGACCCCGGCAGGGGACCTTCTCCCAACGCACGCTTTACTTGCCAATGCCAGTCGGTAAACGGACAGTATCCCCATCCGTAATACGGGCTAAGCACTGTCCACGAGGCCAGCGTCAATAAAATCAGGATCAAATGGGCCTTCCGCGTCCGTTCAAACGCCCAGCCCAGGGCATTGAACGCGGTCAGGGCCAGATGAAAGATCAGCAGGAAGTAGTCCAGAAAGATAAGCATCACACATGGTCCTGCGGCTCGGTAAAGGGAGAGAAAACTCTGACTTACCTAGAGGACGATGCAGGCCAGGCAATCGATTTCGTGGTCGATCCGCCAGACAGCCAGAGCCGATCGCCGATTAGCCACACGACGCATCTAAGCTGTTGCTAAGAAAGGACATGAAGAAGACGAACTTCCCCGCTCAAGAAACATTGGAAGGGCAAGCCTGGCGTGCAGGCTGCCCTTCCGGTCCAATCGCTCCCAGTAAGGAAGTAGGCGGTGATTAGGGGATCCAGTAAACGGCCCCCAGCACGGCTGCGGCCTGGAAGGCGGCGCCGCGGGCACTCAGTGGTACCGGTGGAATCAGGTGCGGAGCACAGTTGCCTGGTCGGTAGTAACCCAACGCATAGCGGCATTCGGTCGGCGGATACATGCCCATCTGGTAAGGCAGCAGTGCCGCACTTCCGAAGAAGTGAGCCCCCGACAGGGCAACCTGCGAGATCGGACCGGTCGTGTGACCGTAGCGTTCCAGTGCTCGTTCTTCAAAGTACAGTGGCTTGTGGCATAGTGCCGAAGCGGTCCAGTTGACTTCCAGCGGAGCCCAGTTGCGGCCCATGAACGGCTGATCGGTCCAACCACATTCGTACGGCAAGTTCCAATGAGCCGTCAGGAAGCACTTCTCGTCGCTACCCAGGTCTTGGATACGAATCCGCTTGATTTCGTTACCATCGTCGATCAACACCCGGCGATCGCGAATGTCGAGCATGCGGCCGTCGGCCACAATGTCGCCATGAATGTTACGCCACTGGCGGGACGGAGCAGCTTGCATGGCCTGGGCCTGCATCGACTCGGCCACGGCCTCATCGTCTTCGTCCGGAGCAAACGGCGAAGAGATGTCGAGCGAGATCTTGCGAATGTTGAAACGACCGAGTTCGTTGCGAATCTCGCGGCAACTGTCCGACTCTTCGCAGCAGTTGCGGTCCAAGTAAACCTGTTCGCAATCAGCGTCCGACTTCTTCGGAATCTCAGGCTGCGTACGGAACAGCGGCGGCGGCAGATCGTTACGCGAACGGGGTGGCGTTTGCGGCGTCATCGGCTGCATCGGAGTGATTTCTGGCATCGGCTTTTCCGCAGGCGCTTCTTCCATCGGCATCGGCTCGGTAGGAGCCGGCTGCATGGGGACTGGCTGCATCGGAGCCGGACGCATCGGCGGCGTGGAAGGGACTTCCAACATCGGCGACTCAGTCATTGGTGCCGGCATTGGCTCTTCGGCAGGGCGGCTCGGCGGGGCCGAGAACCGGCTTGGCGGCGAAGTCTGCTGAGCGGTGTAGCGGGGGATCTGGTCGCCGAAGGGATCGTTGAACGGGTCAGCCGGGGGGAGCGTCGAAGCGTTTTGAACGACCGAGTGACCGTCCGCAGCGGACAGTTGCACATGCGAAGCAGGCTGAATCTTGCTGGCCGGCTGTTGGGCCGGAGCGCTGATCTTGGAAGAAGGTCGCCACTTGAGGTGGCTTTGTACCGCGGTGGTACTTTCGATCGGTGCGGCTTCCACAACCGAACGAGGCAGAGTACGCGGTGCCTGGGCCTGGGCCTCGGCAGCGAGTCCGCCCAGCACCACGCCACCTTGAACCATCAAGGTGGCGATTAGCTTGAAGCTATTCGTTGTCGTGTGTCTCCGGGCTGTAGTTAGGAGACTCTTGAGTGATCGCGATGTCATGAGGATGGCTTTCCCTAACACTAGCCGAGGTAACTCGGATAAAGGTGGCGTCCTTGCGCAACTCCTCGATGGTTCGCGTTCCGCAGTATCCCATGCCGGCTCGTAATCCGCCGACCAACTGATACACGAACGCGTTCAAATTACCTTTGAACGGCACACGACCTTCAACCCCTTCGGGGACCAGCTTGCCACCGTCGGTGACACTGCCTTGTCGGTACCGCTCTTTAGAGCCTTTCACCATCGCTCCGAGGCTGCCCATCCCGCGGTAAACCTTGAAGGTTCGACCTTGGTACAGAATCACCTCGCCAGGGCTTTCGGCCACGCCGGCGAACAAACCGCCAATCATAACCACGCTAGCACCTGCTGCGATCGCCTTGGTAATGTCGCCCGAGAATCGAACGCCGCCGTCCGCGATGATCGGAATTCCATATTTCGCGGCGACCACGCTTGTGTCGTGAATTGCCGTGATTTGAGGAACACCCACCCCGGAGACGACTCGGGTTGTACAGATCGAGCCAGGCCCGATGCCAACCTTAACCGCGTCCGCGCCCGCTTTGATCAAGTCTTCGCATCCTTCCGCAGTCGCCACGTTGCCGGCGATCACGTCGATGTTCCAGTTCTTCTTAATCTCGCGAACGGTCTCGATGACATTCTTGGAGTGCCCGTGAGCACTATCCACTACCAACACGTCGACGTCGGCATTGATGAGACTTTGAACCCGGTCGAAATCCATCACACCAACGGCGGCTCCAGCCCTCAAACGTCCCATCGAGTCTTTGGACGCCTGGGGGAACCGGTTCATCATGTCAATGTCTTTGATCGTGATGAGACCCGTCAGTTTGTAATCTTCGTCAACCAGTAAAAGTTTCTCCACCTTTTTAGCCGTTAAAATTTGCTCAGCTTCCGTAAGCGTTACGGTCCCCGTTGCTGTCACGAGGTTGTCTTTCGTCATAACCTCGTTGATAGAAAGGTCATTCGACTCAAGGAAGCGTAAATCGCGGCGGGTGATGATACCAGCTAGCTTGCCATCAGTACCAATGATAGGAACGCCCGAAACGTGATGCTGATCCATCACACGCTTCGCTTCGTTGACCGGTGCTGTCGGTGGTAGCGTGACCGGATCGACGATAATCCCGTTGGCCGAACGCTTCACCTTGGTGACTTCTTCGGTCTGCACTTCGGTCGACAGATTCTTATGGATCATCCCCAGGCCACCTTCTTTGGCCAGGGCAATCGCCATCTCCGATTCGGTGACCGTATCCATCGGCGAGCTCAGCAGCGGAATGTTCAAGGCGATGTTCGCCGTCAGCTGCGTCATGGTCGTCACGTCCGCTGGCACAAAGTCGCTATAGCGCGGGGCAAGCAGCACGTCATCAAACGTAATCGCGACCTTGGCAAAGCGATCTTCCATAGACATTCAAACTCCAGTCGGCTTATGGATACGAGCAAGTCAGGGTAGAGAAACCCTGCATTATGCACCAAAGCATGCACTTATGGCAACGCGTGGAACTTTAGAGAAAATCCACAGCCAAGGGGGTTTTGTGAGCGTTATTGTCCCCGTGACTATTTACCCTGCCAGGTCGGCCGGCAGTACCAGACAGGCGACCTCGCGATGCCCTGGCAAATGGTGAAATGGAATCGACAGCGACCTGGGGGCTAAGAAAACTCAACCGAGCGTCGGCTAAACAGGTTGTACTCGAATTCTTCCAGCACGAACTTTGGTTTCCCCTCATGAACGCTCGCTGCGCCAGCGGTCACCAAAAGTGGCAGAAAGTGATCCGGCGTAGGATGATTACGCTGCACCTCAGGCCCCTTCGTCGCGTAGTCCATCAGCACATCGTAGTGGCGTCCTTCGATCGCGGCTTTGGCCCAATCGTCGAAGTCTTGGGCAAACGTTGGCGTCTGCCGAGGCAGACCACGCCGCAGTTCCTGCATAGGATGGGTAATGTTTCCGCTGCCGACGATCAGCACCCCTTCGTCTCGCAAGGGTGCCAGGGCTTGGCCGAAGTCGAACAACCCCTGCGGCCCCTCGCGGCTGGGCATCGAGATCTGCAGCACCGGCACATCCGCCTGCGGATACAAATGCACCAGCGGCGTCCAGGCACCATGATCTAACCCACGATCCGACCGAGCCACCGAAGACTTCGGCAGAATCGACTCGATACGCGAAGCCAATTCCTTCGCCGCTGGGGCGTCGTAGCGCACTTCATATAAAGGACGCGGGAAACCACTGAAATCGTAGACCAGCCCCGTCGGCTGCGTGGAGCTGAGCATCACCGGTCGCGTCTTCTCCCAATGAGCCGACACCACCAGAATCGCCTTGGGACGGGCAAGTTCCTTCCCCCACTTCGTAAACGGAGCCCCACGCACCGGGTCGACCGCCAGTTCCGGTGAACCGTGAGCAATGAAGATCACCGGCATTCGCGCGGTGCTATCAGTCCCGACTTCACTTGGCTCGGCCCATGCCTGTCCAGTTGATTGACTCGATATCGCCATCGCGACTCCTCCTGCAAGCAATTCTGAAGTAAAAGCCCGACGGCTGATCGGCGATTGCCCGTTATTGCTCGTTACGTCCATCGACACCATCCCTGAGACCTTGCCTGGCTGAAACGACTCGCACGCCAGGATCGCTCCTGGCTCTATTTATTTATATATCAACTATACATCGATAAACAACCCCTCTTATCTGGGATGAAAACCCGCGGCCTGAGAAAAACCGCCATCGACCTTATCCCCCACGCGATGTAAGGTCCCCACCACAGCTTTCAGCAAGTTTCCCAGCCCCCTGGAGACAACCCATGAAGACCGCTTCTACCGTGATTGTTGTGTTTTTAATCCTCATTGCCGCGGCTTCCTGGTCCATGGCAGAGGAAAAGCCAGCTCCCACCCAGGCAGAAATGGTGACACTGAAGATTCGTGTCTTGGAAGCCAACTTCGGCGAGATCCCGCGAGAATTGGCATCTCCCCTGATCATGACGGCGACCGGCCGTGAGGTCCGTTTCCAAAGCGGAGGTAAAGTGAAATCGAAGTTCGACGACGAGACCCATGATATCGGTACACGTGTCGTGGCGAAGATCGACGCCCTGGGCGAGAACAAGTACCGACTTAAATTCGAGGCCTCGTTGGGCAATGCCACCCTGCCAGAACAAGAACCAGAGACCGAGTGTTTTGTCCAACAGAAGCTAACGGCGAGGATCATCGTCGAGTCAGGCAAAATGAAGAGACTACCAGTCTCCTCCCATTGCTGGTACGAAGTAACCGTTGGCGATCCCAAGCTCATGCATTTGGATCGCGGCAACGGCCTCGACCCACAGCCGACCACGGAACCTTCAACCTCCGGAAGATAATAAGGCTATCCCGACATGGTCTATTTCCGCACGTGCATCACCAAGATCGACTCCAGACGAGATGCAGTTGATGATGCGTTTGGGCTATTTGCGATCTGAGAGTGCGTGTCCGTGTGGCACGTCTATCTTCCGCTTCACATTGCCGAGGGCGGCAGTGCCACCCGTAAACTTGGAACTCACCGCGCCCCCCTCTATACTAAAAGCCACCTGCCCATCCTGGCTCCCTTCTTCTTTTCCCAGCGAAACACCATCATGCGAACGCTTCTGTTGAGCTTCGTGCTCGTGCTGCTGACCTCTTCGTACCTGGCCGCGGAGAACACGCGTCCGAACGTACTGATCCTCATCGGCGATGACATCGACCGTGACTCGCTCGGCCCTTGGGGTGGTCAGGCACACACGCCCAATCTTGATCAGCTGGCCAAGGATGGGATGCGGCTCGATGACGTCTACGCGAATACTGCCATGTGTGCTCCGTTTCGCCAAGAGCTTTACAGCGGCCGCACCGTCTGGCGAACGCGGGCCATGCCCAACCACAGCAAGTCGGTCGCCGGCACCCAAAGCTTGCCCCATTACCTGCAGCCGCTGGGGTACCGCGTAGGGCTACTCGGTAAAACACATATCGGCCCCAAGGATGCCTATCCGTTCGATTACCTGGGGGACGTCAGCAAGCAGAAGGATGGCAACCCGCAGCTAGTCCAGCGGGCCAAGGCCTACATCACCGCGGCCAAGCAGGCAGGCGATCCGTTCTGCCTGGTGGTCGCTTCGCACGATGGCCACGGCCCGTTCACGACCGGCGATCCTTCCCAGTACGACAAGGAAGCCCTTGAGATGGAAGTCGACAAGATCGATACGCCAGCTTATCGCAGCGAGTACCAACTTCACCTGGCCGAAGTGACCAATCTCGATAAGCTGTTGGGCGAACTACGTGGCGTGCTGGCCGAAGAGAAATTAACCGACAACACGCTGGTGATCTTCTGCTCGGAACAAGGGAACTCGTTCCCGTTCGCCAAGTGGTCCTGCTTTAACGACGGCCTGGCCAGCGGCGTGGTGGTCGCCCTGCCTGGCACCATTCCCGCCGGCAAAAGTAGCGATCAGCTCACCTGGATCGCCGATATCACCCCGACGCTGGTCGAAGCCGTCGGCGTGAAGGCCGCGGCCGAAGACTTCGACGGCAAGAGCCAGTGGCAAAACTGGACCGGCGGCAACCAGCAGGTTCACGAGTATGCTTACGGGGCGTTCACCAACTGCAACATCATCGGCAACCGCGACCGCGTCTATCCGATCCGTTCAATCCGCGACGACCGCTTCACGCTGATCTGGTCCCCACGGCACGACGAAGAGATCACCTCGAACACCACGCTGACCGAAGCCCTGGCGTGGCTCGAATCGGAACCGAAAGATGGCAAGGCCAGCACCGCCGCGACCTGGGTTCGCAAAGCAAAACGCACTAAGACCGAAGCGGACGACCAGCTCGTTCATCGTCTGCACCATCGCCCCGAGTGGGCCCTGTACGACCGGATGACCGATCCGGAAGAACTGACCAACTTGATCGACGACCCGAAGCATGCCCAGGATGCCGAGCGTCTAAAGAAAGAACTGCAAGCCTGGCTGGCCAAGTGGAACGACGCCGACCCCGTCGCCACCGAACGCAGCTTTTTGCCCACGAACTAACGACCTCTGACATGACTAACCTACCTCGTGTAATCACCTCCTGCCTGTTTCTACTAGCCGCCGCTGCGCAGTCGCAGGCCGAGCTTCATGTGGCCAACATCTTTCAAGATCACATGGTCTTGCAGCGCGGTGTGCCCGTTAAAGTCTGGGGCAGGGCAGGCAGCGGCGAGAAGCTCTCGGTTCGCTTTGCTTCCGAAACAATCGAAACAACCGCCGACGATCGCGGCGACTGGTCGGTCACCCTCCAGCCGTTGCCGACGCGGCATCGACCGCAAACGCTGCATGTAACCGGCCAGAGCGAGTCGAAAGTGATTCGCGATATTCTTGTCGGCGAAGTGTGGCATGCCTGTGGGCAGTCGAACATGGCCATGACGGTCGGGCAGATGGCGAAACAGTTGCCTGAGATCGAGAAAGACATCGCCGCGGCCGACATCCCCATGATCCGGTTCTGTCGCATTCACGCAGGCCCACAGCGGCAACCACTCGAAGACCTCGAGTCACCGGCCAGCTGGGTCGTGTGCTCGCCGCAAACGGTGGGCGGCTTCTCAGGCGTCAGCTACTACTTTGCCCGTCAGCTGCAAAACGAACTCGTCGTGCCGATCGGCATCGTCGACACGTCACGCGGCGGAACTCCCATCGAACCGTTCATCCCCGAGGCCGCATTCACTGCGCACCCAACCCTGAAAAAGGAACGCGAGCTGGGCCATCGCGAAGACCTGGAAGCACTACGCCGCCTGCCAGGCGGAGTGTACGCTCGCGACGCGAACTGGCTACCAGGGCGGCTATTCAACTCGCGACTGGCCCCCATCATGCCTTTTCCAGCTCGGGGAGCGATCTGGTACCAAGGGGAATCGAACAGCGGCACCCAGGAAGACCCGCACGACTACGCCCACAAGATGCGAGCTCTGATCCACGGCTGGCGCGCGGCGACGAAGCAGAAGGAGATGCCATTCTACTTCGTGCAACTCCCTGGCAGTGGTGCCGGGGCAGGCTGGCCGTACCTGCGTGAAGAGCAGCGTCTGGCCGCCGACCTGCCGCACACCGGCATGGTCGTCACGCTCGACCTGGTCGGTGGCGACATTCACCCGCCGAACAAGATCGACGTCGGCCAGCGACTCGCCCGCTGGGCCCTGGCCCACGATTACCACAAACAAGTTCCCTTCAGCGGCCCGATGTTCGCTTCGCAAGAGATCGATGGCAACCGCATTGTCGTCCACTTCCAGCACGCCGACACCGGCCTGATGATCGCCCACAAACAAGGCCTGGCCGAGCCCAAAGAAACGCCGGGCGTCAAGCTAACCCACTTCGAGATCGCCGATGCCAACGGCCAGTGGCACGCCGCCGACGCCACCATCGACGGCCAAACGGTTATCGTCACCAGCGAAAAAGTCACCCAGCCGATCGCCGTAAGGTATGCCTACGAGGTCTCGCCCGAGAGCATCCCCCTCTACAACCGAGCAGGCCTGCCCACCTCGCCGTTTTGTAGCCAGGCAGAGCTTCTGAAGTACGATCCGCATCTGCCGAAGTAGCAATTGCTTCTTTCGGAACCGAACGAAGACTTCCGCTCCCTTTAACTCGAATTCGGCTAAACAAGGCCTACCATGCGTCATTTCCCAATCATCTTGCATGCTGCTCTGTTGGTCGTGATGGCCGGCTGTTCGTCCAGTTCACCTGGACAGCCCTCGCAAGGTTTAGTCGACCAACCTCCCCAGCCGAAAGTCCTTAGTGACGGCGTCCATGTGATCACACTGAATAGCAACGAGTACGCATTCCCTCCTGAACTGGAATTCGACGATGGAAATTGGATACGGGAGGAACCTCTCTGGATTGATAGGACATTTTATGGGTATTCGTACGTCCATACCCAACAGCCACGAAAAATGAGATACAAGGCTGATCACTCCATCGAGGGCACGGGTTTTATTTTCCAGGAAGGTGACCTGCAAAATGGCGAGTGGCTTGCCAATGGGAAAGAGTTTATTGAATTTCCTGATGGAACTTCACAGGAAAAGTCTTACGTTCACGGCATTGAAAATAGTCAATGGAAGTACTATCGCCAGGACGGCTCACTTGAATTCTCCATGACCATGGTAAACGGAACGGCTCATGGCTTGTGTTCCGTATTCTATAAGAACGGGCAGCTACAGGGTGTAATTGAAATGATCGAAGGTAAGAATGGCCCTATCTTGGAGCACTACGACCAGGACGGCAACGAAATGCCCACGAATGTCGCATCTCAAGATTTGTTCAAAATGCAATAGAAGAAGGCCTACCGGCTTCGCCTGGAGAAGACAAGGCGATGAATAAGGAGACGGGGGTCTTCATTGCGAAATACCCCCGCCCCTAATATTCTGCGTCCACTTATATTCTGAACCGATTCGGCTAGAAATCAGCCAGGTCGAAATCGATCGTGTTTTCACCTTCGGCAACCTCGACCACCTTGCTGTAACCGGCTCGCGTGGTCGGTTTGCTCTCTTTCCCGGTTGGCTCGGGAATGGTGAGCAGTACGGTGTGTTTGCCTGGTTGTGTTCCAGGTTTTCCGTTGGAGTACATCAAGCGGTACTCGCCGTTGGCGTCGGTATTCGCGCCGGCAGGGGCACCTCCCCCTTCTTCCGGCACAAACATGACGACGATGCCCGCCTTTGGCTGTTGTCGATCGGTGACGCGGCCCGTTACTTCTGCGAGTCCGTCACTTTGTTGACAGCCTGCCAAAGGGACCAGCAGGACGATCAACAGCAGATACGCCACCCAGTATTTCTGAGCGAACGGTTTCGATTGAGAAAGAACATTCATGTTGAACTTTCCATACCTTTCATGAGTGTTGATGGAAGAAGTCTCCACCATCGTTGGAAGTTCACACGATTAGTTCGATCCCAGAACGAGACCATCATCACGAATGGCAAGCTTAAGCAGATTACGCAGATCGGTCGTCTCGGTAACGAATCGCACCGAGCCATCCAGCAAGACGAACTGAGCACCGCCGGGATGATTCGACCGGATCGAGGTATTCTTCGCCAGCGCGTGAAAAGCGGTGCAGCTGTAGTTATTGTAAAGATGCCAGTTGACCGGTTCGCGAATCGTCGTGGTATTGTAGGCCTGAGAATTGGAGTCCGCCGTGGCACTGCCAGACGACCACATGCCGCCGGCAATATTTCCGGCGCGGCAGTCCCTCAGATTGCCACTTTCCCGCAGGGAAGAAGACTGCTCTCCGACGCAAAACGTATTGCTCGTACCGTCGGTTATTTGAGCCAACGACAACGCTTGTTGCCGTTGGGGACTGCTACCAATGCCATTGACCATGTTGACGATCGGCATCGCACCATTGAAGCTCATTCTGCCGACGCCATTTCGGCCTGGAGCCGTACTGAGGTCTGAAGGCTCCAGACCTGCCCCTGCAATGGCAACGTAACTGGCAACCTGAACGTTGATCGTCGCAGGGGCTCCGAGGGATTGCGTGCCCGAGTTGGTGCCTTGCTGTCGTGTCGGGTCAAGATCGCTCGATGGGCACAGCAGCGAACCAATGACGATGTCGTGTTTGAGTTTCCAGTTGACGTCCAAATTGCGTCCCGACCAGTCCGTTCCCGCGAAGACGGCTTGATTGGTGATGGTCGATTGTTCAAGGAAGGGGAGAATGCGAACAATCCATGACGGCTGGTGCTCGCCGGCATGGGCCGTCGTTCCCTGTGGCATGCCGCCTGGCGGAAGGACAAGATACGTATCGTGATAATTCTGGAGGGCGAGACCGATTTGCTTCAGGTTGTTACTGCACTGCATTCGACGTGCTGCCTCGCGTGCCTGTTGCACGGCCGGAAGCAACAAGGCGATAAGCACCCCAATAATGGCAATCACCACCAGCAACTCAACAAGCGTAAAGCCGTGTCGCCCAGCGCGAACTCTTGTTATTTTTCCCATCGATTCAGTGTTCCTGTCGAAAATAATAGAAGAGGAATCGCCCTGAATATCCCGAGATATCACTGGACGCAAAAAGAGAGGATTGGGTGTATTCAATATTCATTTTCAGGGTGCGTTTGTTCGAGGTTACATGACTCAAAACGCATTGTCAATTGAATCTTGGGGAGCAGTGCCACAAGAAACTCGATCTATCGGATTCGATCTTCCCGGGAAAGAAAAAGCATTCTTCCTTTTTAATTTACCTCTCATTACGGCGAGAACTTCCGCAGGTAGGCTTCCATCTCGGCCTTGGTGTTGCACCTGGTCAATCCGACCGTATCCGTGTGTTCATCCATTTCGATGGGGTAACGGGAAACGCCGTCGTCGTCGATCAGGTAGGCCATGCCATCGAGGGCGACGAACTGCATCTTGCCATCTTTGCCCCGTACCAGCGGCACGCCGCCGCTGTTGTAGTCGACCAGTTGATCATCGAGCATCTCCAACTGGGTCGCTCCTGGCGGGTAGATCCGGATGATCGCAAAGGCTAGTCGGTCGCCGTTTCCGAAGTAGCCGTAACTGGCATCGACTCGCGAATTCCCCATCGCAAAGCCGACGCCACTTTGCTGCAGCCCAACAAACGGCGCAAAGGCCGGGCTATTCATCAGCAGCGCCGCGACGGCAAGCAGCCCCGGGACCACCAACACGGCAATCAGAATAAAGAGTGTTCGCCGCATTCTCGCTTGGGCTATGCCCCCTTACTTGCTCTTCAACTCAAAGTTATGCGTCTGCGAGCCTGGTTGGACATCGAATTCCAGTTCGGTCTTCGAGTTGTACTTGGCTGGTACTTGTTCTTTCTGGAACCACACCTTGCCCGTTTCTTCGTCGCGTTTCTCGCCGCCGTTGGTGATGGTGACGCTGTTCATGCCCACGGTCGCGCCCGCCTGGCTGCCGGTGTACATCATGCGGTACTTGCCATCTTCGCCTGTCTTGCCGTAGGCAGGCCGGCCGCCGGTGGGCTGGAAGGTGATCACGGCGTGTTTCAGCGGCTCGCCATCGAGCGTGATCGTGCCGCTCACTTCACCCAGGTTATCGTACTGGCCGCCGCCACAACCGATGGCCGACATCGCCGCGACACCCAACAGCACCGCCAGCAGGCGATGCTTCAGTAACATTGCAAACATGGAATCTTATCCCTGTAAGGACCAAGATGAATGAAGAATAAGAATAGCTTCGATTCGCGCCCGGCTTAATACTCGCCGACCGGCTGGCCGTCGTTGCGTGCCCCGAGCTTCTCGTACACCGAATCGATATTAGTATCTTGCAGCGGATCGTGCTCGATCGTTTCAGGAATAAAACTGACCGACGCGTCCATCAGCATCGCCATCACGCCCCCGGGGTGGTTGCTGGAAAGGTTGCCGTTGAGTCGCCAGTTATCCGGGTGATTCGAGTTGGGGGACAAGGCCGTCGAAGCCATGCAGTCGTAACGGTGATCGCACGAGTGAGTGGTCGCCGCCGAACTGGCCCACACGGCAGCCCGGTAGTGCTGGTTGCCCAGGCGGTTGCAGCGTTCCCCCATGCCCAGCACGTTGCTGGTACCGTCGGTTATATCGGCGAACTTCAGCCCGCGACTGACGATGAACGAACCGGTTTGCGCGTCGGTGTTGTTAGCGAACAGCCCGGCATTGGTATCACGCGTGAAGTGGGCCATGGCCACGTAGTTCATCGTGGCAATGTCGTTCGCCCCGCGCGACATCGACCACCCCAAGTGCGGGTTCAATTCTTCGGTCGTGTCCGATGGGCAGCGGTAACCGGCAATCGGCGTTTGCATCAGCCGTAAGCGAGTTGGGTCCTGATATGCCTCGTCGGCATACACACCCTGCGTGATGCCCAACTGATCGTGCATCGCTTGCTGCTCGATGAACGGCAGAATCAAGGCCGACCAATTCCACGCGCTGGGGGAAGACAACACGTCCCAGGTCGCGTTGCGGCTGTAGTTCACGATGATCCCCGGCGGAAAGCTGCCGTAGGTGTCGTGATAATTGTGCACGGCCAGGCCGATCTGCTTCAGGTGGTTACTGCACTGCATCCGGCGAGCCGCCTCGCGGGCCTGCTGCACGGCAGGCAAGAGCAGGGCAATCAGCACCCCGATAATGGCGATCACAACCAACAGTTCAACCAAAGTAAACGCGCGGCGCGCTGACGTCGTAAGGAAGAGTCGCATGATGGAAACTCCTGAAGAGGGGATAGGCGGGGGCAAAGGAGTAGTAAGAAATAATTACTAGTTATGTAATAAACTAAGCCCCACCGATCAACAACTCAACATGCCTTTGCGTAAATTGAGCAGCGACAATAGGTTGCGAACGAAAATCATCGCAAAGAATCGCGATAAACTTGAGTCTGACTGCATAATCGCAAGAAGAGCCGAGCCGTGCATGTCTCAGGCCGATCGATCCGACGCAGTTTATTCGCTGTCGTCGAACACGCGTCGTTGTTGACGCTTGTTGCGGAAGAGGCCTGTCTTCGAGGTCGTGGCGTTGGCTGGCTCGGTGGCGACTTCGTAGTTCAGAAGCTGCACGGTCGTCTTCGATTTGAGCTTGCCGGCGGCGTCGTAGGCGGTCATCCACGTCCCCACCACGAAGCCTGGTACCTCGGTGCATTGCGCTTCGACGGTTTCGGTTGTCTCGTCGGCCGAGGTGGTCTTCTGCACGATGAACGCGACCGTTTTGATCTCGGTCAGCACTGGGTAAGGCTTATTCAGGGCCACCACTTCCGCCACCATCTCCTTCTGCGGGGCCTCGGCTCCTTCGGCCTTAAACGTATGCTCGCGCCGCAAGATGTACGGTGGGGTGCTCGCGTTGTAAAAGACCTTACCGGTGATCTTGGTCGGCTCGCCGAGGACTTCCATCTGCCGCACTTCGCAGTTGTACGGCTTACCTAGAATGGAAATCTTCTGTTCGCCACCCGGCGTGATCCGCACGCGCTGGCCGCTGCTTTGGCCATTGAGCCCGCTGCGGAATTCGCGAATCGGCTTCTCGAAGACCTGGCCGCTCACTTCCGACTTCGCTTCGCGCTCGAGGACAATGTAGTCTTTGCCCACTTCCTTCAAGCGAATAGTCAGGGTGGTCGTCATCGACGAAACCAGTTCCCCCTCCTTGAAGGTCTCGGTGACCTGCTTGACCTGCTTCCACGAGCCCTCGGGAAAGCTGGCCCACTCGTGATGCTGATGCGGGACGAGCAGTTCCTGCGCTTGCCCCCACATGGGCAATGTCAGCACGAACATCATGGCAACCGCTCGCAGCATCAAACCATCTCACAAAGGAATATCTATTGGGGACCTGAACAGGAAGAAGCAGCGTCTACAGAGCACGCACGCTGCTTATAGCTTATCTTGCCTAAGCTACCTTATCTTGGGTTATCTTGCATCCAAGAGTGCCGATTTAGCCTTTCAACTCTTGCTATTTTTCGGCATTTCCCATGCAATCCCCCTCATTGATACTATTTTCCGGCACTAACTTGCTCACTAGTTGCGCGTCATTTCGGGGGAACAGAGACCGCAGATCGAGCACCACTTCTTCCGCATTTTGGCTCCAGCAAGCCACCGCCGGAAACGCTTGCAAATGGGCCTGCAGCATTTCGGCCCCTTCAGGGGTCGGCTTCAACGTCACGTGTCGCGTGGGTAATTTGATGCTACCAGGCAAGACAAACGCCTCGGCCGAGGTCGTTATCGCTTCGGCAATCCAAGGGGAAACCGAAAGCTGTTCGGCCAGCCGCGTGGCTCGCAGATCGAGGTTTTCTTCCGAAGTGGAAAGCAGCGACATCACGGGAATCCGATCGTCGACCCGTTCGCCCGACTGATGAATTCGCAGCGTCACTTCCAACTCGGCCAGGCTCGCCGGCGAAGCTTGCAAGTAGTCGGCAATTGGCAGTTCCGCCAATTGAGAAACACATTCCGCTTTGCCCAGCACGATCGCACAGCCAGGGCCACCCAGCAGAAAGCCGCCGCCAACCAGCACGGCATCGGCACCGGCATTCAGTGCCTGCTTCGCACTGCAGAGGCCAAGCTCTTCGTGAATCGCATCAGGCAGCAGCCCAGCCACGCCCAGTGCCACCCAAAGACTCACGCCCGATGACTTTAGCGTACCGATCGCTTCCAGCGTTGAAGGGAAGACATCGGCACCACTGGCCGCGAAGTTGGTTTTGTCCAGCCACAGCAGATGCTCGGCATTGCCGGAAACCTCGCTGGCCAGCGCATCCAGATCGATTGCATTGCTCGACCCCACTTCCTGCACGCCCGCTTCTTCGAGCAGCTTCGGTACCGCGATCTGGTCGAAGGTCGACGACATTTGCGAGCGGGGAACCATGGTCTTCGCACCGCCAAGCGCCTGGGCCAACAGATAGACGGCTGCCTGACGGTCGCTGACGATCAGCGCGGCCTGGGCCCCGGTCATTTCGCACAGAAGCTGCTCGACGGCGAGGCGGTAGTTTTCCTGGGCACTCGCCAGGCGATAGTCATGACGCCGGGCATGGGCCTGAACGAGAATCTCTTCGGCAATCGGCCCAGCCGGAAAATCAGCCCCCAGCACCTGCCCGGTCGCATTGATCACCTCAGGCCGGCTGAGCCCGTGCTCGCCGAGTATCCAGTCCGAGATCTCGCTGGCCAGGCTCTGCAGCGAAGCATACGGCAGCGTCCGAGCTGCCTCCATGGCCATCTTCTGGTACGGCTGCAAATAGGCCTTCACCCCAGCAGCCACCGTGCTGCTGGAAACCTTATGAGCCAAATCCTTCAACGGCCTCAGTTCCATCAGCTGCGAGATCGAAGGAATACGATTAACGTTTGATTCAGACACGGGGCACCTCTGGTCAGGGTACGAAGCATACCTCTATTATGACTGCTAACCCACCCGATCTAAAACGGTGGGGAAGGAGAATTTTCATCTGAAAACGAAATGAACAAGTCCTTCAATCTGTCCCGCTTCCAGTTCACAAAACGACCATGCACTTTCATGACGATCCCCAGCCGCTCATTTCCCAGCTAGACACGGCCTGGAACGACTACCAAAGTCATTTTGATGCCAAGGTCGAACAGGCTCTTGGCACGATCGTCACCTGGCGATCTGCCACCGACGACATGTTCCCGTCGCATCCACTATTTGGACAAGCCGATACCACGCCGGTGGCAGAGCCTTGGCGTCCCTTTACCAGGCATTGGCTCAAAGAGGATGCCCCAAGCCCGCAGGACAGCCAGGCCTGGCTGCATGGATTCGACGAGTCTGGTCGCATTATCCTGTCGAGAAACCACGTCTGGGGCTACCTATCGATCTGGGGCAGCGGCTACTGCGATCGTTTGCGAATTCACGAGTCGAAGGAAGAGAAAGGGCGATTGATTTGGCGGCTTCCTCGGCAAGACCGGGTCGAATTCTCGCGATATTGGTACGACGAGAACGGCCGCATCCAATGCCTGGCCTGCTACCTTCGCGAGAACGAAACCCACTTCCGAGAACTCGAGTGGTTTGATTTCGCCGACGGCCGCTGCGTCGAGTCGATTCAGCAGGGCTATCAGATCATGACGGAACTCCCCTGGTACCAGAAAGACAAGCCGGAAAGCGAACTCCGCCAAAACTATCGACCACTCCAGGGAGACGCACTGACGAACAACCTGATTGAGACGATGTACTCACGTCGTCGCGTCGAATACAGCTACAGCCCCGACGGCGAACTGGTGAAGGCCGAAGAATTCAAGCCCGACGGGAAAGCGGTCGACGAGTTACGCTTTCACAAGCTCCCATCACGTCCGATCGAAGAGACGATCGCCGAGTTGGTGCAAACGACGGCCAATACGATTTTCAAAAGCGTCAAGAAGCGCGCAACTGCCAAGCCATATCGCGGCCTGATTCTGGTTTACTCTGCCGAACATGCCCACTGCGGCTTGCCCCACGACGTGTCGGTTCTCGGTCACGACCATCCTTGGCCGGAAGATCGCTACTACTACGAAGAGTATGCCAACGATCTCGGTGTTGAATTCAAGCGGCCGATCACCAAGCTCCTAACGGAGTACAACCAGCGTTTAAGTGCCCGCTTCACCTTCGATGATCTTGACGAAGAAACGGCACTGACCGTTTCGGTCCTCCGACAAATAGCGGAACAACTCTACAGCGACTTAGCAGGAACCAAGCACGTCACCGAAGACTTTGCGGTACTGGCCATCGACGACCACGGTGACGTCGATGGATTCGAGGTGAGTTAATGCTTGATACCGCTTAGCAGATAAGATTGCAGCCCAGACAACATCGCCCATCGCGATCCACGAGACCAACCCCCATGCTTACGCCCCACGAACCGCTCAGCACCAGCATTCTGGTCATGATGTATTTCGGCGAAGTCGTGTTCGCGGTCAGTGGTGCGCTCACCGCGGCGCGGTACCGGATGGATATCGTCGGCTATGCGATGGTCGGAACGGTGACCGGAATCGGCGGGGGAACGATTCGCGATCTACTGCTGGGCAGAACCGTCTGGTGGACCGAAGACCCAACCGAACTGCTGTTGTGCCTGACCGCCTCGCTGGCGACGTTCTTCTTCATCCGCCACGACATCTCGCACCGTAAAGAAATGATCTGGGCCGACGCACTGGGGCTGTCGGTCTTTGGCGTGGTCGGCTGTTACATCTCGCTACAGCAGGGAACCCCCTTCGTCATCGCGGTTTTCATGGGCATGATCACCGCCACCGGCGGAGGCGTCATCCGCGACGTCCTGACCAACAACGTCCCCATGATCATCTCGTGCGGGCAGCCCTACGCCACGGTCGCGCTGCTGGGTTCGCTTTGCTACGCAACACTGCGTTACCTGGAAGTGCCCGAGATCCCCTCCGAAGCCATCGCCTGCGGGGCAGCCTTCACGCTGCGAGCCTATGCGATCCTCTTTGATATCCAAACGGGCCCACCCGGCGAGTTCCTGCGGTTTGGCAAGCGACCAGAATCGAACACGAACGATGGAAGTGAAGAGCAGGGGAGTTGAGCACATCCCCCAAGCCTCATCACTCAAACACCGCCAGTTGCGGCAGATGATCACTCAAGGCGAAGGCCTGCGAATCGGCATTATTCACGCGGAACGCACCCTCGAATAGCGGGCGTGACTCTTGAACCCTTTCAGCAATCGGGCCTGCGGCCATCACGTAGTCGATGCGGCGATCTGGCGTGTCGGCTTTGATTGTCAGGCCATCTCCTTCGCCTACCTTCGTGAAAGTATCGACCCAGCCGGCATCGATCCACAGCTTGTACTCTTCGACGTCCGGCGTGTGATTCAGGTCTCCCATCAACAGCATCGAGCGGCCTGCGTTCAGGTCGTTCTGCATCGACTCGATCATCAGTGGAATCTCTCGCAGCCGCGTGTCTGGCTCGGGACTGGGATGCAGATGGGCCGAGTGCACCACCAGCGATTCACCACCCGGCAGCTTCACCGTTGCCTGCCCCCAATGCCGCGTGAACAGATCGCTCGGTCGCTCTCCCTTTACTAGCGGCACGTTCTTCGCGTCGACAATCTCGTACTTGCTTAAAAGTGTGCCTGGCCAATTGCCGCCGCTGGGGAAGCGGACGTAGTTCATCCCTAGACGTTTGGCAATTTCCTGCACGACTTCTTCCTTGGGGGATTCCGAGAAGTTGATGATATCGGGCTGATAAAGGGCCAGTTCGTGGGCGAAGCGATCCGGCATTTGCCCCAGTGCCGTCGCCTTCTTCCCCAGTTCCCGATCCTTCGGCCAGCCGGTGCATTCGTACACGTTGTAAGCAATCACCCGCAGCGGCTGCTTCGCCGAGTCGGCGGCAAACAAACGGCTCACACCGCTGGTCGCCAACATAACGCCAGCGGCAGACGAGAACTGCAACATCTTGCGACGGGTAATCGATGGCTTCGAAGGCTGGCTGGTCATGGTGTCTACTCTCTTACGCATGGTTTGGGATTCCTGGCCAAATTCTAAAGAGCAGGGCGGGTGAATGAAACCAAATTCTGAGTGTTGGTTCACACGGCCAAACAAGGTCGAACGCCTCTTGGAAAAACTTGGGAAAAATTTTCCGCAGATACTATACAAGTGTTCACTCATCTTGCTACACTGACCTCCTGCATGGGAACACTTCCCCAAACACTACGAGTTCCCCCCAATGTCTTCACCCAGCGCACAACCGAACGACCACGGATCGTTCTCGCCAGAGAACCTTCCGCAGGCCTTCGTGCGCGCGGGGAAGGTTTATCTCTGTTCGTCGTGCGGAACACTCGTCGAACTGCCGGCCGACGTGGTGGGGAAGCTGGGCTGGGCGGAACAGCAGTTGCCCAAGCAACCCTCTGCCGAAGATGGCACCACCGGCGAAGCGTCCTCCCAAGGATGCGTCCGCGTGATGCCTGACTTCAGTTTCCCCGTACGAACCCAAGCGCCGCCTGCGGCGACCCAACAACGACCCAAACGGCCGCCGCAACCCCAACGTCCCCAGAAGCCGACACTTCCCACATGGGCCGGCAAAGCAGTCGACGGAATCCCCGTCCCCACCGGCAAACAGCTTGATCAGGCCTTCAAGTGGATCACGTATCACCTGAAGGTGATCGACCGCCAAGAGAGCGAATTCAAGCGGCTGAAGAAGCTACTGAAAACCGAACGACGCAAAACCGAATCAACCATCCGGGCACCACGCCCAAATCCGCTTGGGCGTGCGAGTGGAGCCACCACAGCAGACCCGCGCAAACCATCCGTTCAACCCATCGAAGAGCACGCCCAAGCGGACTTGGGCGTGGCCCCCGGGGTGTTGTCGGGAATATCATCCGAAGCCAGCGAGCGCGGACCACCGTAACTCGTCAGCCCCAACCGGGCGACCGTTCATAGCCAGGGGCGGCAGCCCCTGAAAAGTGTTTCCATAGAAACATCCTAAGCCCTGAAAGGGCGGCCGAAATGCTGCGCGCACACTACGGCACATCACTGGCAATCTTCAGGGTGCCACACCCAAGTCTGCTTGGGCGTGCGTTCGCTGCGCGCTTTCGGCTCGCCGAAGTACCGCATCGGAACCTGCATCCTGTCAGGGGGATGGTCCCCGCAAAGCCAGCGAATAAGATGGCAAGCCTGCTCTGGCCATGGAATCATTCGCTCTCATCACCCCAGACAAGGTAACCCCATGTCGGTCGAATCCTTTTTGACGCACGTGAAAGCCCCTTCACCAATGTTTCATTGCTATGAATGTGGCGACCGATCCGAATCACTTGCCCTGATCGCTCCGTTGTCACACACGTTGGGGCCACCTGCGGACCTGACCGCGATCCAACTTCTGCAAGAGTATCTCGGCCCCCAGGCCGATGCGTTTGTCGACCTCTATTCCGAGCACGATGGTTTCACTTTATACCGAGACCGCCAAGGGGACGCGGAGGGACTGCGTTTCTTCCCAGTCGAGCAGTGGGAGCGTCTCACCCAATCGATGAAGGAGTCGTTCTCGGCCATGGGCTTCGAGCCTGAAGAGTGGCCGGAAGCGGCCGTCGATTCCTTGGCATTCGGCGAAATCCCTCATTCCGGCAACTTCTTGACGGTGAAGATTTCCGGTTCGAAACGGGGCCAGGTTTTCTACGCCGACCACGATGACTTCACGGAAGAGGCATTCGCCAAGTCGCTCAGCGAATTTCTGGCTCGAATCGTCGAGGATCCGGCTCAATTCCTCTACGATGCCGGCTGTTACACGCGTTACAGCGATGGCTCCACGTCCGCTCAGTGGATTCCCAAGCAGTTTGAAGCAAGGTGAATGGATAAGTTACAAGCGTTATCGGCCTGTGAAAGCCTCGGTGCGCGCACGAAAAACCGCCCTGCGGAGAGTCAGGGCGGTTTCCGGGAATTGGCTGGTGGGCCGCTTGCTTAGAACTTGGCGCGTTCCAGGTCTAAGAAGTCGCTGACCGTTTGTGGCGGGCCTGGCTCCGGTTCGGAATACATCCAGTCGAACCAACCGGGCTCTTCCTGTTTCTGTTTACCGCGATAACCGCCGTTATAGCTGTATCGCTCCTTCTTCTTGTGATCGTCGGCGTCGTTGAACGGATTCATGTAATCCGCCGTCTTGTAGAAGAAGTTCTTCGTGTTCGTGTTGATTTTGGAAAGCGTGCTGGGACCGCTCGACTTCTTTTTAGGAGACGAACTCATCCAGCTCATGGGGTTGTACCACTCGGCGGAAGCAATCGTCGGTACGGAAACCACACATACGCAAACGAGTGTCCAGATGACCAATTGTTTGTTACGAATCATTTCTCCGACTCCCTCAGTAGAAATTTGGCAGGGGCGGATAGTGTCAAGTTCCGTGGGCCGTGTCTAGATCAATTCAACAATTTTTTACCCAGGTGCCAGCACGCATGCCGATTGTTCCCCCAACCGATATTACGTAGAGTGACTGCACCTTTGGAATTGAATAGGAAGCATTGATGTCAACGAAATCACCCCGCGTGGGTTTTCTGGGTGCTGGCCAGATGGCCCTGGCCATGGCCCATGGCTTTGTCGCTCGTGGGGGCGTGCCGGCAGCGAACATCCTCGCCGCCGACCCCTATCCCGCCGCACGAACTCGTTTCGAGCAAGAGATTTCCGGTGCCAAGACCACCGACGACAACCAGGCCGTGATCGACCAGAGCGATGTCGTCATTCTTGCGGTCAAACCGCAGATGATGGCCGAAGCCGCCCAGTCGCTGACCCAGGTGCCAGCTAAGTGCCTGCTGATCTCGATTGCGGCCGGAATCACCCTAAAGCGGCTAAACTCGCTATTTTCCACCCAACGGATCATCCGCGTGATGCCCAACACGCCGTGCCTGGTGGGTCTTTCAGCTTGCGCATTTTCCGCAAATGATGGCTTCGCCCCACAGGACTTCGAGCTCACACAAAGCCTGCTCGAATCGACCGGCATGGCCTTCCAGGTACCGGAAAAGCTGCTGGATGCCGTCACCGGGCTCTCAGGCAGCGGGCCTGCGTTTGTCTACATGATGATCGAAGCGATGAGCGATGCCGGCGTCCGGCAGGGCTTGCCGCGATCGGTCGCGCTGCAGCTGGCAGCACAAACCGTAAAGGGTGCTGCGGAAATGGTTTTGGCGACCGGGCAGCATCCGGCGGCCCTGAAAGATAATGTCACCAGTCCCGGCGGAACGACGATCGCGGGCGTGCACGAGCTCGAAAAACAGGGCTTCCGCGGGGCGGTGATCGACGCAATTTCGGCTGCGGCGGCGCGTTCTCGAGAATTAGGGCAGGATTGACAACGCAAACCGCCGATGCCAGTAATATAATGAAATGGTTAAAGAGACTGCCTGTATGAAAAGGAGTCGCCCATGAGTTCGCTCTTTTGCATCATCGACGACAAGCACGTACCGATCTATCGCATCTTATGGATCTCAGACGTACCACACTTCTGTGGTGAGGACGATTGCCA
This sequence comes from Blastopirellula marina, assembly GCF_002967715.1. Classification (NCBI taxonomy): domain Bacteria; kingdom Pseudomonadati; phylum Planctomycetota; class Planctomycetia; order Pirellulales; family Pirellulaceae; genus Blastopirellula; species Blastopirellula marina. The sequence goes on from NZ_PUIA01000069.1 coordinate 299,933, forward strand.
ATGCGAAGGCCGGTATGAAGTTCGCCTGGAACAAGGCGAATCCCTGTGGACCAATCGCGAAGAACGCG